>NZ_NOIO01000015.1:0-153751 GCF_014596605.1 Pseudomonas sp. PSB11
TCGACTTGATCGACGACCGACAATTTAAAAGTCAGTGTGTAATCTCGTTGACTGCGTTTTGTGCCCGTATCCATTGCACCTTCCTGATAAGAAGCCAGAAGGTGTAAACCTTATTCAGGACGAAGCAACGACCACAAAAAAGCCCCTGGACCTTTCGATTCAGGGGCTTTTCGATATTGCTGTCTGGCTCCACGACCTGGACTCGAACCAGGGACCCAGTGATTAACAGTCACTTGCTCTACCAACTGAGCTATCGCGGAATGGCGCCTATGTTACTGATTCAAAAAGAGAAGTCAAGCACCTGATAGTAAAATCGGGGTTTCATCGGGACGGACGGTGATTTATCGCTGATTGGCGGTTACCGGAATTGCTGGCGAGGGCTAACATGGCGACCCGGAAGTGGTTCCACGCGCTGCCGGCCATTCGCCGATAAGGTACGTGCCATGACTTGCTTGACCGTTACAAAGCTTCGACACAATGGGGTATTCCCATGAGCATCGCGCAAATCAGCCTGCCCAAAGGGGTCGGCCCGCACGCCGAAAAACTGTTCGATGCAATCACCCAGGCCAGCAGCGCCGATGAGTTGAACCGTGCAGGGGGCAAGGCCGAGGGTTTTGTCCTGGGCCTGGAAAGCACCAAGGCGATCAAGAGCCAGGTCGCTGAATCGCTGTATGTCGCCTATGACGATGCCGCCAGCCAGCGCGCGACCGAACTTTCCTAGCCGCCGAAGGTAATGGTGCCAAGCATCAGTTTGGCGTAGAGCGCCGTCGCACCCAGTTGCACCAGCCACAGGGCCAAGCCGCCGAGAAACACGCCGGCAGCGACTTGCATCACCAGGTTGTTGCCGCGTTGTCTGGCCGGGGTGCGGGGGATGAAGTCGTCCAGGTCATCGCGATCAGCGCGTAGGTCATCGTTTTTCATATCGGCTCTCGTAAGAAATCTCGGGTGTACACCACACCTTGCAGGAGCGAGCATGCTCGCGAAGAACCTGAGGGCACCGCGGGGCGTCAGGTTTTCCGAGTCATCGTTAACGACCATCGCGAGCATGCTCGCTCCTGCAGTGGATGGATGTGTGCAGTTTAGAGGGCTCGCTCTGGTTGCTGAAAATTATCTGCGCCAAACAAAAAACGGGAAGCCAGAGGCTTCCCGTTTTTCGCATCAGCAGACCAATCAGATCACCTGAACAATTGCATCCGTTACAACCTTGATGTTGCTCTGGTTCAGGGCAGCCACGCAGATACGGCCGGTGTCCAGGGCGTAGATGCCGAACTCATTGCGCAGGCGATGCACTTGTTCAACGCTCAGGCCAGAGTACGAGAACATGCCGCGCTGGCGACCGACGAAGCTGAAGTCACGCTGCGGCGCGTTTTTCGCCAGGGTCTCGACCATTTGCGTGCGCATGCCACGAATGCGCAGGCGCATTTCGGCAAGCTCCGCTTCCCACTGGGCGCGCAGCTCCGGGCTGTTGAGTACGGCGGCGACGATGCTTGCACCGTGGGTTGGCGGGTTGGAGTAGTTGGTGCGGATCACGCGCTTGACTTGCGACAGTACGCGCGCGCTTTCTTCTTTCGATTCGCTGACGATCGACAGGGCGCCAACGCGCTCGCCGTACAGCGAGAACGATTTGGAGAACGAGCTGGAAACAAAGAAGGTCAGGCCCGATTCGGCGAACAGGCGCACGGCAGCGGCGTCTTCATCGATGCCGTCGCCGAAACCTTGATATGCCATGTCGAGGAACGGCACGTGACCCTTGGCTTTTACCACTTCCAGAACGTTGTTCCAGTCCGCTGGGCTCAGGTCCACACCGGTCGGGTTGTGGCAGCAAGCGTGCAACACAATGATCGAGCCGGACGGCAGGGCGTTCAGGTCTTCCAGCAAACCAGCACGGTTCACGTCATGGGTGGCGGCATCGTAGTAGCGATAGTTCTGCACCGGGAAGCCGGCGGTTTCAAACAGCGCGCGGTGGTTTTCCCAGCTTGGGTCGCTGATCGCCACGACGGCGTTCGGCAGCAGTTGCTTGAGGAAGTCGGCACCGATTTTCAGTGCGCCAGTACCGCCAACGGCCTGGGTGGTGATGACTCGGCCAGCGGCGATCAGTGGCGAATCATTGCCAAACAGCAATTTTTGCACGGCCTGGTCGTAGGCGGCGATGCCGTCGATTGGCAGGTAGCCACGGGAAGCGTGTTGAGCGACGCGAATGGTTTCGGCTTCGACAACGGCGCGCAGGAGTGGGATTTTCCCCTCCTCGTTGCAATAAACACCGACTCCCAGGTTGACCTTGTTGGTACGGGTATCGGCGTTAAATGCTTCGTTGAGGCCCAGGATTGGATCGCGTGGTGCCATTTCGACAGCGGAGAACAGGCTCATTTTTGCGGCGGCTCTGAATGGAGAATGGAGGGACGTGTCGCGCTCCAGCCGAATGCACTAGAGCGGTGCACAAACGGGGAGCTAGTATAGAGGCCATCCGCGAGGGATGGCGACAGACGAATCGGCTTTTAAGGTAAGTTTTTTCTATTATTTTTCGACCATTAGTCGATTAGCGCCGTCAAAGGCTTTACGCGTTGTAGGACGTTTACCTTGAAAGCGCCCGCAATCGGCTCCACATTGAGCGCAATCCAGTTTTTTCCTCGGGCGACATCGGTCGTTTGCGGTCTTTCTCGTTCGTGCCGGTTTTTCTGGCAAGAGTGATCCCAGAGGTTTTACATGTCTGAATTCCAGCTAGTCACCCGCTTCGAGCCTGCCGGCGATCAACCAGAGGCCATCCGCCTGATGGTCGAGGGCATTGAGGCCGGTCTGGCGCACCAGACTTTGCTCGGTGTGACAGGTTCCGGCAAGACCTTCAGCATCGCCAACGTGATCGCCCAGGTACAGCGCCCGACCCTGGTACTGGCGCCGAACAAGACCCTGGCGGCGCAGTTGTACGGCGAGTTCAAGGCGTTCTTCCCGAACAATGCCGTCGAGTACTTCGTTTCCTACTACGACTACTACCAGCCTGAAGCGTACGTGCCGTCTTCGGACACCTTCATCGAGAAAGACGCCTCGATCAACGACCATATCGAGCAGATGCGGCTGTCCGCGACCAAGGCTTTGCTGGAACGCAAGGACGCGATCATCGTCACCACGGTGTCGTGCATCTACGGTCTGGGTAGCCCGGAAACCTATCTGAAGATGGTTTTGCACGTGGATCGTGGCGACAAGCTTGACCAGCGTGAATTGTTGCGCCGCCTGGCTGACCTCCAATACACCCGCAACGACATGGAATTTGCCCGTGCGACGTTCCGGGTGCGCGGCGATGTGATCGATATCCACCCGGCGGAATCAGATTTCGAAGCGATCCGCATCGAGCTCTTCGATGACGAAGTGGAGAGCCTGTCGGCCTTCGATCCGTTGACCGGTGAAGTCATTCGCAAGCTGCCGCGCTTCACCTTCTACCCGAAAAGCCACTACGTGACACCTCGGGAAACCTTGCTGGATGCCGTTGAAGGGATCAAGGTCGAGTTGCAGGAGCGCCTGGACTACCTGCGTTCCAACAACAAGCTGGTGGAGGCGCAGCGCCTGGAACAGCGCACCCGGTTTGACCTGGAGATGATTCTTGAGCTGGGTTATTGCAATGGCATCGAGAACTACTCGCGCTACCTGTCCGGTCGCGAAGCCGGGGCGCCGCCGCCGACCCTGTACGATTACCTGCCGTCCGACGCTTTGCTGGTGATCGACGAATCCCACGTCAGCGTGCCGCAAGTGGGCGCCATGTACAAAGGCGACCGCTCACGTAAAGAGACGTTGGTGGAATATGGCTTCCGCCTGCCATCGGCGCTGGACAATCGGCCGATGCGTTTCGATGAGTGGGAAAGCATCAGCCCGCAGACGATTTTTGTCTCGGCGACGCCAGGCAATTACGAGGCCGAGCACGCTGGGCGCGTCATTGACATGGTGGTGCGTCCGACCGGTCTGGTGGACCCGCAGATCGAGATCCGCCCGGCACTGACCCAGGTCGACGATTTGCTGTCGGAAATCACCAAGCGCGTCGCCCTGGAAGAGCGAGTGCTGGTCACGACGCTGACCAAGCGCATGGCCGAGGACTTGACTGACTACCTGGCCGATCACGGTGTGCGCGTACGCTATCTGCACTCGGACATCGACACCGTGGAGCGGGTGGAAATCATCCGCGACTTGCGCCTTGGCACCTTCGATGTGCTGGTGGGGATCAACTTGCTGCGCGAGGGCCTGGACATGCCGGAAGTGTCGCTGGTGGCGATCCTCGATGCCGACAAGGAAGGCTTCCTGCGTTCCGAGCGTTCGCTGATCCAGACCATCGGTCGGGCGGCGCGTAACCTCAATGGCCGGGCGATTCTGTATGCCGACCGGATCACTGGCTCCATGGAGCGGGCGATCGGCGAAACCGAGCGTCGCCGCGACAAGCAGATCGCCTTCAACCTGGCCAATGGCATCACGCCCAAGGGCGTGTTCAAGGACGTTGCCGATATCATGGAAGGCGCCACCGTGCCGGGTTCGCGCAGCAAGAAGCGCAAGGGCATGGCCAAGGCCGCCGAGGAAAACGCCCGGTACGAAGCCGAGTTGCGCTCGCCGGGTGAGATCGCCAAGCGTATCAAGGCGTTGGAAGAGAAGATGTACCAGTTGGCGCGTGACCTGGAATTCGAAGCGGCGGCGCAGATGCGTGACGAGATTGCCAAGTTGCGCGAGCGCTTGATTACAGTCTGAGGTTTGCGTTGCGTGCGCGGGCCTCTTCGCGAGCAGGCTCGCTCCCACAAGGTTTAGCGTAATTCCTGTGGGAGCGAGCCTGCTCGCGAAGGCCGCGACTCGGTCTCAATGTGCTTCCCCAGCCTTCAACCCTGCCGGCAATGTCCTGGTCAACAACACCGCCAACATGCTGATCCCCAGCGCAATCCCGACAAAATGAAACGCATCGTTGTAGGCCATGATTGACGCCTGCTGGTGGGCGATCTCACTGAGTTTGCCCAAAGCCGCTGTTTCGTTGCCCAGGGTGTTGGTCAACGTGGCCAGGCGTTCGGCCACCTGTGGATTGCTTGGCACGATGGACTCGCGCAAATAATCAAAATAGGTCTTGGTCCGTGCATCCAGCAGGGTGGCGAGGAGGGCGATGCCAATGGCGCCGCCGAGGTTACGCAGGATGTTGAACAGGCTCGAAGCCGACCCCGCATCCTGGGGCAGGATGTACGCTGTGGCGATCAGCGAAATGGTGACCATGATCAGCGGCTGGCCCAATGCGCGAATGATCTGGATCTGGTTGAACTGTGGCCCGGCGAAGTCCGGGTTGAGCACGCCGGAGTAGAAACTTGCCAGGCCGAACAAGCCAAAACCGATCGTGCACAACCATTTCGGCGAGACCACCTTCATCAATTTCGGCACCAGGGGAATCAGGAACAGCTGCGGCACGCCCATCCACATGATCACTTCGCCGATCTGCAGGGCGTTGTAGTTTTGGATCTGCGCCAGGTACAGCGGTAACAAATAAATCGAACCGTACAGGCCAACCCCCATTCCGACGCTGGAAATACTCGATAAACCGAAGTTGCGATTGCCCAGGATGCCGAGGTTGATCAGCGGATTGGGCTTGGAAAACTGTACGATCACAAAAGTGATCAAGCTAATTAGCGCGATGCTGCCCAAGGCCACGATCAGGTTGGACTCGAGCCAGTCCTTGCGATGCCCTTCCTCCAGGAACACCTGCAAACAGCCAAGGCCGACGCCCAGGGTAACGATGCCGGCGTAGTCGGTGCTTTTAAGCAATTCCCAGTGGGCCGCTTTCTTTTCCAGGCCGTACATCAGCCCGGCGATCATGAGCAGGCCAGGCGGTATGTTGATGTAGAAAATGTATTCCCAGCCCCAGTTTTCCGTCAGCCAGCCACCGAGCGTCGGGCCGATCGATGGCGCGAAGGTTGCCGTCATCGCAAACATGGCCATGCCTTTGGCGCGGTGATGTTCGGGAAGTTTGATCAGGGTCAGGGTGAAGGCCAGCGGAATCAGCGCGCCGCCCGTGAAGCCCTGCAGTGCGCGAAAGACGATCATGCTTTCCAGGCTCCAGGCCATGGAGCACAGCAGCGAGGCAACGAGAAAACCCAGGGAAACCCACACCGCGAGGCGTCGCGCTGATAACAGCTGAACCAGCCATGCGGTCAGCGGGATCATGATGATTTCCGCCACCAGGTACGAGGTGGAAATCCACGAGCCTTCTTCCAGGGTGGCCGACAGCGCCCCCTGAATATCCTTGAGCGATGAATTGGTGATCTGGATGTCGAGCACCGCCATGAAGGCGCCGAGCATCACGCTCATCACCGCGATCCAGTCCCGCCGGGTCGGTTCCCCGACCGGGCGGATCAGTTGATCACCGGCCATCGTCAAGGGTGTCTTTGCTGCTCACTTTGGTGGTGAGATCTTCCGGGGCGTCCTTGATATTCACCTTGGCGGTCACCGACATGCCCGGGCGGATCTTGCCGCGCAACGGGTTATCGGCGGCGAAGGTCAGCTTCACGGGGATCCGTTGCACGACTTTGGTGAAGTTGCCCGTGGCATTGTCCGGCGGCAACAGGCTGAACTGCGCGCCCGAGGCGGCGAACAGGCTGTCGACCCGGGCTTCGATCGGCGTGTCGCCGTAGGCGTCGAAGGTCAGCTCGGCTTTCTGTCCGGGCTGCATGTGGCCAATCTGGGTTTCCTTGAAGTTGGCCTGAATCCAGATGTCTTCATCAGGCACCACCGACAGTAGATAGGCGCCGGCCTGCACGTATTGGCCATTGCGCGCGGCACGCTGGCCGATCAGGCCGCTGATCGGTGCATGGATTTCACTGCGGGAGAGGTTCAGCTCGGCCTGGGCCAGGTCGGCCCTGGCATTGGCGATCTGCGCGTCGAGGCGTTTGATTTCGGCACTCAACGCGTTGATTTGCTGGCGCTGGCCCTGAGCGTCCGCCTGGGCCTTGAGCAGCTGTGAGCGGGCAATGTGGTTGTCGGCCGAGAGCGTGGTCACGCGTTCTTCCGAGACATAACCGGGCTTGCGCAAGGTTTCGGCGCGGGTCAGATCTATCTGTGAACGGCCCAGGCTCGCCTGGCTGGACGCGACTTGCGCGTCGCTGGCGGCAATCAGGCTGGCCTGCTGGGTCAGTTTGCTCTGGGCTTGCAGGCGTTCGGCCTGGCGGGTGGCGAGCGTCGCATTGGCGCGGTCGACGGCGAGGCGGAAATCATCGCCTTCGAGCCTTATCAGCAACTGGCCTTTCTCGACGTGCTGGTTGTCCTGCACCAACACCTCATCGATGCGCGCCCCCAACTGGCTCGACACGCGGGTGATTTCGCCTTGGACATAGGCGTTATCGGTGCTTTCATAAAACCGCCCGTTGAAAAACCAATGGGCGAGAAAGCCCCCGG
Source organism: Pseudomonas sp. PSB11 (assembly GCF_014596605.1). Classification (NCBI taxonomy): domain Bacteria; kingdom Pseudomonadati; phylum Pseudomonadota; class Gammaproteobacteria; order Pseudomonadales; family Pseudomonadaceae; genus Pseudomonas; species Pseudomonas sp. PSB11. The sequence continues at coordinate 7,396 of NZ_NOIO01000015.1, forward strand.
CGATCAGCAGGACAATCAACAGGAAGAGGGACAGGCGACGCTTGAGTTGGGCAGGCATGGGGCAAACTGTAGTCGAGAATATGTAAGGAAAGTTATCAGCTGGTGAATCTGGCACACAGCCGATAAACGGTAAATGCCATCGGCTGATATTCGGCCATTCACCACGGCATACAGGCGTTGTAGACGCAAACTTGGCTTAAATGCCCTGTTCACTGGAGCGGGGCGGGTGTCGCCTGTTACCATTCGCCCTTTGTTTGATCTTCTTTTCGAGACTTGCCATGACCACCGTCCGCACGCGCATCGCGCCATCGCCTACCGGGGACCCCCACGTAGGTACCGCTTACATCGCATTGTTCAACTACTGCTTTGCCAAGCAGCACGGCGGTGAGTTCATCCTGCGGATCGAAGACACCGACCAGCTGCGTTCGACCCGCGAGTCCGAGCAGCAGATTTTCGATGCCCTGCGCTGGTTGGGTATCGACTGGAGCGAGGGCCCGGACGTCGGCGGTCCCCACGGTCCGTATCGTCAAAGCGAGCGCGGCGAGATCTATCAGAAGTACTGTCAGCAGCTCGTTGACATGGGCCATGCCTTCCCGTGCTTCTGCACCGCCGAAGAGCTGGACCAGATGCGCGCCGAACAAATGGCCCGTGGCGAAACCCCACGATACGACGGCCGAGCGCTGTTGCTGTCCAAGGAAGAAGTGGCGCGCCGCCTGGCCGCTGGTGAACCGCACGTGATCCGCATGAAGGTGCCGAGCGAAGGCGTGTGCGTGGTGCCGGACATGCTGCGTGGCGACGTTGAAATCCCGTGGGATCGCATGGACATGCAAGTCCTGATGAAGACCGACGGCCTGCCGACGTACTTCCTGGCCAACGTGGTCGATGACCATCTGATGGGCATCACCCACGTATTGCGCGGCGAAGAGTGGCTGCCATCGGCGCCGAAACTGATCCTCTTGTACGAATACTTCGGCTGGGAACAACCGGAGCTGTGCTACATGCCGCTGCTGCGTAACCCGGACAAGAGCAAGCTGTCCAAGCGCAAGAACCCGACTTCGGTGACGTTCTACGAGCGCATGGGCTTTATGCCCGAAGCGATGCTCAACTACTTGGGCCGGATGGGCTGGTCGATGCCGGACGAGCGCGAGAAGTTCTCGCTGCAGGAAATGGTCGATAACTTCGACCTCAAGCGCGTCTCCCTCGGCGGACCGATTTTCGACATCGAGAAACTGTCCTGGCTCAACGGCCAGTGGTTGCGTGACCTGCCGGTGGAAGAGTTCGCTGCGCGCGTGCAGAAGTGGGCATTCAATGCCGAATACATGATGAAGATCGCGCCGCACGTGCAGGGCCGCGTCGAGACGTTCAGCCAGGTTGCACCGCTGGCCGGATTCTTCTTTGCCGGTGGCGTGAATCCGGACGCCAGGCTGTTCGAATCGAAAAAGCTCTCGGGCGATCAGGTTCGCCAGTTGATGCAGTTGATCCTGTGGAAGCTCGAAAGCCTGCGCCAGTGGGAGAAAGACAGCATTACCGCGACCATTCAGGCAGTGGTCGAATCCCTGGAGTTGAAGCTGCGTGATGCCATGCCGCTGATGTTCGCCGCGATCACCGGCCAGGCCAGCTCGGTGTCGGTGCTCGATGCGATGGAAATCCTCGGGCCGGACCTGACCCGATTCCGCCTGCGCCAGGCGATCGACCTGCTGGGTGGCGTGTCGAAGAAAGAAAACAAGGAGTGGGAAAAGCTGTTGGGCGCTATTGCCTGATTCCCACTGTAGGAGCTGCCGCAGGCTGCGATCTTTTGATCTTGCTTTTAAAAGCCAACGTCAAAAGATCGCAGCCTTCGGCAGCTCCTACGGGTCTGCGTTCCTCGCAAACAACCCGATTTTTCGAGGGGAGGGCGGTAAGTGATTGTTATGTCGGCAAAAAATTTTAAATTTTTTGAAAAATAAGTTTGACAGACTTTCGATACGCCCTTAAGATTCGCCCCGTCCTCAGCGATGAAGCCAACGGCAACATCAACGATGAGGGGCTATAGCTCAGCTGGGAGAGCGCTTGCATGGCATGCAAGAGGTCGACGGTTCGATCCCGTCTAGCTCCACCAATTTACACTTCGAGGTCTGGCCACACCGGCCTCGAGGCGATCAACACTCAGCGTTGATCAGTTGTATAGAAGGGTTTGCGTCCCCTTCGTCTAGTGGCCTAGGACACCGCCCTTTCACGGCGGTAACAGGGGTTCGAGTCCCCTAGGGGACGCCAGTTTTACAGAAGCGATGTTGCAAGATCTCGCTCCGCCGCGAGGCGAAAAATCTGGGGCTATAGCTCAGCTGGGAGAGCGCCTGCATGGCATGCAGGAGGTCAGCGGTTCGATCCCGCTTAGCTCCACCAATTTTACAGTTCAAGGTCTGGCCACACCGGCCTTGAATCGATCAGTTCTCAGCGCTGATCATTGTATAGAAGGGTTTGCGTCCCCTTCGTCTAGTGGCCTAGGACACCGCCCTTTCACGGCGGTAACAGGGGTTCGAGTCCCCTAGGGGACGCCACGATTACCCGCTCTGCGGGATTTTATAAGGGTCATTCAATTATTGAATGGCCCTTTTGTTTGTCTGGCGTTTGGCCAAATCTCCCTCTTTCTCCCAAACTGTTCTTCAGACCAGCGGTCACATCCACGACTTGCAGAAAATTATTATGAGAATAATATTCTAGTCGTAATATTCGGAGGCAACGATGAACGATAAAAAAGCTCAAACCCGCGAACGCATTCTCAAGGCAGCCAGCGCCGCGCTGATCCAGCGTGGTCCGGCCGAGCCAAGCGTTGGCGAAGTGATGGGTGCGGCCGGCCTGACCGTCGGCGGCTTTTATGCGCACTTCGAAAGCAAGGACGCGATGATGCTGGAAGCGTTCAAGCAGTTGCTGGGTCACCGCCGTGACCTGATTGCCGACATGGATGCCGAGTTGACCGGTGAAGAGCGTCGCGCGTTGGTTGCAGCGTTTTATCTGTCACGCAAACACCGCGATTCCAGCGAGTCTGCGTGCCCGATCCCGGCCTCGATCGGTGAGCTCGGACGCCTGCCCGAGGCGTTTCGAATTGCACTGAATGAACACATGGAGTTGATGGTCGCGCAATTGGCGGCCAGTCCTGAAGACACCGACAAAGCCCTGGCTGATCTGGCCTTGATGGTGGGCGGCCTGGCGCTGGCACGGGCGCTGGGCCCCGGTGATTTATCCGATCGTTTGCTGCGCGCGGCCAAGTCGGCGGTGCGTTGACCTGAAGGCTGCGGCCTGGGGAGAATGCGATGAGCACGTTGAAGTGGGTTCGTGGCGTTAATGGCACCTTGGGCTGGTTCGCCCCGAAGCTGGTGGCGAGCAAAATGCGATTGGCGTTCATGACGCCGCGCGATTTTCCACCGCGTGATTGGGAACTGCCGCTGCTGGCCAAATCCGAACGCATTACTTTGCGTTTCGGCCTTTCAGCGTTGCGCTGGGGGCAAGGCCCGGCAGTGCTTTTGATGCACGGCTGGGAAGGTCGGCCCACACAGTTTGCCAGCCTGATCACGGCGCTGGTCGATGCCGGGTATTCGGTTGTCGCTTTGGATGGCCCGGCGCACGGTCGCTCGCCCGGGCGCGAGGCGAATGTCGTGCTGTTCGCCCGAGCCCTGCTGGAAGCCGCCGCCGAATTGCCGCCGCTGCAAGCAGTCATCGGCCACTCCATGGGCGGCGCCAGTGCCATGCTTGCCGTGCAAATGGGCCTGCGCACCGAAACCCTGGTCAGCATTGCCGCCCCGGCGCGGATTCTCGGGGTATTGCGCGGTTTCGCCCGCTACGTGGGGCTGCCCCCGAAAGCCCGCTCGGCGTTCATCCGCCAGGTCGAATCTGACGTCGGTATGCGCGCGGCGATGCTGGATGTCGCGCACTACCAGCTCGACATGCCTGGCCTGATCGTGCACGCCGAGGACGACACCCATGTCCCGGTCAAGGAATCACAACTGATCCACGAAGCCTGGTTCGACAGTCGTCTGCTGCGTTTGCAGGAAGGCGGTCATCAGCGGGTGCTGGCTGACCCGCGGGTGATTGATGGCGTGTTATCACTGCTGGCCGGTCGCAGCCTGCAATCGCGCCAATCGGCTTGAGCATCCGTTACACTGCCCCGGTCGAATCAATCTGACCGGGGAGTGGGGCATGGGCTGGGATCGGGCAACGCCGTTTATCATTGATCTGCAAGTGGGCGCCGAGGACATCGACGGGCTGGGGCACGCCAATAACGCGGTGTACGTAACCTGGCTCGAACGTTGTGCCTGGCGCCACTCCCAGCGCCTCGGCCTGGATCTGGTCGAATACCGTCGGCTGGACCGGGCAATGGCGGTGGTGCGCCACGAAATCGATTACCTGGCGGCCGCCTATGAAGGCGACGAGTTGCAGTTGGCGACCTGGATCGTCGATTGGGACCAGCGCCTGAAAATGACCCGGCATTTCCAGTTGAAGCGTCCCAGCGATAATTCGACCTTGCTGCGCGCGCAAACCACGTTCGTTTGCATCGAGCTGTCCACCGGCAAGCCCAAGCGCATGCCTGCCGAGTTCATCGAAGGCTATGGCCCGGCGCTGCAAGCCCCGGCCTGACACCCCCCTGTAGGAGCGAGCATGCTCGCGATGGTCGTCAACGATTACGCTGGGAACCTGACACCCCGCAGCGCTCTCAGGTTCATCGCGAGCAGGCTCGCTCCTACAGGGTTCTGCGATTTCTCGCGATATCCAGTAAACTGCCGCACGTTTTTCGTTGAGTGTGTTTTTCATGCAAATTGCCTTGGCACCCATGGAGGGGTTGGTCGACGATATCCTGCGCGACGTGCTGACCCGAGTGGGCGGTATCGATTGGTGCGTGACCGAGTTCATTCGGGTCAACGATCAACTGCTTACGCCTGCTTATTTCCATAAATTCGGCCCGGAACTGCTGAACGGCGCCCGGACTGCTTCTGGTGTGCCGCTGCGCGTGCAGTTGCTGGGTTCCGATCCGGTGTGCCTGGCGGAAAACGCCGCGCTGGCCTGCGAGCTGGGTTCCGAGGTGATCGACCTCAATTTCGGCTGCCCGGCCAAGACCGTGAACAAGTCCCGGGGCGGCGCTGTGCTGCTCAAGGAACCAGAGCTGCTCAACCAGATCGTCGAGCATGTCCGTCGCGCCGTTCCGGCGCACATCCCGGTAACGGCCAAGATGCGCCTGGGCTTTGATAGCCCGGACGGATCGCTGGTCTGCGCCACGGCGCTGGCTGAAGGCGGTGCCGAGCATATCGTGGTCCACGCCCGGACCAAGACTGACGGCTACAAGCCACCTGCCCACTGGGAGTGGATCCCGCGGGTACAGGACGTGGTCAAGGTGCCGGTGTTCGCCAACGGTGATATCTGGAGCGTCGAAGACTGGCGCCGTTGCCGCGAAATCAGCGGCGTGGAAGACATCATGCTCGGTCGCGGCCTGGTTTCGCGCCCCGATCTGGCCCGGCAAATCGCGGCGGCGAAGGCCGGTGAAGAGGTTGTCGAGATGACCTGGGCCGAGCTGCTGCCGCTGATCCAGGATTTCTGGCTGCAGGCCAAGGCTCAGATGACAGCGCGTCAATCGCCGGGCCGCTTGAAGCAGTGGCTGGCGATGTTGACCCGCAATTATCCTGAGGCGGTCGAGTTGTTCAGCGTCCTGCGCCGTGAGACCGAGCTGGATCAGGTTTCGCGTCTGCTGGGGCTGCAGGTGGCTGAAGCAGCCTGAAATTTTTTGTAAAAAATGCAGAAAATAATCTCTTGAAAACCAATCAGCGGTCCCTATCTAAGGATTACGCGATGCCGAATTCGGGTCGCGGAGACAAAAAAACTTGCTGATCTGTTTTCAGGAGATTTGAATCATGAGTACTGCATTTTCCATGGCACCACTGTTCCGTTCCTCGGTTGGCTTCGACCGTTTCAATGACCTGTTCGAAACCGCCCTGCGCAACGAGCCAGGCAGCACCTACCCACCTTATAACGTGGAAAAGCACGGCGACGACCAATACCGCATCGTCGTAGCGGCCGCCGGCTTCCAGGAAGAAGACCTGGAGCTGCAAGTGGAAAAAGGTGTGCTGACCATCAGTGGGGGCGGCAAACGTGAAGTGAACGAGGGCGTCACTTACCTGTACCAGGGTATCGCACAGCGGGCCTTCAAACTGTCCTTCCGCCTGGCGGACCATATCCAGATCAAGGCCGCCGACCTGAGCAACGGTTTGTTGAGTATCGACCTGTTGCGGGTGATTCCCGAAGAAGACAAAGCCAAGCGCATCCCGATCAACGGGACACAAAAACCGGCTCTGCAGCATTGAGTCGGACCGGGCAGGGTTGTCTGAGGACGACTTGACCGGCTGAAGCAAAAGACCCCGACTTGTCGGGGTCTTTTTTTTTGGAACGGTTTCTTTTAATCAAGTCCACCCATACCGAACCAGATGAAAGAAAATCGGTGCGGCAAAACACACCGAATCCAGGCGATCGAGCATGCCGCCATGGCCTTCGATCATATGCCCCCAATCCTTCACTCCGCGGTCGCGCTTGATCGCCGACATCACGATGCCGCCAGCGAAACCCAGCAGGTTGATCAGCAGGGCGATGAGCAGCGACTGCCAGGCAGTGAACGGCGTGATCCACCACAAGGCGCAGCCGATCAGTGAGGCCAGCAGGATGCCCCCGACAAAACCTTCCACGGTCTTGGACGGCGACAGGTTCGGCGCAATCTTGCGTTTGCCGAACAATTTGCCGCACACGTACTGCAGGACATCCGACATCTGCACCACGATCACCAGATAGGCGATCAACAGCAGGTTGCGCCCCTCGTAACCGGCAATATCGAGGGTCAACAGGGCGGGTACATGGGATACGCAGAATACCGCGATCATCAGGCCCCACTGGACTTTCGAGGCGCGTTCGAGGAAATGCGTGCTGTCGCCGCCCAGGGACGCCAGGATCGGCAGGAGCAGGAACACGTAGACCGGAATGAAGATCGAGAACAGCCCGTACCAGTCGTAGTAAATCAGCAGGTATTGCAGCGGCAGGGCCAGGTAGAAGGCCGCGACCAAAGCCGGATAGTCGCTGCGGCGAGTGGGCGTGAGTGTCATGAATTCGCGCAGGGCGTAGAAGGACACCGTGTAGAACAGCAGGATCACGGCGGTGGTGCCGAGCCAGAAGGCGATCCCGATCACCAGTACCATCACCCACCAGGCGTTAATCCGGGCGTTGAGGTTGTCGATCACCGGATTGGGGGCGCCATGGGTGCGTCGCTTGAGAACGAAACCGATCACCGAGGCCAGCAACAGAAACGCGCCAATCCCGCCGAACAACATCAGGGTTTGTCTATCCATGTCAGGCATGCTCCCCGGCCAGGCTCAGCAGCGCTTCGCGGCTGCGTTCGAGAAAGTGCGTCTTGCTTTCGTCTTCGTCCAGGGTCAACGCGGCGCCAAAGCTGATGGTGCATAAAAGCGGCAGCGGCAGGACCCGCCCCTTGGGCATGACGCGGTTGAGGTTGGCGATCCACACCGGGATCAACTGCGCCTGGGGATATTGCCTTGCCAGGTGGTAAAGCCCACTCTTGAACGGCAATAAACCCTCATCGGGGTTACGCGTGCCTTCGGGAAAAATGATCAGCGAGTCGCCGTTTTCCAGGGCATCGAGCATCGGTTGCAAGGGATTGTCGGCGGGTTCCTTGCGTTCACGGTCAACCAGTACGCCGTTGAACACCTGGTTGATGATGTAGCGCCGCAACGGGCTTTTCAGCCAGTAGTCCGAGCCTGCCACGGGCCGGGTGATGGTGCGCAGGGTCGGCGGCAGCGAGGCCCACAGCAGGACGAAATCGCCATGGCTGCTGTGGTTGGCAAAGTAGATACGCTGTACAGGTTCCGGTGCGCAGCCGAGCCACAGGCTGCGCGCGCCGGTCAGTATGCGCGCGGCCGAGGTGATGAGGGTGGCAACCACGGGTTCGAGCATGGGAACTCCTTATCCGGCAAAGTTCAGCCAAGGGTCGGCCAGAATGAAAAACAGGGTCAACAGCACCTGTGCCGCCACCAGCAGCGCCTGGTTGCGCAACAGCTTCAGGGCGCCGGTGATACGCTCGCTCCAGGGGCGCCCGCCATGCTCGGCGGGCTGCAGGTTCAGCGTTGTCAGGGCTTGATCCAGGGACAGGGTGTGCTCCGGAAGGTTTTCAGCTCGCTCGGCAAGGCGTTGGAACAGATCGGCATCGAATGCCACCCGCAGCGCCCAGTATTTTTGCCCCAGGCCGAGCAACAGCAGCCCACCGCTGCAGGTCGCGCTCCAGAACCCCTGGCCGTCCAGGAGGGACTGGCTCAGGCCGAACAAGGCGCCCAACAAGGTAAGCCCGTTGGACAGTCGATCCAGCATGTCGCCACGACGCAACAGACTGGCTGTCACCTGCAATTGCATATCAATGGACACCGCGTGCCTCCATGTGGGTCGCCAGCGGCTCTAGCGCCTCTCGGTGAAAGGGCCCCAGGACAATTCCCGGGCGCGCGCGCTGGATCAACAAAAAGGCTTCGGCAACACTGCTGGCCCGCCCGGTGTGCAACAGCCAGGCGGCTACGGCCGTGGCGCTGCGCGAATAGCCCAAGGCGCAGCAGACCAGGAGCGGTCCGTGCTGGCGCAGGCTTTCGATAGCCAGTGCGGCTTCCTGGCATTGCGCGGTGGTGGGGGCGGTCAAATCCAGGACAGGCAGTGTGCGGTAGGCGACGGTCCCCGGATCAAGCGACAGCTCGGCGCACAGATCGAACACTGCAGTAAAGGTGCTGCCCTTGAGTTCCCGACGGGTCGGTATGCGCCCGAGCCAGACACCATCGAGCACCTGGTCGGGCTGCGGATTGTTGCGGGTCCACAGGCGCGAGTTGAGCCAGGCGGCAGCCACGTAGGGCATCAGCAACCAGCGCGCGGCGGGGGACAGGCGTCCATCGGCACGCTTTTGAAAACCTCCTGCGTCGAGTACGGCGTAATTGAGCGATACCAACAGCAAGGCCATCGCAGGCCAAGCCAGCCACAGCCAGGCCCCCCCTAAGTAGAAGGCCGGGGCGGCGAACACGGCAGCTCCCGACAGGTAGTACAACGCCAGTCTCCAGCGTTTTTTTACGGTCGCCAGCCGGGCACCGTGCAGAGGCCCTGGTCCCTCCAGCGGCCATAGCCAGACACACAACCAGCCCAGCAGCGCTCCGCTTGGCAGATCAATGAAGTGGTGCTGGTAAGTGGTCAGCACCGAGAGCCCGATCAGGGTAAACCAGACATGCATCAATCCGCGCCATAGGCCCTGCAAGTGCTTGTGATAGCAGGTCCACAGGATGACCAACAGCGCAATGTGCAGCGATGGCGCCTGATTGAACGGCTTGTCGAAACCGGCCAGTACGTCGAACAGCCAACCAAATACACCGTCCAGTTCCGGTCGGGCGAAGGTGAAGCGCAACGGCCAGATCAGAAAGCAACTGACCGCAATGAGTTGCGCGGTCAACAGGCGCAAGGCGTGCCGCTTGAGTTCTTCGCGACTGTTGGGCAACAACAGGGACAACCCGTACAGCAAGTCGATAGACCAGTACGGGACGATGCTCCAGGCCCAGAACGGCATGTGGTTTTCCCAGCCGAACACCAGGCTGCCAACATCGTCGCGCTGGGTGGTGAACCAGGTGGCGAAACCGTAGGTGCCGAAGAACAACGGCGCCAGGAGCAGCAGCCAGAGCACCGCAGGTTTGAGCAGACCAGGCTCGCGTGCCGTCGTTGCACTGAGCAGCATCAAGACACCCGTTGCGCGAGAGCCACGCTGAAAATACCCCATTCGTCGACGCGCATGCCGACCTTGCGAAAGCCGGCCGCCTCCACCAGTTGGTCCATCTCCGCTTGGGTGCGTCGGCGCATTACCCAGGCTTGGCCTTCACGGTGGCTGGTCAAGGCTCGGGCGATCAGTTCCAGTTGCGGGTGCCAGGGTTGGCCGGTGTAGACCAGGTATCCGCCAGGTTCCACCGCGTCCGCCAAGCCCGCCAGGGAAGCACTGACCATCTGATTGTCGGCGAACAGCTCGTACAGTCCGGAGACCACCGCCAGGCTAGGTTTTGGATCCAGCGCAGCCAGGTCGGCACGGTCGAAGGCGTCGCCCTTGACGAACCGAGCGATCCCTTCCAGGCCTTTTTCGCGGATCAACGCGCTTCCGTCGCGCACGTTGATGTCGCTGTAGTCGCGCAACAGGATCGACTCGGGTAACGGGCTGACACCCTGCAAGGCTTCGAGAATGTAGCGCCCGTGTCCGGCGGCGATGTCGACGATGCGCACTTCGCGGCCCTGGTCGCGTAATTGCTGCATCGCCAGGCGCAGCAGTTCTTCGACGTGCAGCTTGCGTTGGCGAATGCCGCGCCAGCCGATGGAGTCGAGGTAGTTGCGATCGATCATGCGGCCGACAGCCGAGGTGCCCGTGGGGGTATTGCGATAGACATAGTCCAGGGTGCTGCCGGAGTCGAAGCCGGTGTCGAAGCCCAGTTTGATCCCGGACGACAGTCGGCTACCCAGGCGCATGCTGGCGCGGGTCATGCGCCAATACAGCTCGCGCAGGGAGTTGCGCGGCAGCGGCGCGGCCAATGATTCGGATTCGGCGCAGGTCAGGCCCAGGCGATCGGCGGCCAGCAGGGAAGGGCGGTCGCTTGGTTGCGCGAAGTTCTGCAGGATGAAGCGTCGTGCGCTGGCGACGGCGTGTCCACGGTTCTTTTCACCCAAGGTGTCGTGGAAGAACCCCGGCAGCACATGTTTTTCCTTGTGCAGAGTGCCCAGGCGCTCGAAAAACTGTTCCTGGGGTTGGCGATGCACGACGAAGTCGGCCCCGGATATCAACAACTGAGTGGGTATCGTTATGGCCTGGGCATCGGCCACCACGCGATCGGCGGCCTCGTACAGGCCGAGCAGGACATTCACTGAAATGGCCTTGGTGATCAGCGGGTCGCTGTCGTAGCTGGCGACGCGCTGCGGGTCATGGCTGAGAAAGCGCGCCTTGACGTAGCTGTTGACGAAAAAGTTACCGCGCCACCGGCGCATCAGTGCCAAGCCCTGGCGGGCGAAGGGCACATAGAGCTTGACCTTGAACGCCGGAGACGCCAGCACCAGCGCCCGTATGCGCGGTGCGTAATCGTGGGCCCAAGTGGCGACGATCACGGCGCCGACGCTCTGAGCGATCACCGCGAGGTTTTCCTCAACGATCTGGTAGGACGCGCTCAGGTGCTCGCAGAAGGTCTGCACGTCCCGCACGCTGGTGGCAAAGCTGGGGCTGTCGCCCCGAGCGCCTGGTGAAAGGCCATGGCCCCGGGCATCCCAGGCGAAAAAATCGAAGCCGGGCAGGTCCAGTTCATCCACCAGGTGGGCAATACGCCCGGAATGCTCGTGGCCGCGGTGGAACAGCAGTACGGCCTTGCGTGGGGTTCCCGGTTCTGGGGGGCCGGGCCAGTGGCGGTAAAACAATTGCACACCGTCGTGGGTGGTGAAGGTCTGTTCCTGTGCTTCGCGCATTGCCATTTCCTTAGGCTGAAGAGCTGTCGATTTGTGCTTCCCTGAGGCCCTGGCGGACCCGGTTGACCACGGTATAAGCCAGCAGCATCGCGATGATCGCGAACACCGCGTTGATCCAGAATGGGCTGATCCAGCCCGCTACGATGCCAGCGGCCACGACCCCCAACACGAAAGCCCGGTCACTTTTGCCCATGGGCCCGTCATAGCGCCGCGAAGCACCGACCATCGGTCCCAGCACGCCGCTGTATTCGCTGAACAAGGCGAGCAAGGTCACCAGCAGCACCAGCCACAGGCTGACGCCGGGCAGCAGGGCAAAGGGCAGGATCAAGGCGCAGTCAGCGGTGATATCGCACAACTCGTTGAGATAGGCCCCCAAGTGCGACTGCTGGTCGAATTCTCGAGCCAGCATACCGTCGATGGCGTTGAGCGCCATGCGCACCAGCATCCAGATCGGAACCAGCACGAATATCCAGGGGTGATGCACGAAACCTGCGATCAGCACGCCCACCAGGATTGAGCCGATGCCGGCGATCAGGGTGATCTGGTTGGCGGTGGTGCCTTTGTCGAACAGGCGCCGGACCAGTGGGCGCAGGAGGTTTTGGAATGCAGGTTTGATCTGGTAGATGCTGGGCACGTTGATGAGATCTCGGCGGAGGCGATATGGTTACTGAGTGTAGATGGCATCCGGGGATGGATTTGGGGGCGGCCCCTGGTGCGTGGGTTTAATGTTCAAGGCTTGCTCTTTCGCGATATCGCAACGTCAGGGATTCGTCCATGGCGTGGCCAGTGACAGCTTGATGAGGTAGCGCTCCTCGGTGGGATGCCTGTAATCCAAGAAGCGATTGACCACCAGCATCACCTGGTACTTGTCGCCAGCATGCCAATAGGATGTTCCGCCCTTGTTCTCGTCGCGCAATTGGGCTCGCCAGAGTGGAGTGTCAGCGAATGGTGGGTCTTCTTCGACGCGGATGGGTACCCAGCCGGCTGTACGCCATTGCTCTTGCAGATCCAGTACGACCTTGAGGGTGTCGTCGAGCAATAGTGGCTCTATTTGTGGGGACATATTGACACCGTTGATTGACTCGTCACGGTTGAAGGTAACCGTGAAGTAGCGCGCCAGCGGAGTTATGAACCCATACTGAGAATCGATGAAACGAAGGCGAGCGTCCGACTTAGGCAAACGCCCCCAAAAATGGCCGGCGATGGCTGGATCAATCGCTGCGGTGGAGCGCTTGCGCATATTTTCCCAAGGTTCGCCAATCAGCAAGGCGATTTCCGGCTCATCCGAAAGTGTTTGTGTAGCCACCACTATCAGGAGGGTCGCGACTGCCAGTGCCAACGCACCCCGTCGCCAGCCCACGCGCTTCAGCAGGCTCATCGCACGCCACCACCCAGGGCGATATCCCGAATCGACCGCTCAATCTGCTCGCTCTGTTCGCTTTGCAGCAGATCATCAAACTGCTTCGCCGCCCTGAGCACGAAGGGCATGCGCTGATTGATATCGGCAAGGTTGGCATTGATGCTGTTGCTGAATCCAATGGTGCGTCCGTCATCGATGCGCCGGCACTGACTGGCCAACGTCAGCTCGACGGCTTCGGCAGCGCCGGCCGGGATTCCAATGACGTAGGAAAAATGGTTACTGCGCAACAGCGCGTTGAGCCGCCAGTCGCTGTACATCGCCGGTTGCAGAATGTTCCGCTGCTCGTGCCAAGCCAGATGCTCAACGCTTTCGGCGATGTTACCGGCTTCAATAGCCTCGAAAGCCAGGAGAATTTCCTTCTGACTAGTACCGAACTCTAGTGTTTTTTGTCCGACCGGCCACAGCACCGGATGCTGACTACTGCCATAGATGTTTTTCCGAGAAGCCAGGCAATCCTTCAGCGCCTCTAACCCCCGCTCTTGGTAGAACACATGCAACGGATACACATCTAAGAACAGCGAGGTATTGCCCATCGCCAGCATCTCTTACACAAACCGGTACATCCGTTGCGAGTAATACAACGGACTCTCGGCCCCCCAATGGGTGAAGCCCCACACCGGGTTGTCACGATTGGCCTCCTCGTACTCGCGTTGGCGCTGCTCAAACTCGCGAATGATCGCGCGTTTTTCCCACTCACTGGGGCTGAGCAACCCCGCCAACCCTTGCCTGCTGCTGTCCTTCAGTTGCTGCATTGCCTCCTCTTCCGCCTGCATTTTCTCGATCGTGTCAGCCGCGTGCAGCAAGCCACAGCCCACCTGCTTGGAGGCGAAGGCTGCCAACCCGGCCCACTGAAACCACGGATCGTGGCGCCACAGCTGGGCGTAAGCGGCATTGATCGCCTTGTTGCGCGCCTTCGGGTCGGCGATCAACTTGCCGCCGGGTGCCACGACGTTTTCGACCCTTTGCTGATACCCGCGCCACAGGTTTTCACAGACCGTCCCTGGCCGTTCGCTGAGCGTCGGTGAGGGTGCTCGTGCTGACGTGAAGCTGGATTGTCGCGGCGCGACTGGATTGTTGGTGGTAGCGGGCGGGGCCTCCTGCGGAGGTGCACCCCTCGCGACTGGCGGCGCAGCATCCTGTCTGGACTCATAGGTGGAGTTGGTAAGCGAAGGAATGAGCCCGGCCTTGCAGGGACAGCTGCTGCGGCTGTCCAACGATCCCGCCACCAGTCTGCCGTGACTGTTGATGAACGAGATGCCGCCGATGATTTCGTAGGTTTCGTCGTTTTTGCCACAGGAAACCCGATCCCCTGCGCGAGCATGGGCGAAGCCGAACATCATGACGCGGGTATCAGCTTCCAGCACCTCGCCGCCGCAAGTGGTCTTGTCGCCCTTGCGAATGAAATACCCCTTAGCCATAGCTGCAACTCCTTGTCTGTTGGCCATCAAATTGCGTCTGCCTCCGAAGGATTGGAGGCAAGGCAAAGTGCAACGCAAGGTTTCTATACGAGGCTGTCAGGCGTAAATCAGACGTTTCCGGAATGTATGTAGGAAAGAGGGATTGAATCGATGGTGGGGATTTTTGTAGGAGCGAGCATGCTCGCGATGAACCTGAGAGCGCCGCGGGGTGTCAGGTTTCCAGCGTTATCGTTGACGACCATCGTCGGAACGCCGCCCGGAGCATGCTCGCTCCTACAGGAGCAGTTTTTGCAGGTCTTCCACCGGCAGCGGCCGGCTATGCAGATACCCCTGATAGAGATGGCAGCCCAGCCCCTGCAAAAACTCAAGCTGTTCCGAGGTCTCCACCCCTTCGGCGATGATTTTCAGCCCGAGGCTGCGGGCCATGGCGACGATGGCGCGGATGATCTCGGCGTCGTTGGGGTCGGTGGTAGCGTCGCGAATGAATGACTGGTCGATTTTCAGGGTGTCGACCGGCAGGCGCTTGAGGTAGGTCAGCGAGGAATAACCGGTGCCGAAATCGTCCATGGCAAAGCTCACGCCGAGTTTTTTCAGGCGCAGCATCTTGTTGATGGTGTCTTCCAGGTTCTGGATGACGATGCCTTCGGTGATTTCCAGCTTCAGTAGCGAGCTGGGCAGGCCGTAGGTGGCGAGGCTGCTTTCGATGCGTTCGACGAAGTCATTCTGGCGGAATTGGCGCGGGCTGATGTTGACGCACAGGCTGAATTTCAGCGGGTCCACCCGGCCATCGGCGATCAGTTGCCTGAAGGCCTGGCAGGCTTCGTCGACGATCCAGGTGCCAACTTCCAGGATCAACCCGCTGTCTTCCAGCACCTTGATGAACTCGGTGGGCGACTGCGCGCCGAGCTCCGGATGGTTCCAGCGCACCAGCGCTTCGGCACCGACAATGCGGTTATCCCGGGCGTCCACCTGGGGTTGATAGTGCACGCGAAACTCGCCGCGCGACAGCGCCAGGCGCAGGTCGGTTTCCATGCGCAGGCGCTCGCTTGCGGCCTTCTGCATGGTGTTGTGGTACATCTGCGCGGTATTGCGCCCTGAATCCTTGGCGCGATACAGGGCGATATCGGCACGCTTGAGCAGGTCGGTCGGCGTGGACCCATGGTCGGGAATCAACGCAATGCCGATACTTGGCGTCACCTGCAGGCGCTGACCGTCGAGGAACATCGGTTCAGACAGCAGCTCACGAATGGTATCGGCCAGCTCGCAGACCTGAGCGCTGACCTCGTTGCGCGAGCCTTCGAGGCCGCTGAGCAGCACCACGAACTCATCGCCGCCCAGGCGCGCGACGGTGTCTTCCATGCGCACGCTGGCTTCCAGGCGTGCGGTGATGATTTTCAGCACCGTATCGCCTACCGGATGACCGAGGGAATCGTTGATGTGCTTGAAGTGGTCGAGGTCGAGGAACATCAAGGCGCCGCGCAGGTTGTGGCGCTTGAGCAGGGCGATCTGCTGGCTCAGGCGATCCATCAGCAGTGCGCGGTTGGGCAGGTTGGTCAGCGGGTCGTGGTAGGCCAGGTGGCGGATCTGCGCCTCGGCATTTTTCAGCAGGCTGACGTCCCGCGCGGTCAATAGCAGGCACGCGGTTTCGTTGAGGGTGATTGGCTCCACCGACACTTCTACTGTCAGCAATTCGCCGCGTTTGTTGCGCCCGAGCATTTCCTGGTGATGTACCCGGCCCTTGATCTGCAGCTCAGCCAGCAGCATCGAGCGTTGTTTCTCTTCGGCCCAGATCCCTACCTGATACACGGTACGGCCGATCACTTCATCGGCGCGGTAGCCGGTCAGGCGGCAAAAGCCGTCGTTGACCTCCAGATAGCGTCCGGTATCGCGTTCGGTGATGGTGATGGCGTCGGGGCTTGAGTGGAAGGCCTTGGCGAACTTCTCTTCGCTGGCCTTGAGCGCCGCTTCCGAGCGTTGCTGCTGGGTGATGTCGCGCAAGGTGGTAACGATGCAGGACTGTTCGCTGACGCTGATCTGACGGCTGGAAATCACGCAGGTCAGCGATTGCCCATCCTTGTGCTGGACGAGGATTGCCACATTGTTCAGGCCTTGTTCGCGAATCACCTGTTCGATCCGCTGCAGGCTTTTTGCCGAAGCGTCCCACAGGCCGATTTCGTCGGCGCTGCGGCCGATCACGTCGGCGGCGCTCCAGCCAAAGGTCTGGGTGAAGCTGGAATTGATCTCGATGAATTGGCCGGTGTCCTGGCGCGTCACGCAGATCGGGTCCGGGCTGACCTGGAACAGGGTAGCGAATTTCTCTTCGGACGCTATCAGTCGCTGTTCGCGCTCGACCTGGTCGGTGATGTCGAGCAAGGTGCCGGCCATGCGCAGGGGGACACCGTTTTCATCGCGGTAGAGGCGGGCGCGGCTTTCCAGGTAGCGAGAGCTGCCATCCGGCATTTGCACCCGATAGGTCAGCTGATAGTTGCCGGCCGGGCCTTCGCGCAGGCTGCGGTACGCATCGCGCATGGTGTCGCGTTCTTCGCCGGGCACGCCTTCGAAAAAGTCGTCGAAGGATTCATGGAATGGAACGGGCTCCATGCCGTGCAACTGGGCGGCGCGCGCCGAGCCATACAGCATGCCGCTGGGTATGTGCCAGTCCCAGGTGCCCAGTTGCGCCGAGTCCAGGGCCAGGTCGAGGCGCTCCTGGCTGTCTTTGAGGGCGTGTTCGGCCGCTTTGCGTTCTGTGGTGTCGAGGAAGGTGCTCAGCAGGTAGGGCTGGCCTTCGAGTTCGACCTTTTGCGCACTGAGGATGCCATCGTGGACCTGCCCGTTGCTGGCGCGAAACTGCACCTCCATATTGGTCAGCTCGCCCTTGGCCTTGGTGGCCTTGACCAATTGGGCGCGTTGCTCGGGGTGCACCCAGAGGCCCAGTTCCAGCGTGGTGCGGCCGATCGCGTCCTGTACCGGCCAGCCGAACAGGCTTTCGAAATACTGGTTGGCTTCGGTGATCAGGCCGTCATCCTGGCGCGTCAGCAGGACCATGTTCGGGCACAGGTGAAACAGCGTCGCGAAGCGTTTTTCCGAACTGCTCAGCGCCTGTTCGCGCAGGCGCTGGTGGGTGATTTCGCGGATTACGCCAATCATTCGGGGGCGGCCGAGTTTGTCCGGCAGCAGGCTGCCGCTGATCTCCAGCCAATGCAGGCTGCCGTCGGGCCAGCGAACGCGGTGGTGCATCGCTTGCTCGAGCGGTGCGCCTGCGATCACGGCATGGAAGGCGCGAAGGGTCTTTGCCCGATCTTCGGCAGGCAGCAAGTCGAGGTATTCGAGGTCGGCCGGCAACGGTTGCCGGGGATCGAAGCCAAACAGCGCCTGCGTGCCCCGGGACCAACTGATCTGCCCACGCTCGATATCCCAATACCACGCGCCCAGCCGTGCGCCATTGAGCGCGGCCAGCAATTGCGAGGCACTTTCCCAGCTTTGTTCGGAGCTTTTCGGGTCAAGCGCCTGGATGCGCGGCATCGGCGGAATACGGTCAACAGATTTCGGCATTGGCAAGCCTTGAGCTGAATTGGGTCTCGGGTACAGAAATTCGGGCTCTATAGGAGTAGCACAAGTTAGCCTTGAGTCCCTGGCAGATCGATCTGGGCATCCAGTAAGGCCATGAAGGCCCGTGCTGCATTCGATAGCGTCCTTTCTGTGTGCAGGATATAGCCTAGCTGGCGAGTCAGTTGTATGCCCGGTAAAGGTATTCGCGCAACCTGGTCGTCGAGCATGGTGCGTGGCAAGACACTCCAGGCCAGGCCGATCGACACCATCATCTTGATGGTTTCAAGGTAATTGGTACTCATGGCGATGTTCGGCGTCAGGCCTTGGGCCTCGAACAGGCGTTGGACAATGTGATGGGTGAACGTGTTGCCACCGGGGAACACCGCCGGGTGTCGGGCGATGTCCGCGAGGCTGACCTTGCCGTTGCCGAGCAACGAATGCTCCGGGGCGACCACAAAGTCCAGCGGGTCGTCCCACACCGGTGTGGCCTTGACCAGGGCATGGGGCTCCGGCGCCAGAGTGATGACCGCCAGTTCAGCCCGACCATGGAGGATTTCTTCGTAGGCCACTTCCGAATCGAGAAACTGGATATCCAGCGCCACCTCGGGATAACGCCGGGTGAACTCTCTCAATAAAGGCGGCAAACGGTGCAGGCCGATATGGTGACTGGTGGCCAAGGTCAGACGACCGGTCACCTCCCCGGTGAGGTTGGTCAGGGCGCGGCGCGTATCATCGAGGACATTCAGGATCTGGTAGGCCCGGGGCAGCAGGGCGCGGCCGGCCTCGGTCAGGCCGACTTCGCGGCCCAGCCGATCGAACAGGCGCACCTTCAATTGCTGCTCCAGGCCAGCGATGCGCTTGCTGATCGCCGGTTGGGTCAGATGCAGTCGCTCGCCGGCGCCGGAGAAGCTTCCGGTCTCGGCGATGGCAATAAAGGCATTGAGATTGGCGAGGTCCATTGCTGTATTCCAGTTGGTTATCCAAAGCATAAAAAATATGAATTTGAGTTATTTAATCTAACCCCATAGGATCAGCCTCACAAGCCAAAGGGTTATTGAATCACTCAAGACCCAGGGCATAGAAACAAGCTGATGAGGAAACCGTCTGATGGCCGGCAAAACGCTCTACGACAAGCTCTGGGATTCGCATTTGGTCAAACAGCGCGACGATGGCTCGGCGCTGATCTACATCGATCGTCACATCATCCACGAAGTGACTTCGCCGCAAGCGTTCGAAGGCCTGCGGCTGGCCGGGCGCAAGCCTTGGCGCATCGATGCCAACATCGCGACCCCGGACCACAACGTACCGACTACCCCTGAGCGCAAGGGCGGCATCGCAGCCATTGCCGACCAGGTCTCGCGTTTGCAGGTCCAGACCCTCGACGATAACTGCGATGAATACGGCATCGTCGAATTCAAGATGAATGACGTCCGCCAAGGCATCGTCCACGTCATCGGCCCGGAGCAGGGCGCTACTTTGCCGGGCATGACCGTGGTCTGCGGCGACTCCCATACCTCGACCCACGGTGCGTTCGGTGCCCTGGCCCACGGTATCGGCACTTCCGAGGTCGAGCACGTGCTCGCCACTCAGTGCCTGGTCGCCAAGAAAATGAAGAACATGCTGGTTCGCGTCGAAGGCCAATTGCCGTTTGGCGTGACTGCCAAGGACATCGTGCTCGCCGTGATTGGCAAGATCGGTACCGCCGGTGGTAACGGCCACGCCATCGAATTCGCCGGCAGCGCGATTCGCGACCTGTCCGTTGAAGGCCGCATGACCATCTGCAACATGTCCATCGAGGCCGGTGCTCGCGTTGGCCTGGTGGCCGCCGATGAAAAAACCGTGGCTTACGTGAAGGGCCGTCCATTCGCCCCGAAAGGCGCGGAATGGGATTTGGCCGTCGAAGCCTGGAAAGACCTGGTGTCCGATGCCGACGCGGTGTTCGACACGGTTGTCGAGCTCGACGCGACCCAGATCAAGCCGCAAGTCAGCTGGGGCACTTCGCCCGAGATGGTCTTGGCGGTCGACCAGCACGTTCCGGACCCTGCGAAGGAAATGGACCTGGTCAAGCGCGGTTCCATCGAACGCGCCCTGAAGTACATGGGTTTGACCGCCAATCAGGCGATCACCGACATTCAGTTGGACCGCGTGTTCATCGGCTCCTGCACCAACTCGCGGATCGAAGACCTGCGCGCTGCGGCGGTGATCGCCAAGGGCCGCAAGGTGGCCTCCACGATCAAGCAGGCCATTGTGGTGCCGGGTTCGGGCCTGGTGAAGGCACAGGCTGAGTCGGAAGGCCTGGACAAGATTTTCCTCGAAGCCGGTTTCGAATGGCGCGAGCCGGGTTGCTCGATGTGCCTGGCGATGAACCCGGACCGCTTGGAGTCTGGCGAGCATTGCGCTTCCACGTCGAACCGCAACTTCGAAGGCCGCCAGGGTGCCGGTGGTCGTACCCACCTCGTGAGCCCGGCCATGGCCGCCGCCGCCGCGGTGAACGGTCGTTTCGTCGACGTCCGTGAATTGATCTAAAGGAGCGCAGCATGAAAGCTTTTACCCAGCACACTGGACTTGTCGCGCCTCTGGATCGTGCCAACGTCGACACCGACCAGATCATCCCGAAGCAATTCTTGAAGTCGATCAAGCGCACCGGTTTCGGTCCGAACCTGTTCGACGAATGGCGTTACCTGGACGTGGGTCAGCCCTATCAGGACAACTCCAAGCGCCCATTGAACAAGGACTTCGTCCTCAATGCCGAGCGTTACCAAGGCGCCAGCGTGCTGCTGGCCCGCGAGAACTTTGGCTGCGGCTCCAGCCGCGAGCACGCGCCATGGGCGCTGGAAGAGTACGGTTTCCGCAGCATCATCGCGCCAAGCTATGCCGACATTTTCTTCAACAACAGCTTCAAGAACGGCTTGCTGCCGATCATCTTGAGCGACGCTGAAGTCGACGAGCTGTTCCAGCAGGTCGAGGCCAATCCGGGCTACCAGCTGCAGATCGATCTGCAGGCCCAGACCGTGACCCGCCCGGACGGCAAAGTGCTGAGCTTTGAAATCGACGCGTTCCGCAAGCACTGCCTGCTCAATGGCCTGGATGACATTGGCCTGACGTTGCAGGACGGTGATGCGATTGCGGCGTTCGAAGCCAAGCACCGTGCCAGCCAGCCGTGGTTGTTTCGCGACGCTTGATTCTCGTTAGTTAGTGCCGGCCTCATCGCTGGCAAGCCAGCTCCTACAGGATTAGCGGTGTTCACAAAACCTGTAGGAGCTGGCTTGCCAGCGATAGGGCCCGGACAGGCACCACAAGACCAAACCCTGAAAAAGGAAGTCCCCATGACCAGCACCGCCCAGCACAGCCAGGTCGTCCAAAAGCAATTCGGTGAACAGGCCGCGGCCTACCTGAGCAGCGCCGTACACGCTCAAGGCACCGAATTCGCGCTGCTGCAGGCCGAACTGGCGGGGCAGGGCGAGGCGCGGGTCCTGGACCTGGGCTGCGGTGCCGGTCACGTGAGTTTTCAGGTGGCCTCGCTGGTCAAGGAAGTGGTGGCCTACGACCTGTCGCAGCAAATGCTCGACGTGGTCGCCGCCGCCGCCATTGATCGGGGTTTGAACAATGTGACCACGGTCAACGGCGCCGCCGAGCGACTGCCGTTCGCCGATGGCGAGTTCGATTTCGTTTTCAGCCGCTATTCGGCGCACCATTGGAGCGATCTCGGCCTGGCCTTGCGGGAAGTGCGCCGGGTGCTGAAACCGGGTGGCGTAGCGGCTTTCATCGACGTGTTGTCACCAGGCAGCCCATTGTTCGACACTTACCTGCAAAGCGTCGAAGTGCTGCGCGACACCAGCCATGTGCGCGACTATAGCGCCGGTGAGTGGTTGCGCCAGGTCAGTGAGGCGGGGCTGCATACCCGCAGCACCAGCCGCCAGCGGCTGCGATTGGAGTACAGCTCCTGGGTCGAGCGCATGCGCACGCCACAGGTGATGCGCGCGGCGATCCGCGAGTTGCAGCAGTCGATGGGTAACGAAGTGCGCGAATATTTTGAGATTGAAGCCGATGGATCGTTCAGTACCGATGTGTTGGTGCTGATGGCTGAAAGATAAGCGACTAACAGACTTTTTCCGGGAGCGCCCGAGGGCGCACCGACTGATGACATGAGGAACGCATGAGCAAGCAGATTCTGATTCTCCCAGGTGACGGTATTGGCCCGGAAATCATGGCCGAAGCGGTCAAGGTGCTGGAACTGGCCAACGACAAGTTCGCCCTGGGCTTCGAGCTGAGTCACGACGTGATCGGTGGCGCGGCCATCGACAAGCACGGCGTGCCTTTGGCCGATGAAACCCTGGAGCGTGCCCGCGCGGCGGACGCCGTACTGTTGGGCGCGGTGGGCGGCCCGAAATGGGACACCATCGAGCGTGACATCCGTCCTGAACGCGGTCTGCTGAAAATTCGTGCGCAACTGGGCTTGTTCGGCAACCTGCGTCCGGCGATCCTGTACCCGCAACTGGCCGAGGCTTCCAGCCTGAAACCGGAAATCGTTGCCGGCCTGGACATCCTGATCGTTCGCGAGCTGACCGGCGGTATCTACTTTGGCGCGCCACGCGGCACCCGCACCCTGGAAAACGGCGAGCGTCAGTCCTACGACACCCTGCCATACAGCGAAAGCGAAATCCGCCGCATCGCCCGTGTCGGTTTCGACATGGCCATGGTCCGTGGCAAGAAGCTCTGCTCGGTGGACAAGGCCAATGTGCTGGCCTCCAGCCAACTGTGGCGTGAAATCGTCGAGGAAGTGGCCAAGGACTATCCACAAGTCGAGCTGAGCCACATGTACGTCGACAACGCTGCCATGCAGCTGGTGCGGGCACCGAAGCAGTTCGACGTGATCGTCACCGACAACATGTTCGGCGATATCCTGTCCGACCAGGCGTCGATGCTCACCGGTTCCATCGGCATGCTGCCGTCGGCATCCCTGGATACCAACAACAAAGGCATGTACGAGCCGTGCCACGGTTCGGCACCGGACATCGCAGGTAAAGGCATCGCCAACCCGTTGGCGACCATTTTGTCGGTGTCGATGATGTTGCGCTACAGCTTCAACCAGCAGGCCGCCGCCGATGCCATCGAAAAAGCGGTAAGCCTGGTATTGGACCAGGGCTTGCGCACCGGTGACATCTGGTCGAACGGTTGCACTAAAGTCGGTACGCAGGAAATGGGCGACGCAGTAGTCGCCGCGCTGCGGAATCTGTAATCTCTCGGGCCCGCTGCCTGATTTCACCCCCTAAAGCAGCGGCCCACATTTCAAGAAGGTGTAGTTGCGATGAAACGTGTAGGTCTGATCGGTTGGCGCGGTATGGTCGGTTCCGTGCTCATGCAGCGGATGCTGGAAGAGCAGGATTTCGATCTTATCGAGCCGGTGTTTTTCACCACTTCCAATGTCGGTGGCCAAGGCCCGTCCGTGGGCAAGGACATTGCTCCGCTCAAGGACGCTTACAGCATTGAAGAGCTGAAGACCCTCGACGTGATCCTGACCTGCCAGGGTGGCGACTACACCAGCGAAGTCTTCCCGAAACTGCGCGAAGCCGGCTGGCAGGGTTACTGGATCGATGCCGCCTCCAGCCTGCGCATGCAGGATGACGCCGTCATCGTGCTGGACCCGGTAAACCGCAAGGTCATCGACCAGCAGCTGGACGCGGGCACCAAGAACTACATCGGTGGCAACTGCACCGTCAGCCTGATGCTGATGGGCCTGGGCGGCCTGTTCGAGGCTGGCCTGGTGGAGTGGATGAGCGCCATGACTTATCAGGCGGCCTCCGGTGCCGGCGCGCAGAACATGCGTGAGCTGATCAAGCAAATGGGTGCGACCCATGCCGCTGTTGCCGATCAACTGGCCGATCCGGCCAGTGCCATCCTCGACATCGATCGTCGTGTGGCTGAAGCCATGCGCAGCGACGCGTACCCGACCGAAAACTTCGGCGTACCGCTGGCTGGCAGCCTGATCCCGTGGATCGACAAGGAACTGCCGAACGGTCAAAGCCGTGAAGAGTGGAAGGCCCAGGCCGAGACCAACAAAATCCTCGGTCGCTTCAAGAGCCCGATCCCGGTGGATGGCATCTGCGTGCGCATCGGCGCCATGCGCTGCCACAGCCAGGCGCTGACCATCAAGCTGAACAAAGACGTGCCGATCGCTGATATCGAAGGGCTGATCAGCCAGCACAACCCTTGGGTCAAGCTGGTGCCGAACAGCCGTGAGACCAGCATCCAGGAGCTGAGCCCGAACAAGGTCACCGGCACCCTGAACATCCCGGTTGGCCGCCTGCGCAAGCTGAACATGGGCTCGCAGTTCGTCGGCGCGTTCACCGTCGGCGACCAGCTGCTGTGGGGCGCGGCCGAGCCGCTGCGTCGCATGCTGCGGATCCTGCTCGAGCGTTGATCGATTGAAGCCATTAAAGAACCCGCGCCTTGAAAGAGGTGCGGGTTTTTTATTCCTGACAGTTTGAAGTTTATTGGTTGCCCAGACCGGCCTCTTCGCGGGCAAGCCCGCTCCCACAAGGACGGCGCTGAACCTGTGGGAGCGGGCTTGCCCGCGAAGGGGTCGGTACAGCCACAGCAAATATCCGGCAGAATTGCCTGCATGCCCCCCACCCGGTAAAGTGCCGCTCCCCCCGTTTCGCCAGAGGTAAAACCATGAGCCAGACCCTTGATATTGCCGTGATCGGTGCCACCGGTACTGTCGGCGAAACGCTTGTGCAGATCCTCGAAGAGCGTGATTTTCCGATCGGCAGCCTGCATCTGCTGGCCAGCAGCGAATCCGCCGGCAGTTCGGTGCCGTACCGCGGCAAGAACGTACGGGTGCGTGAAGTCGATGAGTTCGATTTCGGCAAGGTCCAGTTGGTGTTTTTTGCCGCCGGTCCGGCAGTGACATTGAGTTACGCCGCGCGTGCCACGGCGGCCGGTTGCTCGATCATCGATCTGTCTGGCGCCTTGCCGGCCGAGCAAGCGCCACAGGTGGTCCCGGAAGCGAATGCTTCAGTGCTGGCCGGCCTGAAAAAGCCATTCCAGGTCAGCAGCCCGAGCCCGGCGGCCACCACCCTGGCGGTGCTGCTCGCACCCCTGCTGGGGCTGCTCGATTTGCAACGCATCAACCTGACCGCCAGCCTGGCAGTATCGGCCCAGGGCCGCGAAGCCGTGACCGAGCTGGCCCGGCAAACCGCCGAATTGCTGAACGTGCGCCCACTGGAGCCAACCTTCTTTGACCGGCAGATGGCTTTTAACCTGCTGGCCCAGGTCGGCAAGCCGGATGAACAGGGCCATACCCTGCTGGAAAAGCGCCTGGTGCGCGAACTGCGTCAAGTCATGGCGTTGCCATCATTGAAGATTTCCGTCACTTGCATTCAAGCCCCGGTGTTTTTTGGCGATAGCTATAGCGTGACCCTGCAGTGCGCGAGCGATATCGACCTGGCAAAAGTCAACGCTGCGCTCGAGGCCGCTCCCGGCATCGAGCTGGTGGAAGCCGGCGATTACCCGACGGCGGTCGGCGATGCGGTAGGGCAGGATGTGGTCTACGTTGGTCGGGTGCGCTTGGGGATCGACGAACCGTCGGAACTTAATGTGTGGCTGACGTCAGATAACGTACGCAAAGGCGCGGCGCTCAATGCTGTGCAGGTCGCCGAGTTGTTGATAAAAGACCTGCTGTAAAAGATACTTCCAAACGAGCGTCATGCTTGGCCGTAATGTCGAAGGCGAGCCGCCCTGAAGGGCTTTGCAGGGCATGCATGAAACGATCGCGCGCGGCGACCTTCGCCCGCGCGCAATGCCTTACGGCAGCGGCTATCTGCCTCGCTGGCCGAGGAATGTGAAAACTAAGGATAAGCTATGGTTCAAGTTCGCAAACTGGTGTTAGCAATAGCGGCCGCCTCGGCGCTGTCCTCCGGTATGGCGCATGCCCTCGGGCTCGGGGAACTGACCCTGAAGTCGACGCTGAACCAGCCCCTGGTGGCGGAAATCGAGTTGCTCGACGTCAAGGAGCTCACCGCTGCCGAAGTGGTGCCGAGCCTGGCTTCTCCTGAAGATTTCGCCAAGGCCGGTGTCGACCGCCAGGCGTTTCTCAACGACCTGACCTTTACCCCGGTGCTCAACGCCAGCGGCAAAAGCATCCTGCGTGTCACTTCCAGTAAGCCCCTGACCGAACCGATGGTGAAATTCCTGGTTCAGGTGATGTGGCCCAACGGTCGACTGCTGCGCGATTACAGCGTGCTGCTCGATCCGTCGAAATTCTCGCCGCAGACCGCTGACGCGGCTGCGCAAGCTGAACCTGTTCAAACCGGTACCACGCCCGTCACTGGCGCGACCAAACCGTCCGAATACACCACCACGCGGCGCGATACCCTGTGGGAAATCGCCGCGAAGGCGCGTAACGGCGGTTCGATTCAACAAACCATGCTGGCCATCCAGGCGCTGAACCCGGATGCCTTCATCGATGGCAACATCAACCGGCTCAAAACCGGCCAGGTATTGCGCCTGCCGGATCAGGCACAAAGCACAAGCCTGCCGCAAGCCAAGGCCATCGCCGAAGTGACTGCACAGAACACCGCCTGGCGTCAGGGGCGTCGGTATGTCGCCAAGCCTGGTACTGGCCAGCAGCAACTCGATGCGACCAGTCGCGGCCGCGGTGAGGCGTCTTCGTCGCAAGCCGCTCAGGACAAGCTGAGCCTGGTTTCCGCCGAATCCGGAAAAGCCAAGGGCAAGGGCGTAGCAGGCGATGCCAAGGCCTTGAACAACCAGCTGGCGGTGACCCAGGAAAGTCTCGATACCAAGCGCCGCGACAGTGCTGAGCTGAAAAGCCGCATGACTGATCTGCAAAGCCAGATGGACAAGCTGCAACGCCTCATTGAGCTGAAGAACAACCAACTGGCCAAATTGCAGGCCGAAGGTGCGGCAGGAGCGCCTGCGACAACTGCGACCGCTGCGGCGATCCCGGCTGAGCTGCCTGCCGATCCGGCGGCAACGCCTGCCGAAGCGCCGGCTCCGGTTCCGGCCGAAGCAACGGCCCCCGCGCCTGTTCCGGCTGAAGCGACGCCTGCTGCGGCTCCGGCAGAAACACCGATCGAATCGAAACCTGCAGCCTCCGATGAGCAGAAATTCAATGAGTTGCTGACCAATCCGTGGCTGCTGGGTGTGGCGGGTGGCGGGGCAGTGGTGGTGTTGCTGTTGCTGCTGTTGCTGGCCCGTCGCCGCAAAGCCCAGCAGGAAGCCGAGAAACATCTGCGCATGGCCCGCGCCTTGGCCGAAGAGCAAGCGTTTTCCTCCGAGCTTGACCTGTCAAAAGGCATCTTCGATGACCTGGAGGATGCGCCACCCAGCCCGAAACTGGCCACTGCACCGACTCCAGCACCGACTCCAGCATCGGCGCCAGCTCCCGCTCCGGTGATTGCCCCGGTCGTGGTGACGCCGCCGATTGCCGCGCCACTGGTATCGCCAGCCGCCGAGCATTCCGACGATGTGTTGGGTCGCGCGCAGTCGCACATCGATGGCGGTCGCCTGAATCAGGCTGCCGCGCTGCTTGAAGAGGGCGTCAAGCAGGAGCCGCAACGCAGCGATTTGCGCCTCAAGCTGATGGAAGTCTACGGTTTGCAGGGTGATCGCGACGCGTTCGTGGTCCAGGAGCGGCAGTTGGTCGCCAATGGCGACAATTATGCCCAGGTGGAAAAACTCAAGAGCCGCTTCCCGGCCATGGCGCTGGTCGCTGCGGGCGGTATCGCCGCTGCCGCCGCTGCTGCCGAGCTGGACGCACAGTACGTCAAGGACCTGTTGCTCGACGAGCCGCAGGCGCCGGCTGCATTCGATGACGATTTTGACAGCGCGTTCGACCTGAGTCTGGATGACCTGGAAAATGTCACCCCGGTAACGCCGGTCGCGGTCGAGCCGGCACCAGTACCAGCGCCGGAGCCGGAGCCGGAAACAACCCTGGCCGATCTGGAAGATTTCCCGCTGGACGATGACCTGAGCTTCGAGTCGGTCTTGCAGCAGCAGACTGAAATCAAGGAAAACCTCGATGACCTGTCGGAGTTCGACCTGGACATGGACCTCGGTGGCGAGCCTTCGCCCGCGATCCTGGCCGAGGACGACTTCCTGCTGAGCCTGGATGAAGACGTCAAGGACCTGCCGGCAGCGCCATCGCCGGACGTGCCACAAGTGACCCTGGACGATCTGGACCTGCCGGCGGATTTCGATTTGTCGCTGGCCGATGAGATGGACGTTCCGGCGCCTGAGCAGGCATTTGGCACTGAACTGGATGACGTCAGCGCCGAATTGGAAAGCCTGTCCCAGAGCATCAGTGAGCCAAGCTTCACGGTGGATGACGCCCTCGCAACCGTGGACGATGATGAGCCGGAATTCGATTTCCTGTCCGGTACCGACGAGGTCGCCACCAAACTCGACCTGGCCCAGGCCTACATCGACATGGGCGATAACGATGGTGCGCGTGACATCCTCAACGAGGTGGTGAGCGAAGGCGACGACGGGCAGAAGAGCGAAGCGAAGGAGATGCTTGCGCGCCTGGCTTGAGTGATTGAGCGGTTGTAAGCAAAGCGGCAGCCCATTGAGGCTGCCGTTTTTGTTTGCGGGCGGTGCGATGGTGTCTGTGCTGCCGCCTTCGCGAGCAAGCCCGCTCCCACAGACACCAATCCCCTGTGGGAGCGAGCCTGCTCGCGAAGGCGGCAGCCGATTCGCCACAGTACCTGCTGTTGTACTGGCGTCCTCGACTGGCAGCCTTATAATGCCCCCCTTTGCGTACATCAGCAGGCTGTCACTCCTTGGCAAACATAGATAACCCGGCCGCTGAAATGGCGGCCGACGGCTTTTTCCGGATCGCGTTGGGCGTTGAATACAAGGGCTCGCGTTATCGTGGCTGGCAGCGCCAGGCTTCCGGCGTGCTCACGGTGCAGGAAACCCTCGAAAACGCCTTGTCGAAGGTGGCCGACTCTCCCGTTTCGCTGCTCTGCGCCGGGCGTACCGATGCCGGCGTGCACGCGTGTGGCCAAGTGGTGCACTTCGATACGCAAGTCGAGCGTTCGATGAAAGCCTGGGTCATGGGCGCCAATATCAATTTGCCGCACGATGTCAGCGTCAGTTGGGCCAAGGTCATGCCGGCGCATTTTCATGCCCGGTTCAAGGCCATTGCCCGGCGCTATCGCTACGTGATCTACAACGACCAGATCCGTCCGGCGCACCTGAACGAAGAAATCACCTGGAACCACCGTCCGCTGGACGTTGAGCGCATGGCCGAAGCGGCCCGGTACCTGGTGGGCACCCACGATTTCAGCGCTTTCCGTGCTGGCCAGTGCCAGGCCAAGTCGCCGATCAAGGAGCTGCATCACTTGCGCGTCACGCGCCACGGCAAGATGATCGTGCTGGATATTCGCGCCAGTGCCTTCCTGCACCATATGGTGCGCAACATCGCCGGCGTGCTGATGACCATCGGTGCCGGCGAGCGTCCGGTGGAGTGGATGAAGGAAGTGCTGGAGAGTCGGATTCGCCGTTCCGGCGGGGTGACGGCGCATCCGTTCGGCCTGTATCTGGTGCAGGTCGAGTACCGCGACGAGTTCCAGTTGCCCGAGCGTTACATCGGCCCACATTTCCTTACCGGTTTCAGCGAACTTGACGGCTGACGCCTTCGAACGCTTTTGTTACCATCCGGGACTTTCCCGGATTTACCGTGAGGATTTATCGACATGCCAGCCGTTCGCAGCAAGATTTGCGGGATTACCCGCATAGAAGATGCGTTGGCGGCGGTCGAGGCCGGGGCTGACGCCATCGGCTTTGTGTTCTACGCCAAGAGCCCGCGGGGCGTGACGTTCCAGCAGGCGCGCGCGATCATCAAGGCGTTGCCGCCGTTCGTCACCACCGTGGGTTTGTTCGTCAACGCCAGCCGCTGCGAGCTGGGAGAAATCCTCGACGCCGTGCCACTGGACCTGCTGCAGTTCCATGGCGATGAAAGTGCAGCGGATTGCGAGGGTTGGCATCGCCCGTACATCAAGGCGCTGCGGGTCAAGGCGGGGGATGATATCGCGAAGGCTTGCGCGGCTTATCCGAGTGCCAGCGGTATTTTGCTCGACGCCTATGTCGAAGGTGTTCCCGGTGGAACCGGCCAGGCGTTCGACTGGTCATTGATACCGCAAGGCTTGAACAAGCCGATTATCCTGGCGGGCGGCCTGACTCCGGAAAACGTCGCCGAGGCGGTGGCGCGGGTTCGACCTTATGCCGTGGATGTCAGTGGCGGGGTAGAGGCGAGCAAGGGCATCAAGGATCACGCAAAGATTCAGGCGTTTATCAAGGCAGTCCGTGGCAGCTTGATGTGACGGCTGGCAGACTGCCGCCGTCCACTGCACTGTACAAAACGGCTGAGGATTGATGGGGTGTACGCAGGTCACGCTGCACTGACCCGGCACCCATCGAACATCGCCGCACACATGAATTTAGCTCAAGGGCATACGCGGGGCTGCGAACCAGAGCGTTCGGGCCGCCGGTACTGGAGAAAGAAAGCATGAGCAACTGGTTAGTAGACAAACTGATCCCTTCGATCATGCGTTCCGAGGTCAAGAAGAGCTCGGTGCCTGAAGGTCTTTGGCACAAATGCCCGTCTTGCGAGGCTGTGCTGTATCGTCCGGAGCTGGAAAAAACCCTGGACGTTTGCCCTAAGTGCAATCATCACATGCGTATCGGCGCGCGCGCGCGTATCGATATTTTCCTCGATGCCGAAGGTCGTACCGAGCTGGGCGCTGACCTGGAGCCGGTTGACCGCCTGAAGTTCCGCGACGGCAAGAAGTACAAGGATCGCCTGACCGCGGCGCAGAAGCAGACTGGCGAAAAAGACGCGCTGATCTCCATGAGCGGCACCCTGCTGGGCATGCCTGTCGTGGTGTCGGCGTTCGAATTCTCGTTCATGGGCGGCTCGATGGGCGCCATCGTCGGTGAGCGCTTCGTGCGCGCGGCCAACTACGCGCTGGAAAAGCGCTGCCCGATGATCTGCTTCTCCGCCTCCGGTGGCGCGCGGATGCAGGAAGCCCTGATCTCGCTGATGCAAATGGCCAAGACCTCCGCGGTGCTGGCGCGTCTGCGTGAAGAAGGCATTCCGTTCATTTCCGTGCTGACCGACCCGGTCTACGGCGGTGTGTCCGCCAGCCTGGCGATGCTGGGCGACGTGATTGTCGGCGAGCCCAAGGCCCTGATCGGCTTTGCCGGGCCGCGCGTGATCGAACAAACCGTTCGCGAAAAACTGCCCGAAGGCTTCCAGCGCAGCGAGTTCCTGCTGGAGCACGGCGCGATCGACATGATCATTCACCGTCAGGAACTGCGTCCGCGCCTGGGTAACCTGCTGGCACAAATGATGGGCCTGCCGACGCCGAAATTCGTCGCTGCGCCAATCGAGCCGGTCGTGGTTCCACCGGTACCTGCCAACCTATGACCGAGCGTACCCTTGGCGAGTGGCTCGCCTACCTTGAGCAGTTGCACCCTTCGGCCATCGACATGGGGCTTGAGCGCTCGCAGCAGGTAGCGTCCCGTATGGGATTGGGCAAGCCGGCGCCTCGGGTGATCACGGTCACCGGCACCAATGGCAAGGGCTCTACCTGCGCATTCGTGGCTTCATTGCTGCGGGCGCAGGGCCTGCGCGTCGGTGTCTACAGTTCTCCGCACCTGCTGCGTTACAACGAGCGGGTGCAGGTCAATGGCGTCGAAGCCACTGACGCCGAGCTTTGCCAGGCTTTTGCTGCGGTCGAAGCCGGTCGCGGCGATACCTCCCTGACCTATTTCGAGATGGGGACCCTGGCTGCGTTCTGGCTGTTTCAACAGTCCGGGCTTGACGCCGTGGTCCTGGAAGTGGGCCTGGGCGGACGTCTGGACACCGTCAATGTGGTAGACGCCGACATGGCGTTGGTCACCAGCATTGGCGTGGATCATGCGGATTACCTGGGTGATACCCGCGAGTCGGTGGCCTTTGAGAAGGCCGGCATCTTCCGTCGGGGCGCGCCTGCGCTCTGCGGCGACTTGAATCCTCCGCAACCCCTGCTGGACAAGGCGCGCGAACTCAATTGCCCGTTTTTCCTGCGTGGGCGCGATTTCGACCTGGGTGTTACCGATCAGCATTGGCAATGGCGCGGCGTCGATGCCAGGGGGCAAGCGGTCGAATTGCACGACCTGCCGCTGCTCGACCTGCCGATGGAAAACGCCGCCCTGGCGCTGCAAGCCTATCTGTTGCTCGGGTTGCCTTGGGTAAGCGCGCAGATTGTCCAGGCGCTGCAAGCGACGCGGATAGTGGGGCGACTCGATCGCCGGCAGGTCGACTGGCAGGGTAAGCGCCTCAATTTGTTGCTGGATGTGGGGCATAACCCCCATGCCGCAGAGTATCTGGCCCGTCGCCTGGCCAGCCGTCCACCGGCGGGCAAGCGTCTGGCGGTATTCGGGTTACTGGCTGACAAGGATCTGGAGGGTGTCATTGGCGAATTGAGTGCTAGTGTCGAGCACTGGGCGGTCGCGCCGCTGGATTCGCCCCGGGCGCGACCGGTGGCCGACTTGCGCGACGCGCTGGACAAGCGCGGTGCTTCGGTGACGTCGTATGATAGTGTGGCCACCGCTCTGGAAGGGCAGTGTGCGCAGGCGACGAGTGACGACGAGATTCTGTTGTTCGGATCATTCTATTGTGTTGCCGAGGCCCTTGAGTGGCTGGCCCGGCGCCCCACGGAGGAAGCGGCAAATGGCATTGCTGGATAAGGCTTACAAGCAACGCATGGTCGGTGCCCTGGTCCTGGTCGCCCTGGCCGTGATTTTCCTGCCGATGCTGTTTTCCCGCCAGGATGAACAGCGCCAGGTGGAAGTCCAGGCTCCGGCCGCGCCACAAGCGCCGGCGATGCCGCAAGTGCAGGTAGAGTCCGTGGTGGTGCCTGAGCCCCAGGCCCTGCCACAGGAACCTGTGCCGAGTGACGAAGAAATCGCCCAGCAGGAAGCGCCGGTTGCACCGGTTGCGCCTGTCGCTCCGGCACCCGCCGCCAAGCCGGTCACGCCGCCCCCTGCGCCAGCCCCTGTTCCGGCGCTGGCGGCCAAGCCCGCCACGCCACCGTCGCAACCGATCAGCGCCGCACCGGGCAAGCCGGATACCAGTCAAAGCCGCGTCGACGCCAATGGCCTGTCGGTCAGTTGGTCGGTGCAACTGGCCAGCCTGGCCAATCGCGAAAGTGCGGAAAAACTGCAAAAAACCCTGCGCAGCCAGGGTTATAACGCCTATATCCGCACTGCCGACGGCAAGAATCGCGTGTTTGTCGGGCCGCTGATTGAGCGTGCAGAGGCTGATCGCCTGCGTGACCTGTTGAACCGCCAACAGAACCTCAAGGGGTTTGTCGTGCGCTTTCAACCAGAACGTGGCTAAATCTATCGCCGCGATTTGAAATGCACTGACAATCGCAGCTTACCGATAAGCATGGGCTCTGCTAAAATGCGCCGCCTTATCCGTCTGTAGGCTGCACTGTGCCATTTACCTGGGTTGACTGGGCGATCGTTGCAATCGTCGCCATCTCCGCTTTGATCAGTCTGAGCCGCGGCTTCGTCAAGGAAGCACTGTCGCTGGTGACCTGGATCATCGCAGGAGCCGTTGCCTGGATGTTCGGTGGCTCATTGTCCGAGTACCTCGCCGGATATATCCAGACCCCATCGGCTCGTATAATCACGGGCTGTGCCATCATGTTTGTCGCCACGCTGATCGTAGGCGCAATGATCAATTATCTTATCGGCGAGTTGGTTCGCGTCACCGGGTTGTCCGGGACCGATCGATTCCTCGGCATGGCTTTCGGCGCAGCGCGTGGCGTGCTGCTGGTGGTCGTGGCGGTCGGGCTGTTGAGCCTGGGGCCGGTACAACAGGACGAGTGGTGGAAACAGTCGCAGCTCGTGCCAAAATTTCTATTGGTCGCAGATTGGTCCAAAAACCTGATTCTCGGGTGGAGCAGTCAGTGGCTTGCCAGCGGTATCAGCGTACCCGCTGATATTCCGTTCAAGGAGCAGCTCTTGCCGATGGCCAAAACGCCTCAGTGAGTGTTGTTCAGTTCAGATCCATTAAGTAGGGGTTGCGTCGCATGTGTGGCATCGTCGGTATCGTCGGTAAGTCGAACGTCAATCAGGCGCTGTATGACGCGCTAACCGTCCTCCAGCACCGCGGCCAGGACGCTGCCGGTATCGTGACCAGCCATGATGGCCGGTTATTCCTGCGCAAGGACAATGGCCTGGTGCGTGACGTGTTCCATCAGCGTCACATGCAGCGCCTGGTCGGCCACATGGGCATTGGCCATGTGCGCTACCCGACCGCGGGCAGCTCGACCTCGGCCGAAGCTCAACCGTTTTACGTCAACTCGCCTTACGGCATCACCCTGGCGCATAACGGTAACCTGACCAACGTTGAACAACTGGCCAAGGAGATTTACGAATCTGACCTGCGCCACGTCAACACCAGTTCCGATTCAGAAGTACTGCTGAACGTGTTCGCGCACGAGCTGGCCCAGCGCGGCAAGCTGCAGCCGACTGAAGAAGACGTATTTGCTGCCGTCACCGACGTGCACAATCGTTGCGTCGGTGGCTATGCGGTCGTGGCCATGGTGACCGGTTACGGCATCGTCGGTTTCCGCGACCCGCACGGCATCCGTCCGATCGTGTTCGGCCAGCGTCACACCGACGAAGGCGTCGAATACATGATCGCCTCCGAGAGCGTGTCCCTGGACGTGCTTGGTTTTACCCTGATTCGCGACCTGGCACCGGGCGAAGCGGTCTACATCACCGAAGACGGCAAGCTGCACACTCGTCAGTGCGCAACCAACCCGTCCCTGACCCCGTGCATCTTCGAGCACGTCTACCTGGCGCGTCCAGACTCGATCATCGACGGCGTGTCGGTGTACAAGGCCCGCCTGCGCATGGGTGAGAAGCTCGCCGAGAAGATCCTGCGCGAGCGTCCGGATCACGACA
Source organism: Pseudomonas sp. PSB11 (assembly GCF_014596605.1). Lineage (NCBI taxonomy): Bacteria > Pseudomonadati > Pseudomonadota > Gammaproteobacteria > Pseudomonadales > Pseudomonadaceae > Pseudomonas > Pseudomonas sp. PSB11. The sequence continues at coordinate 42,301 of NZ_NOIO01000015.1, forward strand.
TCGACGTGGTCATCCCGATCCCGGACACCAGCCGCACCGCGGCCCTGGAGCTGGCGAACCACCTGGGCGTGAAGTTCCGCGAAGGTTTCGTGAAGAACCGCTACATCGGTCGCACCTTCATCATGCCGGGGCAGGCCGCACGGAAAAAATCCGTACGCCAGAAACTCAACGCCATCGAGCTGGAGTTCCGCGGCAAGAACGTGATGCTGGTGGACGATTCCATCGTGCGAGGCACCACCTGCAAGCAGATCATCCAGATGGCACGCGAAGCAGGCGCCAAGAACGTTTACTTCTGCTCCGCAGCCCCGGCCGTGCGTTTCCCGAACGTCTACGGCATCGACATGCCGAGCGCCCACGAGCTGATCGCCCACAACCGTTCGACCCAGGACGTTGCGGACCTGATCGGTGCCGACTGGCTGATCTATCAGGACTTGCCTGACTTGATCGAAGCGGTCGGTGGCGGCAAGATCAAGATCGACAAGTTCGATTGCGCGGTGTTCGACGGCCAATACGTCACCGGCGACGTCGACGAGGCTTACCTGAACAAGATCGAGCAGGCGCGTAACGATGCCTCCAAGGTCAAGACCCAGGCAGTCAGCGCGATCATCGATCTGTACAACAATTGAGTAACTACCGGCCCTGAGGGGCCGGTTTTGTATCTGGCTTTTAATTTACGAGAATAGGGAAAGGAGTGACAGCATGAGTCAGGATTGGGATGCCGGTCGGTTGGACAGCGACCTCGAAGGCGTAGCGTTCGATACCCTGGCCGTTCGTGCCGGTCAGCACCGTACGCCGGAAGGCGAACACGGTGATCCGATGTTCTTCACTTCGAGCTATGTATTCCGTACCGCCGCCGATGCGGCCGCGCGTTTTGCCGGGGAAGTGCCGGGTAACGTCTATTCACGCTACACCAACCCCACCGTACGTGCCTTCGAAGAGCGTATTGCCGCCCTGGAAAGCGCCGAGCAGGCCGTGGCCACTGCCACCGGCATGGCTGCGATCATGGCGGTGGTGATGAGCCTGTGCAGCGCCGGCGACCACGTGCTGGTGTCGCGTAGCGTATTCGGCTCGACCATCAGCCTGTTCGAGAAGTACTTCAAGCGCTTCGGCATCGAAGTCGACTACGTGCCCCTGGCGGATTTGTCCGGCTGGGATGCGTCGATCAAGGCCAACACCAAATTGCTGTTCGTCGAATCGCCGTCCAACCCGTTGGCTGAGCTGGTGGATATCGCCGAACTGGCGAAAATCGCTCACGCCAAGGGCGCGATGCTGGTAGTCGACAACTGCTTCTGCACCCCGGCGCTGCAACAGCCGTTGAAAATGGGTGCGGACATCGTCGTGCACTCGGCAACCAAGTTCATCGACGGCCAGGGCCGTTGCATGGGCGGTGTCGTGGCCGGGCGCAGCGAGCAGATGAAAGAAGTGGTCGGCTTCCTGCGCACCGCCGGGCCGACTTTGAGCCCGTTCAACGCCTGGATCTTCCTCAAGGGCCTGGAAACCCTCAACCTGCGGATGAAGGCCCATTGCGCCAACGCCCAGCAACTGGCCGAATGGCTGGAGCAGCAGGACGGCATCGAGAAAGTCCATTACGCCGGCCTCAAGAGCCATCCACAGCACGAGCTGGCCCTGCGTCAGCAAAAGGGCTTCGGCGCGGTGGTGAGTTTCGAGGTCAAGGGCGGCAAAGAGGGCGCCTGGCGCTTTATCGATGCGACCCGCCTGATTTCGATAACTGCCAACCTGGGCGACAGCAAGACCACCATCACCCACCCGAGCACCACCTCCCACGGCCGCCTGGCGCCGCAAGAGCGTGAGGCTGCGGGCATTCGTGACAGCCTGATCCGCATTGCGGTCGGCCTGGAAGACGTGGCAGACCTGCAAGCCGACCTGGCGCGCGGTTTGGCTGCCCTGTGATCGAGTTGTCCACGCCATCGGGCACCAATGGCCGTGTGGCACTGGTGACCGGTGCGGCGCGGGGCATTGGCCTGGGGGTTGCGGCCTGGCTGATCAGCGAAGGCTGGCAAGTGGTGCTGACCGACCTGGACCGGGTGCGCGGGTCGAAAGTGGCGAAGGTGCTGGGCGACAACGCCTGGTTCATCGCCATGGACGTCTCGAACGAAGGGCAGGTGGCGCTGGGTGTTGCCGAGGTGCTGGGGCAGTTCGGGCGCCTGGATGCGCTGGTGTGCAATGCCGCGGTCGCCGATCCGCACAACATCACCCTGGAAAGCCTCGACCTGGCTTACTGGAATCGAGTGCTGGCGGTGAACCTCAGTGGGCCGATGCTGTTGGCCAAGCACTGTGCGCCGTACCTGCGGGCCCATAGCGGGGCGATCGTCAACCTGGCATCGACCCGCGCCGCTCAGTCGGAACCCGATACCGAGGCCTATGCCGCGAGCAAGGGCGGCCTGCTGGCCTTGACTCACGCGCTGGCCATCAGCCTTGGCCCGGAGATTCGGGTCAATGCGGTCAGCCCTGGCTGGATCGATGCGCGGGACCCGTCGGTGCGCCGTGCCGAGCCGCTGACCGATGCTGACCATGCCCAGCATCCGGCGGGCAGGGTAGGGACAGTCGAGGACGTGGCGGCGATGGTGGCCTGGCTGCTGTCGAAGAACGCCGGTTTTGTCACCGGCCAGGAATTCGTGGTCGATGGCGGCATGACCAAGAAAATGATCTACAGCGAGTAGGGCGAGCCGGGCATTGATGTTGAACGCGCCATCGTCTTCGCGAGCAGGCTCGCTCCCACATTGGAAGTGCTATCCACTGTGGGAGCGGGCCTGCTCGCGAAAGCGGTCGACACGGTATTGATTGAAAGAATTTTGTCTTTTTCAGAAAAACTTCAATCCTGCTATTGACTTAGGTTCGCTACCTGCGTAAATTTCGCGGCCTCGGAGATGCAAACGGGTGATTAGCTCAGCTGGGAGAGCGTCTGCCTTACAAGCAGAATGTCGGCGGTTCGATCCCGTCATCACCCACCACTCCCGAGAAACTTGCGAAAGCAAGAGGTAGGCTGAAATGCCTCCACCGACGCGCAGCGGTAGTTCAGTCGGTTAGAATACCGGCCTGTCACGCCGGGGGTCGCGGGTTCGAGTCCCGTCCGCTGCGCCATATTCAACGAATCGGATTCATCCGGTTCGCGGTTGAAAAGCACCGAAGCTTTCGACCAAACGAGTTACCTGGACGCAAGTCCACAGCGATACGCAGCGGTAGTTCAGTCGGTTAGAATACCGGCCTGTCACGCCGGGGGTCGCGGGTTCGAGTCCCGTCCGCTGCGCCATATCTGCCCCGAGGCCCACTGAACGCCTTGGAGCTACGAAGAAAGCCACTGCTTTACTTCGCGTCGATAGCAAAGACCCTGGTCGAAAGGCCGGGGTTTTTTGTGTCTGAAATTTGGCTTCTTCTCCTCTGTGATACCTCCCCTCGAATCTTTCTGCGTAACGGCGAACTTCTGAAGCCGTGGCCAACCAGCTGCGTCGAAAAGTCGCGGTTTTTTGATTTTCTGGTCAGTTTTTTGTTTTCCGCGAGCGAATAAACCTTTAAAGTTAACCTTTCGGTCAACTTCGCATTGTCATCACGGCCCCTTGCATCGTCAAAAGGGGCTTCTGCACGACTCGAGATTTCCAGAACATAACCAGAAGGGTGGCCTCCATGGCCGCTCATAGGATGATCCATGTCCAACCGTGAAATATCCCGGCGCTCGTTCCTTCAGGGCGGGCTGGTGGCGGGTGTGAGCGTGACGCTTGCACCGCTGAGCAGTCAGGCGCTGGCAGCCTTGATGGAAAACAGCGTCACCGTGCCGTCCGAGCAATGGCTTGGTAACAACGGCAAGGCACGCGCCCGCAACGACGCCTTGTCCAAGGTCTGCGGCAGCAAGGTCTTTGCCCGCGACATCCGTGCCAAGGACATGCCGGGCTGGCCGCAGCAGCAAGGCCACGCCATGCTGCTGAAAACCATCAAGGCCGACCGTATCTATGACGGCTATGACCTGTCGTGGCTCGGTGCCGACCTGCAGCCCGATCGCATCGTCACCGCCGACGACCTGGTCAAGGATGGCATCGTCTTCCCCGAAGAGCACGCCCCTGACCCACTGTTGCCGGCCGGCAAGGTGCCGATGTTCATCGGTCACCCAGTGGCGATCCTGATCTGGAACGACTTCGAACGTTTCCGCCAGGCCAAGGCTCAGCTCAAGTTCAATGACAAGGCCATTCGCTACGGTGAAAAAGTGCCGTTCTACGAAGGCGATCCCTATGGCAGCTTCCGTTACGTGCGCGTGGGCGGGCCGACCTCGGCGGACGAAGACGAATTCGCCAGCCTCAAGGACTCGATCCTGTTTCCGATGCTGAAAAACCGTCGCCCGGTGTGGAATTCCCAGCCAAACCTGCACGGCAACCTGACCGAGCGTGGCTTGTTCTACGCCGACCGCATGAAGCAGCAGATCGATACGCCGCCAGACAACTGGCTGGTGTTCGACGAGCGCTACAAGACCCCGTCGATCGAACCCGCGGCGATGGAACCGGACAACGGCAACGGCTGGTACGACCCGGCGACCAAGACCCTGCACTTTGTCGTTGCGACACAGTGCCCGCTGGAGACCGCAACCGAGACTGCGAAGATGATCGCGCCGTCGCGTTTCGGCCTGGCGAACCTGAACATGCACCCTGGTTACACCGTCGGGTACGGCTCGAAAGACCACAACATTTTCGTCTACTACGCGGCTTTGGCGGCGTTATACGGCGCCGGCGTTCCGGTACGCCTGGCCAACGACCGCTACGAGCAATTCCAGAGCGGCATCAAGCGTCACCCGTTCGATATCCGCTATCAGTTGGCGGTGGACAAGACCGACCACAGCTTCAAGATCTTCCGCGCCGAGATGAGCGTCGACGGCGGCGGGCGGGTCAACTACAGCCCGTCGGTAGCGGCAGTAGGCGCCACGGCGGCGCAGTCGATCTACTACATGCCGCAGAACGATCTGCAGGTAACCGCCTATCATTCGCGCGCGGTGGAAGCCGGGTCGATGCGTGGCTACGGCACGCTGCAGAGCATGGCGGCCACGGAAATGATGGTCGATGAAATTGCCGATCGCCTCGGGGTCGATGCCATTGAACTGCGGCGCAAGAACGCCCTGCGTTCGGGCATGAAAAACACCCAGGGCGCGATCCCGGCCGGTGCCCTGCGCCTGCACGAGATTCTCGACAAGGCCGCGGTCAACGAAGTCTGGAAAAACCGTCAGGCGATCAAGCAACAACGCGAATCGGCGGACCCGGACCACTGGTATGGCGTCGGTTTCGCCATTTGCCAGAAAGACTTCGGCACCGGCTCCGAAGCGCCGATGGCCAGCATCGAATACACCGTTGACGGTCGCATCACCCTGCGCCACATCGGTATCGAAATCGGTACCGGCATGTCCACCTCGCAGGCGATGGTAGTGGCCGATTTCCTCGGCAGCCCGGCGCACGAAGTGAAGACCGGTGAAACCGAATGGGAAGAATTGCAGCTGATCAGCGGCGGTAACCCGTACATCATGAGCCAGGCCGAGCAGGACAACTTCCTGCGCAACCCGCGCTGGGTCGGCAAGGTCGCGTCGGCGTCGTCGGCGACCAACTCCGCCTATTACTTCAGCCACGCCACCCGTGAAGCGGCGCGTGTGCTGTTCAATCACGGCCTGTGGCCGGCGGCGCTGGAGATCTGGCGCCAAGGCCCCTACGGCGGCCAGGCCAACCCTTACGTGGTGCGCCGCGAGGACGCCCATTGGGTCGACGGCAAGCTCACCGCCAACGGCATGGAACCCTTGCCGTTCGCAGTATTGGCCAAGCGTGCCCACGAACGGGGCCTGGTCACCGGTGCCACGGTGCACGGCTTCAACCGCTGGAGCTGGGCTGAGGCCGAGTACAGCATCGACGGCGTGCGTGAGCGTTTGCCGCTCGATGGCTTGGCGGTCAAGTACGGCGACGGTGCGCCGAAGGCGAAGAAAGCGCAGATGAGCAGCGCCGGTTTCCATCTGCTGGATCGGCAGAACATCGCCTATCCGCCAACCCAGTTGAACAACGCGGCGGTGACTTACTACAGCCCCGTGGCGACGCTGGTGGAAGTGAAGGTGAACAAGGGTTCGAGAGAAGTGTCGGTGCTCAATCACCACTCGTGGGTCGAGTGCGGTCGGGTGCTGGTGGAAGAGTTGGTCAAGGGCCAGGTCGAAGGCGGCATCGCCATGGGCATTGGCCATGCGCTGATGGAAGAAATGCCGCTGTACGAAGGCGGACCGGGGGAGGGTGACTGGAACTTCAACCGTTACCGCTTGCCGATGGCGCGGCACGTGGCGGTGTGGAAACAGACCGCGGAAATCCTGCCGCCGCTATCGCCGAGCGATCCGTCCAAGGGCATCGCCGAGGTGGTGATGATCCCGGTGGTCGGTGCCATTGGCAACGCCGTGGCCCACGCCATTGGCAAGCGTGTCCGCGACCTGCCTATCACTTCTGCACGCATCAAGGAGGCCCTAAATGGCTAACCGTCCGCTTCAACTGACCCTCAACGGTCAATCCGTCGGCCCGGTGGACATCCCTGATGACCTGCCGATGATCGACTACCTGCACGAGTACAAGAACCTCACTGGCTCGCGCTTGGGCTGCGGCCAAGGCATTTGCCACGCCTGCGTGGTGATCGTCGACAACCCCGACGGCACCAGTGAAGAAGTGCGCACCTGCATCACCGGCGCACACTATTTCGAAGGCAAGAAAGTTCGGACCATCGAAGGTCATGCGACCCGTGACGAGCAGGGCAGGGTCACCGAGCTGAACCCGATCCAGCAGCGCTTCGTCGACGAGTTCGCCTTCCAGTGCAGCTACTGCGCGCCAGGTTTTGTGAATGCCGCGACGGTGCTGGTGGAAAAGCTGCAGCGTCAGCCGATCGTCAAGAGCCAGCTGGAAAAAGTCATCGAGGACAGCCTCGGTCACCACATCTGCCGTTGCACCGGATACGTGCGCTACTACAGCGCCACGCGCAACGTGCTGACCGATCTCGGCCTGGTCAAGGAGGGCTAAGCATGAAGCAATTACTTACCCGCCTGACCCTGGCGGTCGGCTTGGCTGCGCCCGTGTTGCTGGCGCAGGCGGATGATCAGGTCAAGCGCGGCGAATACCTCGCCCGCGCGGCTGACTGCATGGCTTGCCACACCGCACCGGGTGGCGCGCCCTATGCAGGCGGCCTGCCGATCGTCTCGCCGTTCGGTACGATCTACGGCACCAACATCACCCCGAGCAAAGAGCACGGCATCGGCTTGTACAGCGATGATGAATTCTTCGCGGCGCTCACCGAAGGCAAGCGACGTGATGGCGCCAACCTATACCCGGCGATGCCCTACACCTCGTATCACCTGGTGCCGCGTGAGGATTCCGACGCGATCCACGCCTACCTGAAAACCGTCGAGCCGATTGAGCGCGCCGCGCCGGTCACAAGCCTGAGTTTTCCGTTCAACGTGCGCCTGGGCCTGCTGGGCTGGAACATGATGTACGGCAAGGACGTGAAGCTGGCTGCGACCGAAGGCAAAAGCGAAGCCTGGAAGCGTGGCCAGTACATGGTCGACGTGCTCGGTCACTGTGGCGAATGTCACACCCCACGTGGTCTGCCGGGTGCGATGCAGCAGGATAAACGCATGACCGGCGGTATTCTCAACGGCTACCTGGCACCAAGTCTCTTGGCCACTGACCTGGCGGCCCGTGGCTGGAATCACCAGGACCTGAGCTCGTTCCTCAAGCACGGCATGAGCGCCCAGGGCACCATGTTCAACGAGATGTTCCCAGTGTTCCACAACAGTACCCAGGGCCTCAGCGATCCGGACCTGGCGGCGATGGCAACCTTCCTCCTCGGCGACCAGCCGCCGGCGGCGAAAGTCTTGACCGACGTGCCGCTGGACCAGCTCAGTGCCAGCGCACAGCGCGGCCGGCAGGACTACCTGAACGTCTGTGCCGGTTGTCACGCGCCGGGTGGTGAAGGCAAACCGCATATTGCCGTCGCCATGCGCGGCAATACCACCCTGCGCCTTGAAGATCCGCGCAACCTGGTTCGGGTGATCGACGATGGCATCGGCGAGCAGAAGTTCGCAGGATTCGAACACATGCAACCCATGCCCGGTTTCGCGCAAAAGCTCACCGACGAGCAGCTTGCGGACCTGTTGAACTACCTGCGCCAGGCGTGGGGCGGTCAACCGGGTGACCTGGCCTTGAACGATGTGCAGAAGTTGCGGGCCGACGCGCCGCCGCTCGAGCACAAGGCGCACTGACATGCAGCATCTGGATCTGCAGGTAGTGCGGCGCGCGCTGGCATGGTCGACGGCCGGACAGCGTGTGTGGCTGTGCAGCGTACTGGCCACCTACGGCTCGGCGCCTCGGGCGCCGGGTTCGTTGCTGGCGGTGAATGCTGGCGGGCAGTGGATCGGATCGCTGTCCGGTGGGTGTGTCGAGGAGGATTTCCTCGAACGCGTCGCCGAAGGTGCGTTCGAGCAAACGGTCAGCGTCGTGCGCTACGGCGAAGGCGATGACCCGCGCTCGCGGATCAGCCTGCCCTGCGGTGGCGTGCTCGAAGTGCTGGTGGAAAAGCTCGAGCCCGTCTGTGAGGTGCAGGCGCATCTGCGGGAGCTGGAGTCGGCGCTATTGGGCCAGCGTCGGCTGATCCGTGAAGTCGACCTGGCCAGCGGCGCGCGCAGTCTGTTCGATGATCGCGAGCAGGGTGTGCGCGTCGAGCGCGAGATCGATCGCGTCAGGCTGCGCATCGGTGCGGCGCAGCGCCTTTTGCTGGCCGGGTACTCCAGTGTCGCGCAGGCCTGCGCGGAGTTCGCCATAGGCCTGGGCTTCGAGGTGATTCTTTGCGATCCGCGGGACGAAGTGCTGGAAGGCGTGGTGCTGGATAACGTGGAGATTCGTCGTCAATTGCCCTCGGTGTTCATCGCCGACGGGGGCTGCCACAGCGACACGGCGGTGGTGGCGCTGACCCACGATCCGCGCATCGACGACCTGGCGATGATGGAAGCGGTGCGTACCGATGCGTTCTACATCGGCGTGATGGGCTCCCTGCAGACTTCGCAAAAGCGTTTCGAGCGCTTGCGGCGCATCGGTGGGTTGGGGGATGCGCAATTGGCGCGGATCCATGCGCCCATCGGGCTGAACCTGGGCAGCAAGACCCCGGCGGAAATCGCCTTGGCCGTGCTCGCCGATATCCTGCGAATTCGCAGCGGGATCGCTCGCGATCGACTGTGATGCAGTCCCTGTCAGGGTTAAGGCTTGTTCGAAAGGAGGCTCGTCGCTTGATTGGACGAGCCTTTTTTGTTGTGCGTCATTCTTGACACTGTCCGGTCAGCTTCTCTAGGATGCTGCCCATGCGCCGATTTAAACAGCTACTTGCGGGGCGCCAGGTAACTCATTGAGTTACCGACAGAAGCTTGAAGCAGGCTTCGAAATACCGCTAAAGCGCTGGTTCGGTGTTGCCTCTCACCTGCCATGCAGACTTTTTGAGGCTGAGACACGACTCGATGAATGCACTAAGCCCTGTTGTACGTCCCGCGCCGATCACGGCACATCTCACCCAGCGCAATCCAAAAATCCTGCTTGGCGGTAAACATCAGCCGACGCTCCTGCGTTATCTCGATGGTTGGCCACGTCGTATCGGTGGGCCAGCAGCTTTCCTGATCCAGTTTGTCGAAGACGGTGAATCCCTGGCGCGTTTTGCCGCGGACAGTTTTGACCTGGCAGTGATTCAGTCGCCAAGCGTCGAAGACGCCCCGGAAATGATCAGGCAACTGACCCGTGTCGCCCGGCAAGGGCTGATTACCCGTCGCTGAGGCCTCAGGGATAGTCGATCTCGACGATGTACACACACTGCTCACCCGTCGGTGTCTGGACCCGTACTTCGGCGTCCAGGGCCTTGCCGATCAGGGCGCGGGCCAAGGGCGAGTCGATGCTGATCAAGCCCTGTTTCAGGTCCAGTTCATCCGGCCCGACGATGCGATAGCGTGATTGCTTGCCATCCTCGTCTTCAATCGTGACCCAAGCGCCAAAATAAACTTTGTTCGGATCGCTGGGCTTTTCACTGACGACCTTGAGGGCTTCCAGGCGTTTGGTCAGGAAGCGCACGCGACTGTCGATTTCGCGCAGCATTTTTTTGCCGTAGGTGTATTCGGCGTTTTCCGAACGATCGCCCTGGGCTGCCGCTTCGCTGACTGCTTGCGTCACTTGGGGGCGGCGTACGTGCCACAGTTCATGAAACTCGGCGCGCATCCGCGCTTCACCTTCGGGGGTGATCAGCGCGGTACCGGCGGTACGGGGAGGGCGATAACGGCTCATGGCAACTTTTCTTCGAATCAGGAGCGCTTGAGTCTATCAACCCTCGCGCAGGACTGTCAGGGGGCTGGCATTCAGGGCGCGCCGGGTGCCGAACACACCAGCACCGCCGATCAGCACGGCGCCGATCAGTGGCAGCACCAGCAGCCATGGATGCGGATGCCAGGGGAGGTCAAAGGCGTAGCGGTAGAGCACCAGGCTGACGACTTCCGAACCGAGTGCCGCGAGCAGGCCGCTGACCGCGCCGAGCAATCCGAACTCGATCCGTCGTGCCTTCACCAGCAGTTGCCGTTCGGCCCCCAGCGCCCGCAGCAGGGCGCCCTGGCGAATGCGTTCGTCCAGGGTCGCCTGCAGGCCGGAAAACAACACCGCCATCCCTGCCGCCAGGACAAACAACAGTACGTATTCCACTGCCAGGGTGACTTGGGCGAGGATGCTGCGCAATTGCGCCAGCAGCGCTTCGACTTGCAGGATCGTCACCGCCGGAAAACTGCGCGACAGGTCGACGATCTGCTGGTCATGCCCTGCCGCCAGATAGAAGCTGGTCAGGTAGGTGGCGGGCAAATCCTTCAGGGTGCCTGGCTGGAAAATCATGAAGAAGTTCGGCTGGAAATTATCCCAGTTGATCTCCCGCAGGCTGGTGACTTTCGCCTCGCGATTGGCCCCGCCGACCGTAAAGACCAGATGGTCGCCGAGCTTGAGTTTCAAGCTCTCGGCGACCTTGCCCTCCACCGACACGCCGGGGATGTCATCCGGCGGTTGCTCTGGCCACCAATGGCCGGCGGTGATCTTGTTGCCCGCGGGCAGGTCTGCCGCCCAGGTCAGGCTCAGGTCACGCTGGATAGCCCGGTCACCCGCCGATTCCTTGGTGACGATTTGCTGCACCGGTTCACCATTGATGCTGATCAGTCGTCCGGGGACTACCGGATACAGTGGCGCCGATTGCGCCGACAACGAGATCAGGCGGTCGGTGAACGCCTGCTTGTCCGCAGGCAGGATATTCAGGGCAAAATAGTTCGGTGCGTTCCTGGGCAGCTGGTTCTGCCAGGTGTCCAGCAACTCGCCGCGCAGCAGGGCGATCAACGCCATCGACAGCAGGATCAGGCCGAATGCCAGGGACTGCCCTGCGGCTGCCAGCGGATGGCGCAGCAATTGGCCCAGCCCCAGGCGCCACGGCAGGGAGGCACGAGCCAGCAGGCGTCGCAGGCTTTTCAATAGCAGCAACAGCAAGCCACCCAATATCAGTGCCGCGACCACGCCGCCGCCGAGCAGGGCGAAGGTCAGCACCAGGTCAAGGCTCAGGCGCCACATGATCAGCCCGAGGGCGCCCAGCGCCGCGCCGTAGACCATCCAGGTGCTGGAAGGGATCGGCAGCAGGTCCCGGCGCAAGACACGCAAGGGGGGAACCCGACCCAACGCCGCCAGCGGCGGCAGGGCAAAACCAGCCAGGGCCACCAGTCCGGTGCCGATACCGGCGATGGCCGGGAGCAGGCCGCCCGGCGGGACATCGGTCGGCAACAAATCGTGCAGCAAGGCGAACAGACCCAATTGCGCCAGCCAGCCGATGACGGCGCCGCCAAGGCTGGCGAGCAGGCCGAGTACGGCCAACTGCAAGCTGAACAGCACCATGGTTTCCCGGCGGGACAGGCCCAGGCAGCGGAGCAGCGCGCTGGCATCGAAGCGGCGGGTGGCGAAGCGCGTCGCTGACAACGCTACGGCCACCCCGGCCAACAATACCGCCACCAGGCTGGCCATATTCAGATAGCGCTCGGCCTTGCCCAGTGCGCCGCCAATCTGCCGGTTGCCGTCGCGGGCATCCTGGATGCGCTGGTTGGCGGCCAGGCCGGGCTTGATCAGTTGGCGATAGGTTTCCAGGGCCGAGGCATCGCCACGCCAGAGTTCGCGGTAGCTGACCCGGCTGCCGGGCTGCACCACGCCAGTGGCTTGCAAGTCGCTGAGATTGATCAGCACCCGCGGCGTCAGGCTGTAGAAGTTGCCGGCGCGGTCGGGCTCGTAGGTCAGTACCCGTGCCAGCTTCAGGGTTTTCATGCCGACATCGATGCTGTCGCCGATCTTCAAGTCCAGCGCCGTCAGCAGCCGGGCTTCGACCCAGGCCTCACCGGGTTTCGGCCCGCCGCCGGATTCTTCCGGGGCGAAAGGCGCAGGGGCGCTTTTCAGCTCACCGCGCAGTGGGTAGACGTCGTCTGCCGCCTTGATGCTGGAGAGCTGTATGCCGTTGTCCGTGGCGATAACACTGGAAAACTCCACCACCCGGGCGTGTTCGAGGCCAAGCTCGGTACCGCTTCTTACTTGCTCGGGGCGCGCTGGCGAGCTGCCTTCGAGCAGCAGGTCGGCTCCGAGAAACTCCGTGGCGCGCAACATCATCGCGCCATTCAGGCGCGCGCCGAAATAGCCGATGGCGGTACTGGCGGCCACCGCGACCACGAGGGCAAAAAACAGCACGCGCAGTTCACCGGCGCGGGCATCGCGCAACAGTTGACGGACGGCGAGACTGAACAGGCGCAACAGCGGCAGGCGTGCCATCAAGGCTCCAGAGGGGCGACCAGCAGGCCGGCTTCAAGGCGGATCAGGCGCCGGCAGCGATGTGCCAGGCGTTCATCATGGGTCACCAGCACCAGGGTCGTGCCGCGTTCCTGGTTGAGTTCGAACAGCAGGTCGCTGATGCGCTCGCCGGTATGGCTATCGAGGTTGCCGGTGGGCTCGTCGGCAAACAGCACGTCGGGTTCGGCCGCAAACGCCCGGGCAATCGCCACACGCTGCTGTTCACCGCCGGAGAGCTGGCGTGGCGAGTGGGTCAGGCGTTGCCCCAGGCCGACCCGTTGCAACAGCTCGGTGGCGCGTCCACGGGCGTCCTGGCGGCCATCGAGCTCCAGCGGCAGCATGACGTTTTCCAGGGCGTTGAGGCTGTCGAGCAGCTGGAATGACTGGAAGACGAAACCCACGTGTTCGGCGCGGATGCGTGCCCGCTGGTCTTCATCGAGGTTGCTCAGGTCCTGGCCGGCGAGGGTGACTTCGCCGCTGCTCGGCAAGTCGAGGCCGGCGAGCAGGCCGAGGAGGGTGGACTTGCCCGAACCGGAGGCACCGACGATGGCCAGGCTGTCGCCCTTGTTCAGTTCCAGGCTGAGTTGGTGCAGGATGGTCAGTTCACCTTCCGCGCTGGGAACCACTTTGCTAAGGTTCTTCGCGGTGAGAATGCTTGCGCCCATGGAGAATCCGATGCGTGTGTGGTTTTTGAGTGCTGGCCTGGCCTTGATGTGCATGGCCCAGAACGCAGCGGCGGGTACAGTCCTGATCGTTGGCGATAGTATCAGCGCCGGTTTCGGACTGGATACCCGCTTGGGGTGGGTGTCGTTGCTCGAGCAGCGGCTCAAGCGCGAAGGTTTCGACGATAAGGTGATCAATGCGTCCATCAGCGGCGACACCAGTGCCGGCGGCCAGGCACGCCTGCCGGCGCTGCTTGCAGAGCATAAGCCTGAGTTGGTGATCCTCGAGTTGGGGGGCAATGACGGCCTGCGCGGCTTGCTCCCAACACAATTGCAACAAAATCTTGCGTCGATGATTCAACAGTCGCAGGACGCGGGCGCCAAGGTGCTGTTGCTCGGCATGCAATTGCCACCCAATTACGGTGCTCGATACACCAAGGCCTTTGCCGACGTCTACAGCAACCTGGCGGATGAGAAAAACGTCCCGTTGGTGCCGTTTTTCCTCGACGGCGTGGGCGGTCATCCGGACCTGATGCAGGCCGATGGCATTCACCCGGCAGCCGGGGCTCAGGACAAGTTGCTGGAAAATGTCTGGCCTACGCTAAAACCACTGTTATGACACTTTTCTAGGAGCGGGCTTTCGGCTAAGGTGGCGCCCCCGATTTGGAGCCCCCGATGCCGCGTTCTGCCTGGTCACTTTATGCCTACCAACTGATCGAGCCTGACGAACAGCTGGATCTGTTCGCCTGCCAGGAAGTGCGGGTACACCTGGTGACCCGACAACTGGAACTGGGCGGCTCGGCAGACCGGACCCTATGCGGCAGCCTGCTGCCGGCTCAACCGCGTTGGTCGAACGTCGATCGCCGGGTGTTCCAGGACCAGCGCCTGTGTTCGTTGTGCCGGGCCATTCTGGAATCGCAGAAGCGTGGCACGTCGCCGATCTGGCCGGAGTTGCGGTTCGAGCTTTGATCTTCTCTGTGGTGGCGGCCCCTGTAGGAGCTGGCTTGCCAGCGAAGGCGGCCTGACAGTCGACCTATGTTTTGTTTACTGTGTACATATCCATTGCTGCGGTCACGGCTACTTATGGTTTCGCCCTTACGGCAAAGCCAAAGCGAGGCGGCCTGACAGCCGACCTGATTTTTGCGGCCGTACCAGATCCCCTGTAGGAGCGAGCATGCTCGCGAAAAACCTGAGAGCACAACGGGGTGTCAGGCTTCCCGCGTCATCGTTGACCTCCATCGTCGGAACGCCGCCCGGAGCATGCTCGCTCCTACGGGCTTTTCCAAGTGACTCGCCGTAAGGGCGAAACCCTAAGTGGCCGTGACCGCAGGAATGGATATGTACTCTGTCAACAAGCAATGTCAGTCTGCCTTGACTGGCAGCCAGCTCTCCGCATGAAATGCCTTGCATCGCCTACACCCCCCGCAACCTCCCCGAAATAACGGCCAGCGGTGTACAATCGCGTTCTTATACCCTATGTCGATCATGCAAAGGATTTTCCGGATGTTGCCGCGCTTTCCCGCCGTCACCCGCTGCCTGACACTTGCCGCCCTCTGTGTAGCGGGTCCCGTCGCAGCATTGGAGCTACCCCTGCCACCGCCTGGTGAAGACATCGTTGGTCAGGTGCAGGTGATCAAGGCCAAGTACGAAGATACCTTCGCCGACCTGGGCACGACCTACGACCTGGGTTATTCGGAAATGGTGGCCGCCAACCCTGGCGTCGATCCATGGTTGCCTGGCGCCGGCACTGAAATCGTGCTTCCAACCCGCTTCATCCTGCCGCCAGGGCCACGTGAAGGTATTGTGATCAACCTCGCCGAGTACCGCCTCTACTACTTCCCGAAAGGGCGGAACGTGGTGTACACCTACCCGCTGGGTATCGGTCGTGAAGGTTGGGGCTCGCCGATTGCCCACACCAGCATCACCGCCAAGACGCCGAACCCGACCTGGACGCCTCCAGCATCGATCAAGGCCGAACATGCCGCCGATGGTGATCCGCTGCCCAACGTGGTGCCGGCCGGCCCGGACAACCCGCTGGGGCCGTTCAAGTTCACCCTGGGGACGCCGGGCTACCTGATCCACGGCTCGAACAAGAAGTTCGGCATCGGCATGCGCACCAGCCATGGCTGCTTCCGCATGTTCAACAATAACGTGCTGGAAATGGCAGGCATGGTGCCGGTTGGAACGTCGGTGCGGATCATCAACGACTCCTACAAGTTCGGCGTGAGTGGCGGCAAGGTCTACCTGGAAGCGCACACGCCGCTGGATGACAAGGGCAACCCGTCGGTGGTCGACAAGCACACTGCGGTGATCAACGCGATGCTCAAGCGTGAAGACATCACCAATAACCTGCGTATGAACTGGGATGTGGTACGCGATGTAGTGGCTGCCGAAGATGGCCTGCCGGTGGAAATCGGCGTGCCGAACACTACCGCGGCCATGGTGACGAGTGCGCCGATCGACCCGCTGCAGTAATGCCTGAAAAAAACCCGCCGACGCAGGCCGCGTCGGCGGGTTTTTTATTGGCTGCAGGAAACTGCAGGCAATAAAAAAGCCGACCCAAAAAATGGGTCGGCTTGATAATAATCCCGAAGGACTATTACTTGCGGCTAGCTTTTTCCAGCATGCGCAGAGCACGCTCGTTAGCTTCGTCAGCAGTCTGTTGTGCTTTTTGAGCAGCAGCCAGAGCTTCATCAGCTTTACGGTAAGCTTCGTCTGCACGAGCTTGGGAGCGAGCTGCTGCGTCTTCAGTAGCGGTCAGACGTGCTTCGGTTTCTTTCGATGCGCTGCTGCAACCGGTAGCCAGAACTGCGGCCAGGGCCAGAGCAGAGAATTTCAGAACGTTGTTCATCGTGTTCCCCTTCAAGGACTTTCTATTAAGTGGCTGTCTCCTCCGAGTGAGGAAATAGCCGGCGTACATACTACCCATTACTTGTCGTAAGTAAACTGACGTGAAGCAAGAAGCAAAAAAAATTGTAGGCGTTGATTCTTTTTCGAGCAACTTTTAACTGCGTTGTATAAAAAATATCCAGCTGCAAGGCCCGAGATGAGCGAGCCGCCAAGGAAAAGTTCCCCAGGCCCAAAGCTCTTTTTCCGGTCTTGGCTAAAGTCCTTCTAGATGCATTCGTCTACACTTTTGTTCGGAAATTGCGCGGTGTCTCTCATATCTTTCTCCATGTTCAGGTGACTTTAACGAGGGGCGCTCGTCTTATGTCTCAACATCCGGCAATGTTCAGGCTACCGATCGGTGCAAGACCTTCGATCGAGCTGTTTCCTGCGTTATCCACAGCAGCACCTGCCAACCAGCATGATGACGAGCGAACCTTGAGCATTTCTGCCAATGGTGCCTACTATTTGTACGTGCTCGGTTGCGCGAGATCGGTGTAGCTCTTCTCGGTGTCGATTCAGGCACGGGGTGGCGTAGTTGTTCCTTCGCCGGAAAAACATCGGTAAGGTAGGGGTCAGAATTCCAGACCCGCGAGGAGTAGTGATGAGCGAGGCGTTGTCCATCCACCATGACCAGGCTGGTCATCAATTCGAGACCAATGTGGACGGTCATCGTGCCTACCTGACCTATATGGATCTGGGGAAACAGACCCTGGATATCTATCGCACATTTGTGCCCAATGCATTGCGCGGTCGCGGCATTGCCGCGGCCCTGACCGAACAGGCGCTGCAGTACGCCGAGGAAATGGGCTATACCGTCATTCCCTCGTGCTCCTACGTCGAGCGCTACATGGAGCGTCACCAGCGCCATGCTGCCAAGCTGAGCCAGTGACCCTCGAGAAAATCGCGGCATAAAAAAACGCCGGGCTCAGCCCGGCGTTTTTTTGTCTGCGGCAAGCGCCAATCAGGTACGTTGGCGTTTTGGCAGTACTTCCTTGAGCTTGGCATGCATGCTGCGCAAGGTGTTTTCGGTAGCAGTCCAGTCGATGCAGGCATCGGTGATCGACACGCCGTATTGCAGGTCGGCGAGGTCTTTCGGGATGGCCTGGCAACCCCAGTTCAGGTGGCTTTCGACCATCAGGCCGATGATCGACTGATTGCCTTCGAGGATCTGGTTGGCGACGTTTTCCATCACCAGCGGTTGCAGGGCCGGGTCCTTGTTGGAGTTGGCGTGGCTGCAATCGACCATGATGTTGGGCTTGATCTTCGCTTTGTTCAGCGCTTGTTCGCACAGGGCTACGCTGACCGAATCGTAATTCGGCTTACCGTTGCCGCCGCGCAGTACGACGTGACCGTAGGCATTGCCCTTGGTGGTAACGATCGACACGCCACCTTCCTGGTTGATGCCCAGGAAACGGTGCGGGCTGGAAACCGATTGCAGGGCGTTGATCGCTACGGTCAGGCCGCCATCGGTTCCGTTCTTGAAGCCGACGGCCGAGGACAGGCCGGAAGCCATTTCACGGTGAGTCTGGGATTCGGTGGTACGCGCACCGATGGCCGACCAGCTGATCAAATCCTGCAGGTATTGCGGGGAGATCGGGTCGAGTGCCTCGGTAGCGGTTGGCAGGCCCATTTCGGCCAGGTCCAGCAACAGCTGGCGACCGATATGCAGGCCGTCCTGGATCTTGAACGAGTCGTCCAGGTAGGGGTCGTTGATCAAGCCTTTCCAGCCAACGGTGGTGCGTGGCTTCTCGAAATACACGCGCATGACCAGATACAAGGTATCGGACACTTCCGCCGCGAGGACCTTCAGGCGCTCGGCGTACTCGTGGGCCGCCTTGATATCGTGGATCGAGCAAGGCCCGATAACCACGAACAGGCGATGGTCGGTCCCATCGAGAATGTTGCGAATGACTTCGCGGCCCTTGGTGACGGTGCGCAGGGCGGCATCGCTCAGGGGGATATCACGCTTGAGCTGGTCAGGAGTGATCAGCGTCTCGTTGGAAGCGACGTTTAGGTCGTTGATCGGTAAATCAGCCATCGTTTACTCGTCAGGTCACGGGTGCCGGCCGCCAGCGAACCCGCGCGGCGGAGCACAGCAAATTAAGCGCGTCGGGGAGCAGAACCTTAGCGCGTTACACCGTGGCTCGACAATGGGCTGGCCCGGTTTAATCCAGTACGGCCTGTGCAAATGCCTGGTGGACCTTGTCGTGGGAGAACTCGTCGGCATGCTGCTGGACCCACTCCAGGGCCAGGGCCTGGATTTCCTGCAAGTCGTTGTGGGCGTCATGCTGGCGGCAGTAGCGCTCGATCTGGCACACCTGCTCACCCATTCTTGCGCTGAAAAGCGTCTGTTCGTCGACGAAGGCAATGCCCACCAGATAGCCTCGCTTGCGTCGCAGGCACCAGGCCACATAGCCCAGAAAGCGCAGGTCCGGGTTCAGGGTCGGCATGCGCACCTCCAGCGCGGTGCCATGGCGCCAGGCGCGGTGATAATTGCAAGCCATGCCCCCGAGGCTGATAGTGTGCAGCTGTTGCCTGGAGATGCACTCAGGTTTGAGCAACGTCAACTCGACAGGTATATCGTCAGGATGAGGAAGAAAACGTCCCATGAGCACGGACTCCATGTGTCGGCCATCTGACATTGTTCCACCCAGTATAGTGGTCGAATTGGAACTGACCGATTTCGACGCCGACCAACGGCTGTTGGCAATGAGCGGCGTATCGCTGGTGATTTTCACCAGTGTCGGCTGCGCCTCCTGTCGTTTTGCCCGTGAGCAGCTGCCTGCGCTCGACCTGGACGTCGATCGCCTGTGCTGGATCGATGCCGGCAACAATGGAGGGGTGGTCGAGCGATATCAGGTCTTTCACTTGCCGGCGCTGTTTGTCGTACGCGACGGCGAATTCTTCGGGGCACTAAAATCGCGCCTGACCGGCGCCGAGCTCAACGCCGCTCTGGGGCGGGCATTGGGTCGAACAGCAGAGGAGTTGCCATGACGGGTGCAGTTGCGAAACCGACAATCGGAATTATCGGGACCGGGGCCATCGGCGGGTTCTACGGGATGATGCTGGCTCAGGCCGGCTACGATGTGCATTTTCTGTTGCGCAGCGAGTTTCGTGCGGTGGCCGAGCGCGGGCTGCAACTGCACAGCGCTGTACATGGAGCGCTGACGCTGAATCCGGTGCAGGCTTACTCGGCGGCCGAAGACATGCCACCTTGCGACTGGTTGCTGGTTGGCGCAAAAACCACCAGTAACCACGATCTCGCGCCCGCCATCGTGCAGGCCGCCGCACCGAATGCCAGGGTGCTGCTATTGCAAAATGGCCTGGATGTCGAAGACAGCCTGCGTGAACTGCTGCCCGATGCGCTGCATGTGCTGGGCGGGCTCTGTTATATCTGCGTCCATCGCCAGGGCCCCGGTGTCATTACTCATCAGGCGCTGGGGGCGGTACATGTCGGCTATCACAGCGGGCCGGCGTCCGATGATCCATCGCGTGCCGCGATTGTCGAGGAGGGGGCCGGGTTGTTTCGCGCGGCTGGCATCGACGCCCAGGCCATGGCTAACCTGCACCAGGCGCGCTGGCAGAAACTGGTCTGGAATATTCCTTACAACGGCCTGTCCGTGCTGCTCGGGGCGAGTACCACGCCGCTGATGGCCGACGCCGACAGCCGTGAGCTGATCAGCTCGCTAATGGCCGAAGTGATCCAGGGCGCAACCGCCTGCGGTCACGAAGTGCCCGCCGGTTATGCCGAGCAGCTTTTGCAGGTGACGCAGAGAATGCCGGACTACTGGCCGAGCATGTACCACGATTTTTTGCACAAGCGTCCGTTGGAACTGGAGGCCATCTACGCCCGGCCACTGGCCGCGGCGAAGGCCGTCGGCTGTGAATTGCCACGGATCGAGGCGATGTATCGCAGTTTGAGTTTCATCGATCGACGTAATACCTGAGTCGATCAACCGGAGGGGGAAGGGGATGCCAAAGTCCATAGACGACAAGTTGGTGCTGGCGATTTCTTCGCGAGCGTTGTTCGACCTGAGTGAAAGCCACAAGGTCTACCTGTCGAGTGGCGTCGAGGCCTACCGGCAATATCAGATTGAACACGAAGAAGAAATCCTCGAGCCCGGTGACGCCTTCCCGCTGGTGCAAAAACTCCTCAACCTCAATGCCCACCTCGGCCGGGCCCGGGTCGAGGTGATCCTGGTGTCGCGCAACAGCGCCGACACCGGCCTGCGCGTGTTCAACTCGATCCATCACTATGGACTGGCGATTTCCCGTGCGGCGTTTGTCGGAGGACGCAGTCCGTATCCGTACCTCAAGGCCTTTGGCTGCGATCTGTTTCTTTCAACCCACGCCGATGACGTACGCAGTGCACTGGACGCCGGATTCGCCGCGGCGACCATTCTGTCCGGCGGCGCCAGCCGTGCGGCCAGCGATGAACTGCGCATTGCCTTCGACGGTGATGCCGTGCTGTTTTCCGACGAGTCCGAGCGGGTCTACCAAGCCGGTGGCCTGGAAGCGTTTCAGGCCAGCGAGCGCGAAGCGGCCCGCGAGCCTTTGCGCGGCGGGCCGTTCAAGGGCTTCCTCGCTGCCCTCAATCTGTTGCAGCGCGAATTCCCGGATGATGCTTGTCCGATTCGCACGGCACTGGTCACGGCACGCTCGGCGCCGGCCCATGAGCGGGTGATCCGTACGTTGCGGGAGTGGGATATTCGCCTGGATGAATCGCTGTTTCTCGGTGGCCTGACCAAGTCGGCCTTTCTCGAAGCCTTTGCCGCCGATGTGTTTTTCGACGATCAGGCGGGTCACTGCGAGTTGGCCCGCGAAGTGGTTGCTACCGGCCATGTGCCGCATGGCATAAGCAACGAGCAAAAGGTTTAAGCCCGCCGTTCAACGTGTTACGCCAGATGTCGCTCTCGCCAAGGCACTGCTAAGCTGAATCAATCTCCGCCATGTTGGCACGCGAGGAGGTCATATGATTCGTTCGATGCTGTATGCCACTGACCTCGGGCTGTACGCACCTGTGGTGATGCAGCATGCCCTGGAATTGGCCCGAACATTCAATGCCGACCTGTATGTGGTGCACGCCGTCGAGCCCATGGGGCTGTTTGCCGAATCGGTGCTGCAGAGTTATCTCGATGAGCAGGCATTGAACGAATTTCACAGCCAGGGTCTTAACGCGGTGATTGCCAGCATCGAGCAACGGGTGCTCGACAATTTTCGCGAAGAGTTGGGTGACGAGGGGGAGCAGGACCTTGAGCGGATCAAGGCGGTACGGGTGCTGCAGGGGGATCCATCGCAGGTGATTCTCGACCAGGCGCAGAAACTCTCGGTGGATTTGCTCATCGTAGGGAGCCACAGCCATGGTGCGGGTGCTGAAACGCCTTTGGGCCGGACCGCAGCGCGTGTGTTGCAACTGGCCAAGGTACCGGTCTACCTGGTGCCGCTGGTGCAGCGTCGTCGCCAAGGGGATCGCTAGAACACGAATAATGGCATTTTGACAAAAAGTTCTAGATTTATTCTTCAAACCATTAATATAGTTATATACCGTCGCTGATGCCCGTGGCGTCTACCTGCTTTGAGGGATTCATATGAAGCTCCAACAATTGCGCTACATCTGGGAAGTGGCGCACCACGACCTCAACGTTTCCGCTACCGCCCAAAGTCTCTACACCTCTCAGCCGGGCATCAGCAAGCAGATCCGTTTGCTGGAAGACGAACTAGGCGTCGAAGTCTTCGCCCGCAGCGGCAAGCACCTGACGCGCGTTACCCCGGCCGGTGAGCGCATTATCACGACCGCTGGCGAGATCCTGCGCAAGGTCGAAAGCATCAAGCAGATCGCCCAGGAATTCTCCAACGAGAAAAAAGGCACCCTGTCGATTGCTACCACCCACACCCAGGCGCGCTACGCGTTGCCGCCGGTGATCAGCAATTTCATCAAGCAGTATCCGGACGTTGCCCTGCACATGCACCAGGGTTCGCCGATGCAGATCGCCGAGATGGCCGCTGATGGCACCGTGGATTTCGCCATTGCCACCGAAGCCCTCGAACTGTTTGGCGACCTGGTGATGATGCCTTGCTATCGCTGGAATCGCTGTGTGGTCGTGCCCCAGGGGCATCCGCTGACCAAACTCTCGAAGTTGACGCTCGAAGCCCTGGCCGAATACCCGATCGTGACCTATGTGTTCGGTTTCACCGGCCGTTCCAAGCTCGACGAAGCCTTCAGCCACCGTGGCCTGACGCCCAAGGTAGTATTCACCGCCGCGGACGCCGACGTGATCAAGACCTACGTGCGCCTGGGCCTGGGTGTGGGTATCGTGGCGAAAATGGCGGTCGATACCAAGCTCGACAACGACCTGGTGGTGCTCGATGCCAGCGAGTTGTTCGAATCCAGCGTGACCAAGATCGGTTTCCGTCGCGGCACCTTCCTGCGCGGTTTCATGTGTGACTTCATCGAGAAGTTCGCCCCGCACCTGACCCGCGAAGTCATGGCCAAGGCCATCCAGTGCCACAACAAACAGGAGCTGGAAGAGCTGTTCGACGGCGTCGAACTGCCGGTTCACTGATAGAGCGGCCCGGCCGCGTTGGCAGGGCAGCCGGTCAAATCACCTCGGTGACAGCAAACTGTTGCCGAGCGCCCGCCACCAGAATCTCCACCTCGTCGCCTGCGAACTTGCCCAGCAGGCTTTTGCCCAGCGGTGAGCGCGGGGTGATGACGGTAATCAGTTGCCCCACCAGGTCAACCTTCAGGCCCGCCGCATCCGGCGCCAGGAACAACCATTGCTCGCGGCCCTTTTCGTCCTCCAGGCCGAGCAGCGCACCTATCTCGATACCCCGTTGCTCGTCGTACGCACGCAATGGCAGGTTCTGGCAAAGCGCCAGTGACTGGCGAATCTCCTCGACCCGCCTGGCTTGGCCTGCAGCCAGGTAAGACGCCTCCAGCCCCAGGGTGTCGTACTTGTTTTCAGCGATGTTTTCTTCGTGGGTCGCGGTTTCGTAAGCGGTTTGCGCCGCGCGCTCGGCAATGTCGAGATCGACCCGCAGTTTGTCGAGAATCAGTTGGTGGACAGTGTGCTTATTCATGATCAATCGCAGAATTGCAGGACGTTGGCGCGGCTTTTTTCACTCGGTGCCGTCTGGTCCTGTTGCAACCAGAACTGGCAGCGGGGGTTCGACAGGTTGCGGTTGCTGCCGCGCGCCTGGTCGAGTCGTTGCGCCTGCTCGTTCTTGCGCAGGTTTTCTTCATACTGCTCGAACAACGGACTCTGTGCGGGGATGTCCGGCACCGGAGGTGCCACCACCGCCGGCTTGGCCAGTTGTTCCACCGCGGCAGCGACCGGCGCCAGTTGCTCGCTGAAAAAAAGCCGGGACACCAGCCAGCCGGTCAATGCGATGGCGATGAAACCCAGCCACAGGCCCAGGGCGATGCTGCCGGTCAGTTGCAGGGCGCTGAGGTGAATCGCAATGGGTCGGCGCGGAGTAGGGCGGTAGGGCATGGTTGCCTCCTGGCGAGGGGTCGCGGGCGAGTGCCGATTGTCGCACGAAGATTAATCGGCGTCGGCTCTTCTGCGCGGGCTGATTTATGCGGACAATTGGCACCTTTGCCAACGGGAGCCTGGAATGCCTGATATGAAAACCCGCTGGGATATTTTTTGCACCGTGGTCGACAATTTTGGCGACATCGGCGTGACCTGGCGGCTGTCCCGGCAACTGGTAGCCGAGCACGGGGTGGAGGTGCGTTTGTGGGTCGACGATCTGCGCGCCTTCGAGCGCCTGTGTCCGCAGATCGACATTCACGCTGGCCGGCAATGGCACCAGGGTGTCGAGGTATGTCAATGGTCGGCCGACTGGCAACCGGTCGAAGCGGCCGATGTGGTGATCGCCGCGTTCGCCTGCCAGTTGCCAGGCGCCTACATGGACGCCATGGCGCAGCGGGACAAAACGCCGCTGTGGATGAACCTCGATTACCTGAGCGCCGAGGATTGGGTGATCGGCTGCCACGGCTTGCCGTCGGTAAAATATAAACACGTCCAGAAGCACTTTTTCTTCCCCGGGTTCCACAAAGGTACGGGCGGCCTGCTGCGTGAAAGCGGATTACTCGAACGGCGCCGGCAATTCCAGCAGAGTCCCGAGGCTCAGCAAACCTTCCTGCAAGGCCTGGGAGTCGATCGGGTGCCCGGTGCGCTACTGATTTCGCTGTTTGCCTATGAAAATGCCGGGTTGGCCAGCTGGCTGGACACCTTGGCGAGCGACTCGATGCCCACTCATCTGCTGGTGCCGCAAGGGCGTATCCTGGGTGACGTCGAGCGTTGGCTGGGCGTGAGGGACCTGCAGGCGGGGGCACTGCATGTGCGCGATGCCTTGACCGTGCAGGTGCTGCCGTTCGTCCGACAGGACCAGTATGACCCGTTGCTCTGGTGCTGTGATTTCAACGCCGTACGCGGCGAAGATTCCTTTGTCCGCGCGCAATGGGCGGGACGGCCGATGTTGTGGCACATCTATCAGCAGGAGGAAGATGTTCATCTGGACAAGCTCGAAGCCTTCCTCGCGCTCTATACCAAGGACCTGACGCCTGCGGCTGGCGAGGCGATCAGCGGTCTCTGGCGGGCCTGGAATGCCGGTGAGACAATGACCGACCACTGGCATTCAACGCGCAAACACTGGCCACAGCTGCAAAAACACGCCGAGACGTGGTGTCTGGAACAGGCCTTGCACACCGATCTTGCCGCAGCGCTGGTACAGTTTTATGTAAATTGGATATGATACGCGGCCTAGATTTTTGTAAATCCCATCCAAATTCGGATATTCGCAATGAAAACTGGTAAAGAACTCAAACCCGGTACCGTGATCCGTATCGACAACGATCCTTGGCTGGTTCAGAAAGCTGAATTCACCAAGTCGGGCCGTAACAGCGCGATCATGAAGACCAAGCTGAAAAACCTGCTGACCGGCTACAAGACCGAAACCGTCTACAGCGCCGACGACAAGCTGGACGACGTGATCCTGGACCGCAAAGAAGCGACCCTGTCCTTCATCAGCGGTGACAGCTACACGTTCATGGACACCACCGACTACACCATGTACGAACTGAATGCCGAAGACATCGAAAGCGTTCTGCCGTTCATCGAAGAAGGCATGACCGACGTTTGCGAAGCCGTGTTCTTCGAAGGCCGCCTGGTTTCCGTAGAGCTGCCGACCACCATCGTGCGTCAGGTTGACTACACCGAAGGTTCCGCTCGCGGCGACACTTCCGGCAAGGTGATGAAGCCTGCCAAACTGAAGAACGGTACCGAGCTGTCGGTTGCTGACTTCATCGAAATCGGCGACATGATCGAGATCGATACCCGCGAAGGCGGTTCCTACAAAGGCCGTGCTAAATAAGCACTGCTTCAGGAATGAAAAAGCCCGACCATCGAGTCGGGCTTTTTTGTGCCTTGTAGGAGGGTGGTGTTATTTCAGGTGTTGCTTGAGCTCTTCAGACGCTTGAAGCATCGCCGAACGCACCGCCGGCACCTGGCTGACCACGTTGAGCAAACCATAGTCGTGGATCATGCCGTTGTAGCGTACCGAGGTTACCGCCACGCCGGCCTCGTCGAGTTTGCGGGCGTAGGCCTCGCCTTCATCGCGCAGTACGTCGGCTCCGGCGGTTTGCACCAACGCAGGTGGCAGGCCCTTGAGTTGCGCCGGGGTCGCCCGCAGCGGCGAAGCGTAGATCTCGTTACGCTGCCTGGCGTCGGTGGTGTAGTTGTCCCAGAACCACTTCATCATGTTGCGAGTCAGGAAATGCCCTTCGGCATACTGGTTATAGGAACCAGTGTCGAAGTTGGCATCGGTCACCGGCCACAACAGGACCTGGAATTTGATTGCCGGTGTACCTTTGTCTTTTGCCATCAGCGCGACCACTGCCGCCATGTTGCCGCCAACACTGTTGCCGGCCACCGCCAGGCGTTTGCCGTCGACGTTGATCTCCTTGCCGTGCTCGGCCACCCATCGGGTCGCGGCGTAAGCCTGGTTGATCGCCACCGGGTAGTGCGCTTCCGGTGACGGCGTGTAGTTGACGAAAACCGCTGCGGCCCCCGAGCCCGCCACCAGATCCCGAACCAGTCGCTCGTGGGTGGGGAAGTCCCCCAGTACCCAGCCGCCGCCGTGGAAGAACATGAACACCGGCAGCTCGCCCTTGACCCCGGCCGGCCGGACGATGGTCAGGTCCAGCGGTTGGCCATCGACCTGGATGGTCTTCTGGCTGACATCGGCTTTTGGCAACGTCAGCTTCACCCCGGATTGCGCGCCCACCAGCACGGCGCGAGCATCTTTGGGCGTCAGCTGTTCCATCGGTTTGCCAGTGCCGGCATTCAGCACATCGAGAAACGCCTGGGTGTTGTGTTCAACGTCGCCGGCGAATGCACTGTGGACAGACAGGGCGAGAAGGGTGCCGGTCAAGACTTTGCTGAAAGTGTTCATGTTCATTTCCTGTTCGGGCCTGAGTGGAAAGCGACGTTAGACCGTTACGTGCAGACGCACTTCGACGTTGCCGCGGGTGGCGTTGGAGTACGGGCAGACCTGGTGGGCAGCCTCGACCAATGTTTGTGCGTCGGCTTGTTCAAGACCCGGCAAGCTGATGTGCAAGTCGATATCCAGGCCGAAACCGCCAGGGATCTGGCCGATGCCGACGTGGGCCGTGATCGACGCGTCATCCGGGATTTTGCGTTTGGTCTGGCTGGCGACGAATTTCAGCGCGCCAATGAAGCAGGCGGAGTAACCGGCGGCGAACAGTTGCTCAGGGTTGGTCGCCGCCCCACCAGCACCACCAAGTTCTTTTGGGGTGGCGAGCTTGACGTCGAGAATGTTGTCGCTGGAGATCGCACGACCGTCGCGGCCACCGGTGGATGTTGCGATGGCGGTGTAGAGAGTTTGCATGGTGAAAGCCTCGTTCGGGTTTGGTTGTTTGCGCTAAATGTTTGCGCGCTAAGTAAGTGCGAGATAAATGTATCGCGCTAATGTTTAGTGCGCAAGATATATTTATGAAAAAATTCGGATCAGTTGAATTTTCACCGCAAACGCAGAACGACTGTGGGAGCGAGCCTGCTCGCGAAGAGGGCGTGTCAGGCAACATCAATATCGCCTGACATGCCCTCATCGCGAGCAGGCTCGCTCCCACAGGGGAGGATTTTCGGGAGGTTTGAAAATTAGAGGCTGTCTTGCAGATGCCGACGCAGTTCCTGCAGTTCTGCCTGGAGTTTCTGCAGTCGCTCCAGCGTCATGCCGCTGGCGCCGAGGATGCATTGCGGAATGTCACGGGCCTTGTCGCGCAAGGCGCGGCCCTGTTCGGTGAGTTCGACGATCACCACGCGCTCGTCCTCACGGCTGCGGGTGCGGCTGAGCAGGCCTTCGGCCTCCAGACGCTTGAGCAGTGGCGTGAGCGAGCCGGGATCGGTCAACAGGCGCGCACTGATTTCACCTACGGTCAAACCGTCCTTCTCCCACAGCACCATCATCGCCAGGTATTGCGGATAGGTCAGGCCCAGCGCCTGCAGCAAGGGCTTGTAGACCTTGGTCATCATCAGCGAGGTGGAATGCAGGGCGAAACAGGCCTGGTTGTCGAGCAGCAGGTCGTCGCAATTGTCCGGTGTGTCGCGCTTGGTGGTCATTGGGGAGCCTTGATCAGTCATCTTCATGAATCTAGCGGGCAAATCTTTAACGCGCCAGACAATTCTGGGCTAGTGCCGGCCCAGATGGGTTTGCAGCTCCAGGTCCCAGGGCGGAATGGGGCTGAAACGGGTTTTCAGGTATTCCAGGAGAAGGCGACTGCGTGAGTTGGGTTGTTGCTGCAGTCGCAAGGCGTAGATCCCGGAACTTTCCGGCTTTGGCAGGCCGTTCTCGCAGAACAACGGCAGCAATTCGCCGCGCAACAGGTATTCGCTGACGAGCCAGGTCGGCAAATGGGCAATGCCCAGGCCGGCCAGTGCGCTGTAGATCAACGCTTCGGCATTGTTGGCGCTCATGCGCACGCGCGACGGCCGATGCAATTGCATCTGGCCGTCCCGTTCAAAGCGCCAGGCGAAGGGAGGGGCCAGGCCGGCCCAGTCCAGGCCATCATGCTCAACCAGTTGCGCCGGATCATTCGGCACGCCGCGGCGTTGCAAGTAGGCGGGGCTGGCGCAGGCGATGCGCACCATGCTCGCCAGCGGCGTGGCCACCAACCGCGTATCGGCCAATTGCCCGGCGCGCAACACCAGGTCGACTTTGCCCAGGTTCAAGCCCTGCATGTCGACAAAGCTGTCGATCAACTGCAATTGCACGTCGAGGCCGGGATAGAGCAGCAGGAAATCCGCAATCACCGGTGCCAGGTGACGCCGCCCGAACGCGGCCGGTGCATCGATACGAATCAGACCTTCCGGAGCACTGCTCAGGGACACCGCTTCGGCCCGGGCCAGGCGCAATTCGGCGACGATCCTGCGTGCGCGCTCAGCGAACGCCATGCCCGCGGGTGTCGCGCGCACCGCATGGGTGCTGCGAATGAACAATTGGCTGCCGACGGCGCCTTCCAGGCTGTCAATGCGCCGCGCCACGGCCGAAGGCGTCAGGGGATGACGGCGTGATGCGGCGGAAAAACTGCCGGTTTCCAGAACGTCGAGAAACAGGCCCAGTTGATCGGTCAGTTGGTTGGGGTTCATGAGTGGCTCGATGCTTGTGCGAGTTTGGCATAGCCATTGTGCGTTGCTGTGCGTTTCGCCGCCAGAACCAGTTGCGTAGGATGAATCGCCTGACGTTTGGGAGAGACACACAGTGATTGAGTTTGTGTTGTACCTGGTTTTCGGCGCCGCCTTGGGAACCCTCGGCGGCCTCTTTGGCATCGGTGGGGGATTGATCGCCATTCCTATGCTGGGCGTGTTGTTCGGTCTCGATCAGCAGATTGCCCAAGGTACCGCATTGGTGATGGTGGTGCCGAACGTGATGCTGGCGCTGTGGCGCTACCACCAGCGCAACAAGATCGAGTTGCGCTACGCGCTGCCGCTGGCCTCGATGGGCTTTTGCTTCGCCTGGCTCGGATCGATCTGGGCGGTGGGTATCGATGCACAAAGCATGCGCATCGGTTTTGTCGCGTTCCTGATCGCGCTGTGCGCCTACAACCTGGTGCGGATGTTCTTCGCCAGTGCAGCGCCTTCAACGCAGATGAACCATTCATGGCCATGGCTGGGCGTGCTCGGTGCCGCATCCGGCACCATGGGCGGGCTGTTTGGCGTGGGCGGGGCGGTGGTGGCCACACCGGTGTTGACCAGCGTGTTCGGCACTACACAGGTGGTTGCCCAGGGCCTATCCCTGGCACTGGCACTGCCGAGCACCGGTGTGACGCTGGTGACCTATGGCGTGCATCACCAGGTGAACTGGATAATCGGAGTGCCACTGGCGATCGGCGGGCTGATGAGTATCAGCTGGGGCGTGAAGATCGCCCACAGCCTGCCGGAGCGCCTGTTGCGCGCCTTGTTTTGCGGCTTCCTGCTGTGCTGTGCGGTCATGCTTGTATTTAAAGCTTGAAGCCTTCGACGATATGCTCCGCCAGGCACTCGGTGATTGGTGACGGATTATGCAGGTTGCGCAACAGCATGATGCTGGCCTCGGGAAGCACTGGCAGGTCCTCGGCTTCACCCAGGATGCGCATGTCCGCAGTGATCAGGCTTTCGAGTTGCGCGGTGACAGCCAGGCCAGCGCTGACCACCGCCATGATCGCCGACAGACTGTCGCTGTTATACGCCACACGATAGTCGCGCCCTTGGGCATCAAGGGCGTTACAGGCCCACATCCGGCAGAAGCAATCGGTATTGAACATCGCCAGGCGCAACGGCGTCTGCTCGTGGGCGCTGTAGCATTGCGCCTCGGCCCAGACCAAACGCTCCTTGCGCAACAACTGGCCGATTTCGCTGCCCGGCTCACGGGTGACGATGGACAGGTCGAGGTCCTGGCGCATCAGCAGTTGTTTTGATGATTCACAATGCACTTCGATCTGGACCAGCGGATAGGATTGGGCAAACTGACGCAGGATCCCCGGCAGAAAACGCATCACGTAGTCGTCCGGGGTGCCAATGCGAACCGTACCGACCATGTGTGGCTCGCGCAGCGTGTTGAATACCTCGCTGTGCAGCTTGAGGATTCGCCGCGCATAACCCAACAGTACCTGGCCTTCGGCCGTGAGCCGCACCTGGCGTCCGTCGCGCTGGAACAATTGGCGCTGCAGCACATCTTCTTCCAGCCGCTTCATCTGCATGCTGACGGCTGACTGGGTACGGTTGACCAATTCACCGGCACGGGTGAAGCCCCCCTGGTCGGCGATGGCGACAAAGGTACGCAGCACTTCGGTATCGATACTCGGGTAGGCAGACATTCATCAATCTCCGAGATGGTTACCATCAGAAACATTCGTTGGATTGATCTTAGACCTGGGCAGAGACTTGAGCCATCCAAACGGAGGGCAACAAGATGAAAGGTCATCATGAAATTCACGGCACTGAAAAACATTCGGTTCACCTGATATCCGACCTGTTGCACAAGTTCAGTCGCTGGTACGAACTGCACCGTGAGCGCGAAATGCTGGCGAGCATGAGTGATGAGGCGTTGAAGGACATCGGCTTGAGTCGTGCCGACGTCGCCCACGAAGCTGAACTGCACTTCTGGCAAGACCCGATGAGCAACGGAAAATAGGCTCGACGACCCATGGAAATGTCCTGTCACTACCCCATTATCCCGGCCAAACCCCGGGCTGGTGGGGTAGGCGCGAGTCCGAAACAGATGGTCATAGAGCTTTGCTGGAGCCTGTTTCTGCGCTGGCCGAAGATCCCCTCCCCAACATTGAGGAG
Organism: Pseudomonas sp. PSB11; assembly: GCF_014596605.1. Lineage (NCBI taxonomy): Bacteria > Pseudomonadati > Pseudomonadota > Gammaproteobacteria > Pseudomonadales > Pseudomonadaceae > Pseudomonas > Pseudomonas sp. PSB11. The sequence goes on from NZ_NOIO01000015.1 coordinate 73,582, forward strand.
TGGTGTCATGGAACGACAAGGCATTGAACGAAGGCGTGCGAGGCATGGCGTGCGCGATGCGCTGCTCAGGCTCCGACAGCCCGTTTGGGCGGTGGTCACGCGATTGCAGCGCTGGCGCAAACTGAACAGGGATCGAAGAGAACTGGCGCGACTGAGCGATGACTGCCTGCGTGATATTGGCTTGAGTCGAGCCGATGTCCGCAGGGAGTCTGCCCGGCCATTCTGGAATGATCCTCTCAAGCGATGAGGCGTTGGTAGTGGCGTTTTTCCCGCCTGCCGCTAAGGTGGGAAGACCCTTGCCGAAGAGCCGCCAGATGCCTGCATCCCTGTCTTTTTCCTTGAAACAAGCCAGACGCCTGGCGCTGACCGCACAAGGTTTTGGCGGGCGCCAGCCCCCTGTTCCGGTCAAGCCTGCCCGGATCAATCGATTGATCGATCGCCTGGGCATTTTGCAGATCGACTCGGTCAATGCGCTGGTGCGTTCGCACTACCTGCCGCTGTTTTCCCGGCTTGGCCAGTATCGCGCCGACTTGCTCGACCAGGCCGCCTGGAGCCAGGGGCGACAGCGTACCTTGTTCGAATACTGGGGGCATGAAGCGTCCTTGCTGCCCTTGTCGATGTATCCACTGATGCGCTGGCGCATGCAGCGGGCAAGCCGTGGCGAAGACATTTATCAGCAACTGGCGCGTTTCGGTCGTGAACAGCAGGACACGGTTCGCCGGGTGCTGGCCTGCGTTCAGGAGCAGGGCGCGTTGGGCGCTGGCAGCCTGTCGACCCGCCAGGAACGGGCAGGGCCCTGGTGGGACTGGAGTGCGGAAAAGCACGCACTGGAATGGCTGTTCGCCGCCGGCGAAGTGACAGTGGCAGGCAGGCGCGGCTTCGAACGCCTCTATGACCTGCCGGAGCGGGTTATTCCTTCGGCGATACTGGCCCAGCCAATTCTGAGCGAGGCTGAGGCCCAGCGCGGGCTGATACGGCATGCTGCGTCGGCCTTGGGCGTCGGCACCGAGAAAGACCTGAGAGACTATTTTCGCTTGGGTCCTGCTGACAGTCGTCCGCGCCTGGCGGAGTTGGTCGAGGCAGGCGAGTTGCTCTGCTGCGAAGTCGAGGGCTGGCGGCAACCTGCCTATTGCCTGCCTGAGCCAAAGTTGCGGCGCAAGGTCGAGGCCAGTGCCTTGCTTTCACCGTTCGACTCACTGATCTGGGAGCGCAGCCGTACCGAGCGGCTGTTTGATTTTCGTTATCGGCTGGAGATCTACACGCCGCCGGACAAGCGGGTCTATGGCTATTACGTCCTGCCGTTCTTACACAATGAACGGATTGCCGCGCGGGTCGACCTGCGTGCCGAGAGGGCGGCCGGGCGGTTGGCGGTGCATGCGGTGCATGAGGAAGCGTCGGGGCTGGATGACGAGGGAATGCTGGCGTTGGCGGTGAATCTTCGGCGGATGGCGGATTGGCTGGGACTGGCGCAAGTCCAGTTGAACTGCCCGCGGGCGAGTGCGGCGAGGTTGAGGGTGGCATTGGCCAGTATTGATGGTGCCTGAGCCGACCCCTTCGCGAGCAGGCTCGCTCCCACAGTAAACCGAGTTGCCCTGTAGGGCGCGGTCCTCTGTGGGAGCAAGCCTGCTCGGAAAGAATTCAGCGCTATTTAACGCCGAACTTGCTTCAGGGTTTCAGCAATCAGGAAGGCCAGTTCCAGCGACTGATCGGCATTCATCCGCGGGTCGCAATGCGTATGGTAGCGATCCGACAGGCCGTCCTCGGTAATCGGCCGCGCTCCACCGATGCACTCGGTGACGTTTTGCCCGGTCATCTCGATATGAATGCCGCCCGCGTAACTGCCCTCCGCTTCGTGAACCTGGAAGAACTGCTTCACTTCCCCAAGGATCTGCGCAAAGTCGCGGGTCTTGTAGCCACTACTGGCCTTGATCGTGTTGCCGTGCATCGGATCGGAACTCCAGAGCACCTGCCGGCCTTCTCGCTGCACGGCGCGGATCAGTTGTGGCAAATGATCGCCGACCTTGTTCGCGCCCATGCGTGCGATCAGGTTCAGGCGCCCCGGATCGTTGTCGGGGTTGAGCACGTCGATCAGGCGAATCAGGTCCTCGGGATTCATGCTCGGGCCGACCTTGACCCCGATCGGATTGTTCACCCCGCGCAGGAATTCGACATGCGCGCCATCGAGCTGGCGGGTGCGGTCGCCGATCCACAGCATGTGCGCCGAACAGTCGTAATAGTCGTTGGTCAGGCTGTCGCGACGGACGAAGGCTTCCTCGTAATTGAGCAGCAGCGCTTCGTGGGCGGTGAAAAAACTTGTTTCGCGCAGTTGCGGCGAGCTGTCCATACCACAGGCGCGCATGAACGCCAGGGTTTCATCGATGCGGTCGGCGAGGTGGCTGTATTTTTCCGCCAGGGCCGAGTTGGCGATGAAGTCCAGGTTCCATTTGTGCACCTGGTGCAGGTCGGCAAACCCGCCCTGGGCGAAGGCGCGCAGCAGGTTGAGGGTGGCGGTGGACTGGTGGTACGACTGCAGCAGGCGTTCCGGGTCCGGCACGCGGCTTTTTTCATCGAAACCGATGCCGTTGACGATATCGCCACGGTAGGCCGGCAATGTCACGCCGTCGATGGTCTCGTCGTTGGCCGAGCGAGGCTTGGCGAACTGTCCGGCCATGCGCCCGACCTTGACCACCGGGCAGCCGGCCGCGAACGTCATGACAATGGCCATTTGCAGCAGCACCTTGAAGGTGTCGCGGATTTTCGCAGCGGAAAATTCGGCGAAACTTTCGGCGCAATCGCCGCCCTGCAGCAAAAACGCTCGTCCCTGGGTCACTTCGGCGAACTGACGGCGCAATTCCCGGGCTTCCCCGGCAAACACCAGCGGCGGGTAGCTGGCCAGGGTCTGCTCGACGTGCTGCAGATGCGCCGCGTCGGGGTATTGAGGTTGTTGCTGGATCGGCAGGGCGCGCCAGCTGTCAGGGCTCCAGGGTTGGCTCATCATGATCTCTAGTGTTTTCCGCTCGGACGTCCATGTTATCAGCAATTAGTGCGTGACCTGTTCCCGTCGCTTCGCGGACAATCGCGCCTTTGCCGCTTCATGCTGCGGTTTATCGCGTTGCTGTTTGCCCAAGAAGGCCCGGCAACGATCAGGAGACGAAATGACTGAGGAGCGCGTCGAGCATCTGCTCGCCGAGGTGCAGGACGAATATGGCGTGATTCGCGTGCTGGAAGTGGCCGATTACCGCTTCCTCGAATTCGGTGATGCCATCGAGCAAAGTTGCGTGTTCACGGCCGATCCGAGCTGGCTCGAGTACGACTATACCCGGGCGATGCTGATTGGCGCGCTGTGCCATGAACAGCCGGAAAGCGCGCTGTTCCTGGGGCTTGGCGCCGGAACGCTGACCCAGGCCTGCCTCAAGTTCCTGCCCCTGGAAGATGTCGAAGCCATTGAGCTGCGCCCGGATGTGCCGCGCCTGGCCATCGAGTACCTGGGGCTGGACGACGACCCACGCCTGTATATCCGCGTGGGCGACGCGCTGGAGCTGCTCGACACCGCCGAGCCTGCGGACCTGATTTTTGTCGATCTCTACACCGACGTCGGCCCGGGTGTCGGGCATCTGGCCTGGACATTCCTGGAGAACTGTCAGAAGCGCCTGAATCCGGGAGGCTGGCTGGTGATCAACCAATGGGCCACCGACGATGGCAAGCCATTGGGCGCCGCGTTGCTGCGCGGGCTCTACCATCGGCATTACTGGGAGCTGCCGGTGAAGGAGGGCAACGTGATCCTGATCGTGCCATCGGAACTGGATCAGACGCTGGACATGGAAAGCCTGACCGCACGAGCCGAAGCATTGGCGCCGCGGTTGGGGTATTCGTTGCAGTCGCTGATCAAGGCGATTCGCCCGGCGACCTGAGAACACAAATCCCCATGTAGGAGCTGCCGCAGGCTGCGATCCTTTGATCTTAAAAAACAAAATCAAGAGATCGCAGCCTGCGGCAGCTCCTACAGGGGTCAACAACCTTTGAAAATTCCGGGGCGGCGCTCCACCAGTGACCGCACACCCTCCTGTGCATCCTCGCTGGCCAGTAATTTCTTCACCAGCGCCGGCAACCCTTGCGCTGCGGCGGTTTCGCCCTCGTAGCGGGCCTGTCGGGCAGACATCAATGTTGCCTGAACCCCCAACGGCGCCTGCCGGGCAATGCGCTCGGCCAGTTCAAAAGCCCGTGGCAACAAATCCTCGCTGGCCATGACTTCCTGCACCAGGCCCAGGTGCAAGGCATCATGGGCATCGAATTCGTCGCCGGTCAGCATCCAGCGCATGGCATTGCCCCAGCCGGCCACCTGATGCAGGCGCAAGGTGGCACCACCGAAGGGGAAGATGCCGCGTTGCACTTCCATTTGCGCAAAGCGGGTGTTGCTGGCGCACAGGTTGATATCGGCGGCCAGCATCAACTCGATGCCGATGGTCAGGCAGTAGCCCTGGGCGGCGACGATCACCGGTTTGCTGACCCTGGGCCCGGCGAAGACCCCCCAGGGGTCGCAGCCACCGGGTGGGGCTTGCCAACCTTCGGACAGTGCCGCGCTGGCGCTGACCAGGTCCAGGCCGGCGGTAAAATGCTCGCCATGCCCGAAGACCACGGCCACCCGTGCTTCACTGTCAGCTTCGAATTCACCGTAGGCCAGGCTCAACTCGTTGAGCAGGTCGAGATCAAAGGCGTTGCGCTTGGCGACCCGGTCCAGTCCGATCAACAGGACATGACCACGCTTTTCCCGACTCACACGGCTGGTATTGAGCTCTTTCATGGTGCATTTCCTCGAGCGGCTGAGGGCGCGCAGACTCAAGGTCTGTGGCGGGTGGGTGAACCGTTTTAGCGTCATCGCCCACGGGGCAGGGCCTTTGAAAAGTAGACGCTCGAGCGATTATCCGCAAAGCCTGCGATAGAACGCCGTGCGCGGGAGTTTTGCGATAAAAAAAGCTCCCTTTTTCGGCAAATTCCGGTATAGTGCGCGCCGGCCTTTAGCCGGGCCGCGTTTAGGTGGCGCAATTCCCCGAAGTCAGATTCGGTTGCACGTTCGCCCAGCGAACTCTTCCTAAACGATTCTTTCATTCATTCGTTTTCGCAAATCCCCGCCGACAAAGCTGCCAGGGCGACTCTTGAGTCTCAACACGGCATGCGCAGCTTTGGAGCATGGGTCTTTGCGGATGCACTTAGAGGCAGACCCATGACCCAGGAAATCGGCGGCTTCGCCGCTCTTGAACTTCACCCTAATATTGTCGCTGCAGTAGTCGCTACCGGCTATGAAGAGCCTTCGGCCATTCAGCAGCAGTCGATCCCGATCATTCTCGCCGGTCACGATATGATTGGCCAGGCGCAAACCGGTACCGGTAAAACCGCTGCCTTTGCCCTGCCTATCCTGCACCGCATTGATCCGTCCAAGCGCGAGCCGCAAGCTCTGATCCTGGCCCCAACTCGTGAGTTGGCGCTACAAGTTGCAACCGCTTTCGAAACCTACGCCAAGCAAATGCCGGGCGTAACTGTTGTGGCTGTCTACGGCGGCGCGCCGATGGGCCCACAATTGAAAGCAATCCGTAATGGCGCACAAATCGTTGTCGCCACTCCGGGCCGTCTGTGCGACCACCTGCGTCGCGACGAAAAAGTTCTGGCGACCGTGAACCACCTGGTTCTCGACGAAGCAGACGAAATGCTCAAGCTGGGCTTCATGGACGACCTGGAAGTCATCTTCAAGGCCATGCCGGAAACCCGTCAGACCGTACTGTTCTCGGCCACCTTGCCGCAATCGATTCGTGCCATCGCTGAGCGCCACCTGCGCGATCCGAAACACGTCAAGATCCAGAGCAAGACCCAGACCGTTACCGCGATCGAGCAGGCTCACCTGCTGGTTCACGCTGACCAGAAGACTTCCGCCGTTCTCAGCTTGCTGGAAGTGGAAGACTTCGACGCCCTGATCATGTTCGTGCGCACCAAGCAAGCGACCCTGGACCTGGCCAGCGCCCTGGAAGCCAAAGGCTACAAAGCCGCTGCGCTGAACGGTGACATTGCCCAGAACCAGCGTGAGCGCGTGATCGACTCCCTCAAGGATGGCCGTCTGGACATCGTTGTGGCGACCGACGTTGCTGCTCGTGGCCTGGACGTTCCGCGCATCACTCACGTGTTCAACGTTGACATGCCGTACGACCCTGAGTCCTACGTTCACCGTATCGGTCGTACCGGCCGTGCCGGTCGCGAAGGTCGTGCCTTGCTGCTGGTGACTCCACGTGAGCGCCGCATGCTGCAAGTGATCGAGCGTGTAACCGGTCAGAAGGTTGCTGAGGTTCGCCTGCCGGACGCTCAAGCCGTTCTGGATGCGCGCATCAAGAAACTGACCAACAGCCTGTCGCCGCTGGTGGCTGAAGCCGAATCGACTCACGGTGATCTGCTCGATCGCCTGACCGCCGACATCGGTTGCAGCCCGCGTGCCCTGGCCGCAGCCCTGCTGCGCAAGGCAACCAACGGTCAAGCGTTGAACCTGGCCGCTATCGAGAAAGAGCGTCCACTGGTGCCGAACAACGCACCGCGTGGCGATCGTCCAGAGCGTTCCGGTGATCGTCCTGAGCGTGGTGACCGCGAGCGTCGCGCACCAATCCCTCTGGCCGAAGGCCGTGCTCGTTGCCGTACCGCGCTGGGTGCGCGTGATGGTATCGCTGCCAAGAACCTGCTGGGCGCGATCCTCAACGAAGGTGGTCTGGCGCGTGAAGCTATCGGTCGCATCCAGGTGCGTGACAGCTTCAGCCTCGTCGAATTGCCGGAAGACGGTCTTGAGAAGTTGCTGAGCAAGCTGAAGGACACTCGCGTTGCCGGTAAGCAGTTGAAGCTGCGTCGCTACCGCGAAGATTGATCCGCTCTCGGGCTGATTGATCGAACATAAAAAATCCCCGACTGGTTCGGGGATTTTTTATGTCTGCGATTTGTTGTTGTTGTAGGAGCAGCCGGTCGACGCTCCTACATTATGGGGTTATTCGGCAGTTGGCCCGCCACCCGCCGTCACCACCTGAATGCTCATGCGCGGTGTCGCCAGATCCAGTCCGGCTTCATCCAGATGCCGTTTGAGCGACAGGTTGAATGCCCGTGAAACTTCCCATTGCTTGATCGGAGCGGTCTTGAATCGAGCCCGCAGAATCGCGTTGCCGGACTCGAAGCTCTCCACGCCCTGAAACTCCAGGGGCGACCAGATATTGCGTCGTTGCAGCGGGTCGGTGCGCATTTTCTGGCCGACGTCGCGCATCAGCTTGATCGCATTGTCGATGTCCATGCTGGCAGGCACCGCGACCCGGAATATCGCGTAGCCAAATTCCCGGGAGTAGTTCTTGATGCTCTTGATTTCGCTGAACGGAATGGTGTGGACGATGCCGTCGATGTCCCGCAGGCGCACGGTGCGGATGGTCAGGCCCTCGACGGTGCCCAGGTGGCCGCCGACGTCCACGTAGTCGTCGATGGCAAGGGAGTCTTCGATGATGATGAACAGGCCGGTGATCAGGTCGGCGACCAGCGATTGGGCGCCAAAGCCGATGGCCAGGCCGATCACACCGGCACCGGCCAGCAGTGGCGTAACGTTCATGCCCATGTTCGCCAGGGCGACGATCAGCGCGATGATGAAAATCGCCACGAACAGCACGTTGCGGATCAGCGGCATCATGGTTTGCGCGCGGGCGTTGGCCAGGCCTTTGCGCGAGCGGGTGAGGGCGTGATGCACGGCAGTGTCGCTGAGGATCCAGATCAGCCAGGCAAAGATCAGGGTGCCAATAAGGCTGAACAGCTTGACGCTGACCTCATGTCCTTCGCCTTCGGTAAAGCCGATCAGTGACATGCCCCACACCCGCAGGCCCAGTTCGATGAATGCCAGCCATACCACTAGATGGGCCAGGGTATAGAAGAAGTTTTTCAGGCGTTCCGAATACAGCGCGTGACGCTTCGCGCCGCGTTGCGGTTTGAGGGCGTGGCGGCGCACCAGGCCATTGATGACCATGCACAACACCAGCAACACGGTGCAGATCAGCGACTGGCGCAGCGCGGTGCTGGTGTCGCCTGCCGAGACGAAGGTGGCGAACAGCGAGATCCCCACCAGCACCAGTGCCGGTACAAACCAGAAGGTGCCGAGAATTTCGATGGTGTCGCTGAGGGCGCGGCGGGTTAGGCGCCGGGACAGTGGCTGATTGCGGATCAGGTGGGCAATCGGGCGCCGGAAACGCAGGATGAACAGCCCCGTGGACAACGCCGCCAACACATTGGCCACCGTCGCCGCAGTGTGCGCCAGGTGTACGCCAAGGCTTTCAACCAGGCGTGGGTCGCTCAAGGCCTCACCAAAAGCGGCGAAACTGCCGATCAACCATAGTGGTCGGAAGGCCTGGTGCCGCAGGATGTACAGGGCCCGGTGGCGGTGTGGGCCGTCGAGCAGGGAAAAGGCAATCACACAGATTGCTGAGAAACAGGTGCCGACCACCAGTGCATAGGCCAGCACCATGGCCAGGCTTTTACCGAGTGACGATGGCAGGGCGTAACTCATGTAGACGGTGATGACCAAGGCAATCAACCACGGCCCCAGCTTGCGCAGGGCAAAGCGCAGCATATCCACGGCCCGGGGGTGTTGCGGCAATTCCTCGGTCAGGCCGAAGCGCATCCGTACCCGATGGCTGACCCAGATCAGCACCGCCGCCAGCAGGCTCCAGACCATCAGGATCATGGCAAAGGCGAAGATGATCGGCAGCCACTCGCTGGCCGGCAGCACCAGTGCCGCCAATTCATCCTTGGCCAGGTCGAATTCGGCGGACCAGCGAGTGATTGGGCTGTCGGCGCCGGAGAATTGCTTTTCGAAACTGGCCAGGGTCCCGCCAATCAGGCCCAGCACGCCTTCCTCTGCGACCGGTTGGGCTTTTTTTGTGGCGTCGCGCAGCTTCTTCAGATCAGCCAGCAGCTTGCTGCGCTGCTGATCGTTCTCCAGTGACTTGATGACTTCGTCGAGGGATTGCCCAAGGGGTTCCTGCGCCTCGGGTTGGGTTTTTGCCGGGCTGCCAAGCAGGCCCGGCAACCCGACAGCCTGGGCAGGCGCTGATGCCATCAGGGTCATCAGGCAGATTAGGAAAAGACATGGCAGGGCGAGCAGGCGAGCGAACACTAGGCGGTCAACCTCGAAATGGGCAGGTCGACCGAGTGTACGAGCCCGTCAAAACCAATGCGAGCGGGGTGGGGATTTTATTCGTTGAGTTTGGCGAGGATCTTGAAGATCACCGTGGCCAGGATCAACAGCATGCCGAGCCACATGGCGAGCACGCCGGCGTTCTTGTCGCGAAAATTGAAACCGACTGCCAGCATGATCATCCCGATAAGAATGGGGATGAGCATGGCGTGAAATGAAGACATTGTGATCATGGCGACTGCCTTGTCAAAGGAGTGGTTGAAGTCTAGGTGGCTTTTTGCAGGGTGCTGTCTGCAGGAGCGAGCATGCTCGCTCCTACAGATGCAGATGCAGATTCATGCGCGGTTATGGCAATTCGCGGCAGGCGTAGAACGCGCTGAGCACCTTGACCAGATGCGCCAGGTCATGGCTGCCGCACAATTCGCGAATCGAATGCATGGCGAAGGTCGGCAGGCCGATGTCCACGGTACGCACCCCCAGGTGGCTGGCGGTGATCGGGCCGATGGTCGAGCCGCAACCCATGTCGCTGCGCACCACGAAGCTCTGCACCGGCACTTCTTCGGCCATGCACAGGTGGCGGAAGAACCCGGCGGTTTCGCTGTTGGTGGCGTAGCGCTGGTTGCTGTTGACCTTGATCACAGGGCCGGCGTTGAGTTTCGGGCCGTGATTGGCATCGTGCTTGTCGGCGTAGTTGGGGTGCACGCCGTGGGCGTTGTCGGCCGAGACCAGCAGGGATTTCTGGATGGTGCGTACGAATTCATCACCTTCTGGCAGCAGGCGGCGCAACGTCTGCTCCAGCATCGGGCCGTCGGCACCGCAGGCCGAGCAGGACCCGACTTCCTCGTGGTCATTGCAGACCAGGACGCACGTTTCGTCGGTGTCCGTGGTCAGCAGCGCTTGCAGGCCGGCATAGCATGACAGCAGGTTGTCCAGGCGCGCGCCGGCGATGAAATCACCATGCAGGCCGATGACGGCCGCGCTTTGGGTGTCGTAGAAACTCAATTCGTAATCCAGCACGACGTCGGCGTTCAGGCCGTGTTCGCGGGCCAACTGGTCGGTGAGCACCGCGCGGAAATCCACGCGCTCGTCCCCGGCGAATTGCGCCAGTACCGGGGGCAGTTCGGTCTGGGCGTTGATCGCCCAGCCCATGTTGGCTTCACGATTGAGGTGAATGGCCAGGTTAGGGATGATCGCGATCGGTGCCTTGAAGTCGATCAGCTGGCTCTCGACCTTTCCATCACGACGGAAGGTGACGCGGCCGGCCAGGGACAGGTCGCGGTCGAACCAGGGGGCCAACAGGGCGCCGCCATAGACTTCGACGCCCAGTTGCCAGAAACCCTGGCGTTGCAGTTCCGGCTGCGGCTTGACCCGCAGGCACGGGCTGTCGGTGTGGGCTCCGACCAGGCGAATGCCGCCGTGCAGTGGCGAGTGCCGGCCCATCTTGATCGCGACGATCGAGGAGTCGTTACGGGTGACGTAGTAGCGACCATTGGCTTCGGTGCTCCATGGCTCGCGTTCGTCCAGGCGTTGGAATCCCGCCGCTTCCAGTCGCTGAACAAGGCTGGCGGTGGCATGAAACGGGGTAGGGGAGGCCTTGAGGAAATCGATCAGGCCTTGGTTCAACTCTTCGCGCATAAGTAGCTCCAGACAGCAATGGCGCCAGTTTAACGTATTGGCCCGGTGCATTGGACAAGAGCTTGCAGCAACGGGCCTGGTCGGGCGCTCAATGGGTCATTCGCTCGCGCAGGTAGGCAATGATGGTTTGTTCGTCCCCGGATTTTGCCGGTCGCGGCAGATGTTTTGGCCAGCGACCCTTTTCCGTGCCGAAAAACCTTCTTTGTTTGTCTTCGTCCCAGCGCAAGATTTCGCGGGAGGCGGACTCCCACCATTCATGGCGGCACACTTCGTAATACGGATGTTCGGGCGCCGCGCTTCCGTACAGCAGGTCGCGACCGACCTTTTTCACGCTCTTGCGCTTGTTGCGCAGCTTCCACTTGATGCGCAGGCGCTGCCAGGGTGAGGGCACGGGCTTGCAGCGCGGGACTTCTGTGCACAGCGCCGGCAGCTCGGCACGGAATTGCTCGCCATGGCGGGAGAAAAAATGCTTCTGCATGGCATGGAAGAAGCGTTTTTCAGCGAAGTAGTGATAGACGAACTTCTTTGCTTCCTGAACCGGTTGGTTGCGCATCGCGAACGACAGGGCGATTTGCTCGATGGTGTGGATATCGAATGAGTCTCGGGTCCATTCATCGATCAGGCGGATTGATTCATCGAGCAACCGCGTATCACCGTCGGTGACACCGCACAGCCCGCTGTTATACAGCTTGAAACTGTTGTTGGCCGAGATGCCATGAGCTTGCAGGCAGCGGCCGAGCTTGACGTAGTCCGGGCGTTCGCAGACGTAGCTCCAGTCGTACTCAAAACGGTCCATGACATAACGCCCGGGCGCGATTCGGTCGAAGACGCGATGCGGCGATTCCAGGAACAGTGTATCGGTGTCGACGAACAGCGTCTTTTGCGCAAGCTTCAGCCCTTGGGCAATGGCGCAGGCCTTGCGTCGATGGTGATAGCCGTTTTCGCCCTGCCACTGGGTCATGGTCTGCTCGCTCAGGGCGATCGTGTCCACCGGCCAGCCAGCATAATCTTCCGGGCGATCGGTCATGACCCTGATGCACAGCGACTCGCCCCGTTTGAGTTGTGCCAGGGCGGTGAGCATGCTGAACTTGGCTTCGCGCCGGTAGACATCCTGGTTGCCATAGATGAGGTAGAGCAACTGGTGCGGTGTTTTTTCCAGGGGGGGCAGCGCTTCGCGCATAAGTAGCTCCAGGCAACAGTGACGCGAGTTTACCGTATTGGTCCGGGGCAATGCAGGTGCACTGTTCTCAGTAATGTTGTAACAACAAATGAAAAACGCCCTTCATTGCAAGGGCGTTTTCAATGGGCTTTCAGTGGTCGCCCACTCAAAAAGGCGCAGGGCACTCGAAGCGCAGTCGCTCACCGCTTTGCGGGTGAGTGAAGCTGAGCATGCTGGCATGCAGGCACAGGCGTGGCCAGGCGTCCAGGGCTTGCTCATGGGCGTAGAGTCCGTCGCCCAGCAATGGATGACCGATCGACAGCATGTGCACGCGCAATTGGTGCGAACGGCCGGTGATCGGCGTGAGTTCGACGCGACACCAATCGCCGCAGCGCTCCAGCACGCGCCAGAAGGTCAGGGCGTGTTTGCCGAATTCATGGTCCACCACGTGACGTGGCTTGGTCGGCGGGTCGTAGCGCAGCGGCAAGTCGATGCTGCCACTGTCGAGCTCCGGCTGGCCCCAGCACAATGCGGTGTAGGCCTTTTCCGTTTCGCGGTCGTGAAATTGCCGAGACAATTCACGGTGCGTATCGGGATCCCGGGCCAGCAGGATGATGCCGGAGGTTTCCCAGTCCAGTCGGTGGACGATTCGCGCTTCCGGGTAGCCGTTTTCCTGCAGGCGGGTAATCAGGCAGTCCTTATTGTCTTCGGCCCGACCGGGCACGGAGAGCAACAGGGTGGGTTTGTTGACCACCAGGACAGCAGCGTCCTCATGGATGATGTGAATATTGGACAGCGGCATCAAACAGCCTCGTTACAAACGCCAACGGCGGTTCAGGCCTGCAGGCCTGAACCGCCGTGGTTCCACCCGGATCGACTCAGCGATCTGGCAGGGTGATATTGAGTTCCAGAATCGAGCAGCTGCCCTGGCTTTCCAGTGCGACGTGCACGTCATCGGACCCGATATTGACGTACTTGCGAATCACCTCGACCAGTTCCTTCTGCAAGGCTGGCAGGTAATCCGGGGTACTGCGTTGGCCGCGTTCGTGCGCCACGATGATCTGTAGACGCTCTTTCGCTACCGACGCGGTGCTTTGCTTTTTGTTGGCACGAAAGAAGTCAAAAAGGTTCATTGGTTAGTTGCCTCCAAACAGGCGCTCGAAGAATCCCTTCTTCTGTACATCAAGGAAACGATGTTCCACGGTTTTACCCAGCAGGCGGTCCACGGTATCGCTGTAGGCCTGGCCTGCATCGCTCTGGTCGTCGAGAATCACCGGAACGCCCTGGTTGGATGCCTTGAGCACCGCCTGGGATTCAGGGATCACGCCGAGCAGGGCCACAGAGAGAATCTCCTTGACGTCTTCGACGCCGAGCATTTCGCCCTTGCTCACGCGCTCTGGATGGTAACGGGTAATCAGCAGGTGTTCCTTGATCGGGTCTTCGCCACGCTCGGCTCGACGGGACTTGCTGGCCAGCAGGCCAAGCATGCGGTCGGAGTCGCGCACCGAGGAGACTTCCGGGTTGGTCACCACGATCGCTTCGTCAGCGAAGTACATGGCCAGGTGAGCACCTTTTTCGATACCCGCCGGGGAGTCGCAGACCACGAACTCGAAGTCTTCCTTGAGTTGCATCAGGACTTTTTCCACGCCTTCGACCGTCAGTGCGTCTTTGTCGCGGGTCTGGCTGGCGGCCAGTACGTAGAGGTTTTCCAGGCGCTTGTCTTTGATCAAGGCCTGTTGCAGGTTGGCTTCGCCGTTCACTACGTTGACGAAGTCATACACCACGCGGCGCTCGCAACCCATGATCAGGTCGAGGTTACGCAAACCGACGTCGAAGTCGACAATGACTGTTTTGTGACCGCGCAGAGCGAGGCCGGTACCGATAGCGGCGCTGGTGGTGGTCTTACCCACACCACCCTTGCCGGATGTAACCACGAGAATCTTGGCCAAGGTGTTTCACCCCTAAGGAAAAAGGACTTTTAGCCCCTGAAAAACATCTCTTGAAAACTACAGCAGTTGGACAGCCTTGGCTGGAATATGGCCGCAGACGGCATTTACCCCCGGTAAACACTGTTTGTAGCCTGTTTCCTACTTCGTTTGAGCCGTTTTCGCTACGTTTTAGAGATGCTTGGAAAATGCGGCAGTATCCGTTAAAGCCGAATGATGTTCAACACGTCGCCAGACAGGCTGACCTGCACACCCGAGCCCCACAATGGGTCGCGGCGCAGATCTTCGGAAACCTTGTAATGTCCGGCAATAGAGATCAGTTCAGCGCTCATTTGCTGGCAGAAAATCCGTGCCTTGGTGTCGCCTTTGACGCCGGCCAGCACACGACCGCGCATCGGGCCGTATACATGGATGTTCCCATCGGCGAGAAGTTCCGCCCCCGGGCTGACCGAGGAGATCACTACCAGGTCACTGCCCTGGGCATAGATCTGCTGGCCACCGCGCACTGGCGAAGTGATGATTTTCGTCGGCTTGATGGTCGGTTCCGCTGGTTTTTCCGGTTTTTTCGCAACGACACCTTCGTTCATGTCCAGCGCCCGTTCACGGGCCCCGGATGGCGGCAACACCGGCAGGTCGACGGCGATGGCGGCCGCGATGTCTTCGATGCGGCTGGCACGGATGGCCAGGGTACGCAGGCCATGCTGGCGGCAGATGCGCATCAGGCCGGGCAGATCGACGGCACCACCGTTGGCCGGGAGTTTGTCCAAAGCCAGGACCAGCGGTGCATTACTGAAGAAGTTCGGCGCCTGAGCGACTTTGGCGGCCAGTTGCCGATCGAGGCCTTCAAGGTCATTTCGGGCCAGTTCCAGCACCGTTATGGCAAGCATGCTGCCCTTCAACTGGAACACGGGATCTTGGTCAAGCGGTTCGGTTTGGCTCATGGTCGGCATACAACGACTTGTCACTAAAAGTGCCCAGACTTATAACGAGAACGCCCGCGAGCCGCAAGCCGGGTCGAACGATGTAGAATGCGCGGCCAATGTCTTTTCGGAACCTTTAATGGATCGCCCGCGTTTTCGAACAACTTTTCTGATGCCGCGTTTCTGGCCACTCTGGTGCGGCCTGGGGCTGTTATGGTTGATTGTCCAGCTGCCGTACCCTGCATTGCTGTGGATCGGTCGGGTCCTGGGTGCCTTGATGTATCGGGTAGCGGCCGACCGGCGGCGCATTGCCAAGCGCAATCTCGAACTGTGCTTCCCGGAAAAATCCGCGGCAGAGCGCAAGCGTCTGCTCAAGGAAAACTTCGCGTCCACCGGTATCGCCTTCTTTGAAATGGCGATGAGCTGGTGGTGGTCACGCGAGCGGTTGGCGAAACTGGCCCATGTCGAAGGCCTGGAGCACCTGAAGAATGCCCAGCGTGAGGGCAAGGGCGTGATCCTGATGGCCGTCCACTTCACCACGCTGGAAATCGGCGCGGCGCTGCTCGGCCAGCAACACACCATCGACGGTATGTACCGCGAGCACAAGAACCCGCTGTTCGACTATGTGCAGCGTCGCGGTCGCGAGCGGCACAATCTGGATTCGTTGGCGGTGGAGCGTGAGGATGTGCGCGGCATGCTCAAGTTGCTACGCGCCGGCCGTGCGATCTGGTATGCGCCGGACCAGGACTATGGCGCCAAGCAAAGCATTTTCGTGCCGTTGTTCGGCATACAGGCCGCCACCGTCACCGCCACCAGCAAGTTCGCGCGGTTGGGCAAGGCGCTGGTGGTGCCGTTCACCCAGGAACGCCTGGCGGACGGCAGTGGGTATCGCCTGGTCATCCACGCGCCGCTCGAAGGCTTCCCGGGCGAAACCGAGGAAGCCGACTGCTTGCGCATCAACCAGTGGATAGAAGGCGTCTTGCGTGATTGCCCAGAGCAATACCTCTGGGCCCATCGCCGCTTCAAGAGCCGTCCGCCCGGTGAACCGAAGCTGTACCCAAAGCGCGGCTGAACGGCCGCACCCCGCAGGAGCGAGCATGTCGAATCGTCGCACCGTCGCGATGGTCGTCAACGATAATGCTGGCAGCCTGACACCCAGCGGCGTCCTCGGGTCCATCGCGAGCATGCTCGCTCCTACAAGGGACGATCCCCATCAATGAGCATGGAGCGTTACTCATGAATCCCGCTGAACCGGTTACAGGCTTGATCCTTTCCGGCGGCGGGGCTCGGGCGGCCTATCAAGTGGGGGTGCTGGCGGCGATTGCCGAGTTGCTGCCATTGGGTGCGGACAATCCTTTTCCGGTGATCGTCGGCACGTCCGCCGGCGCTATCAATGCCGTCAGCCTGGCCAGCGGGGCGACGGATTTTCGCGCGGCCATCGAGCGGCTGACGGCGTTCTGGCAGGGTTTTCGCAGCCATCTGGTGTTGCGCAGCGACTGGCCGGGCGTGATCAGCCAGGCTGCCCGGTTCGTCAGTCACAGTTTGTTGGGCCTTGGCGCCCCGGTGCCCGTGGCGTTGCTCAACAGCTCGCCGCTACGCGGATTACTCGACGACAAACTGCACATGGGCGACATTGCCCACGCCATCGAGCAGAAGCAGTTGCAGGCCGTCGCGGTCACGGCGTTCGGCTATGAATCCGGTCAGGCGGTGACGTTCTATCAGGGCGGCGGCACTATAGACGCCTGGTTGCGCCATCGGCGGATCGGCGTTCCCACACAACTGTCGGTCGACCATTTACTCGCCAGTTCGGCCATTCCGCTGCTGTTCGCTCCGGTGAAAATCGGCGAGGAATATTTCGGCGACGGCGCGGTGCGCCAGTCGGCACCGATCAGCCCCGCCCTGCATCTGGGCGCCAACCGGGTGCTGGTGGTGGGTGTCAGCGGCAACCCGCGCGGCATCGACCCGGAGCAGCCGCTGCAACGCGCCTATTCCGGTCAGCAGCCAACCTTGGCGCAGATCGGTGGGCATTTGCTCAACAGCACGTTCATCGATAGCCTGGAAAGTGATATCGAACTCTTGCAGCGCTTGAATCAGTTCAGTCGCCTCATGCCCGATGGCACGCCGATCCGTACGTTGGGGGTGGCGCCAGTGGAGGTGTTGGTGATTTCGCCCAGCCAGCCGATCGACGAAATCGCCGCACGCCATCGCCAGGAACTGCCAGCGGCGCTGCGCCTGTTCTTGCGTGGGCCGGGAGCGACCAAGACCAGTGGGGCGGGGGTGTTGAGTTATCTGCTGTTCGAGGCGGGGTATTGCAGCGAGTTGATTGATCTGGGACGTCGGGATGCGTTGGCCAAGCGCGGGGAGATTTGCCGGTTTCTCGGGTTGGCGGAACCTGTGGTTTCGGCTTGAGATTGGCGGTGCGGCATTCGCGAGCAGGCTCGCTCCCACAGTGAATCTTCAGTGCGACAAAGATCAAATGTGGGAGCGAGCCTGCTCGCGAAGCTTTTACATCAGAAGTGCACCTTGACCAGGAAGCTGGTCACGCTCTGGTCGGTCTTGAAGCCCTGGCTGTCTTCGATACCGTACTTGTTTTTCCAGTAGTCATACTCGACACCGACGTACAGCTGCTTGGCGCCCAGGTTCAGCACCTTGCCCAGGTCGTATTTGATCTGTGGGTTGAAGTGCAGGTTGGCGTGGTATTCGCCTTTCTTGTTGACGTCGTTGTCAACGACCCAGTCCATGAAACCGTCGATCAGCACATCCGAGTCACCCACTGGAAGGGTATAGGACCAGACCGGGGTGACTTGCCAGATGTTGTCACCCGGGCGGTCGCCTTCGGTATGACGGTTGTAGAAGTTCAGCTGGAAGTAGTCAAAGCCGGGGATGGCCAGGTCGAAACCCGGACCGATCAGATACGACTCGGTATCGTCTTCACCGAACTCATAGGTCATGGCCAGCAGCACGTCCTTGATCGGACCGAACTCCAGCTTCTGATCGAAAATCTTGTTGAACGACAGGCGCGGGCTGAATTCACCATAGTGAGTGTTCTTGCCTGCGAAGGCGTCTTCCTTGCCGTTGTAGAAGATTTTGTCGATGAAGAAGAAGTTGTCGCCGTATTTCCAGCCGTCGGCGTGTTCGAAGGTCACCGTCTGCTGGATGCGTGGGTTGACCTGGAAGTCCTTGCCATACAGGTAGGTCAGGCTGTTGTTCTGCCATTGCAGCAAGTCGCCGGCCATGGCCTGACCCCCCGCCAGCAACGATCCTGCCAGCATCAGGCTAGTGCACGTACGTTTCATTCGGTTGCTCCCAAAAAGTAGTGGTTTCACGTTATTTTTTTAAGGTCGACGCTCTGGTGTGGCGCCTTTTTCCGTAGCTGCAAAAAAATCATCCATTCGGTCAGCTTTATGCTGTTAGCAAGAGCTGCGCCAAGGCTTTCAGAAAACAAAAAAACTCCCGTTCGGCGGCTCTGGAGCAGTCGATTGAGAGTGGTTTGGGGGTGCCTTGGTACCGTCCAGAGCCGGGATAAGTTGGCTTTCTGGTCAGGAATTAAATCCGGGCTTTTTTTTAAAGCGGATTCAGGCGGCCGCGGAGAATACTGACTCCCCGGCCAGGTCTCAAGTGCTCCGCAACAGCGCACCGACGACAGGTTTGGGGCACGGTTGCGGATCATCTTAGAAATGCACCTTCACCAGCAGGCTGGTGGTGCTTTCGTGGGTATCGAGGTTGTTGTTATTTTCGATGCCGTACTTGTCTTTCCAGTAGCTGTATTCGACGCCGACATACACCTGCTTTTCCCGCCAACCGAGGGTTTTGCCCAAGTCATATTTGACCTGGGGGTTGAAGTGCAGGTTGGCGTGATACGTGCCGCGCGAGTTCTGGTCATTGTCGACGACCCAGTCCAGGTAGCCGTCGATCAACAGGCTCGAGTTGCCCAGGGGCACGGTGTAGGACCAGGCCGGCGAGATCTGCCAGACGTCATCACCGGGGCGCGAGCCTTCGGTCTGGCGATAGTAGAAGTTCAAGGTGAAAAAGTTGAAGCCCGGTACCGCGAGGTCGAAACCGGGGCCGATCAGGTACGCCTCGCTGTCGTCTTCGCCATTTTCGTAGGTCAAGGCCAGCAACACATCCTTGATCGGGCCGAGTTCGAATCGGCGGTCGAGAATCTTGCCGAAGGAGAGGCGCGGACTGAACTCGCCGTAATAGGCGTGTACGCCTTTGTTGCGGTCCTTCTCGCCGTTGTAGTAGGTGCTGTCGATGAACATGAAGTTGTCGCCATACTTCCAGCGGTCGGCGTGTTCGAAGGTGATCGTCTGCTGGATCGGCGGGTTGACCGCAAAATCCTTGCCGTACAGATAGCTCAGGCTGTTGGTTTGCCACAGCAGCAAATCGCCGGCCATGGCTTGGCTCGCAGCCAGGAGGCCAGCACCCAACAGCATGTTTTTCTGTGTCCGAATCATCTGTTGCTCCCTCTTGTTTTTATTTTTCAAGGCGCAGGAAACCCCAACCCCTGTAGGAGCGAGCATGCTCGCGATGGTCGTCAACGATTACGCGTGGTGTCTGGTTAACGCGTTGTCTTTACGTCCATCGCGAGCATGCTCGCTCCTACAGTGGGGGGGGCGTTTCTGTCTTAGTGGGCGTGACAGTCGTTGATGGCCGCGCGTTCGGCGCCACCGAGGATGTTGAACAGCAAGTTCAGGGTCAGCGCGCTAAGCGTGGCCATGGCGATACCGCTGTGGGTGATCGGGCTCATCCACACCGGCAGGTGGGCGAAAAACTCCGGTCGTACCACCGGAATCAGGCCCATGCCGATGCTCACCGCCACCAGCAATTGGTTGCGTCGGTCACCGATGTCGGCTTCCTGCAGGATCTTGATACCGGTGGCGGCGACCATGCCGAACATCGCGATCGCCGCGCCGCCCAGCACCGCCGGTGGAATCGAGGCCACGAGGAACGCGGCCTTGGGTAGCAGGCTCAGCACGATCAACAAGCCGCCAGCAACGATGGTTACTGAGCGGCAACGTACGCCGGTCATCTGCACAAGGCCGATGTTCTGCGCGAAGGAGGAGTGGGTGAAGGTGTTGAAGAAGCCGGCGAAGAACGAGGCGCCGGCGTCACACAACAAGCCGCGACGCAACATGCGCGGGCAGACTTCCTGGCCGGTGATCTTGCCCAGGGCCAGGAACATCCCGGTGGACTCGACGAAAATGATCACCACCACCAGGCACATCGAGAGGATTGGCGCGAGCTCGAATTTCGGCATGCCAAAGTGCAACGGCGTGACAAATTGCAGCCATGGCGCCTGGGCCATGCCGCTGAGGTCGACCATGCCCAGCACGCCACAAAGCACATAGCCCAGGCACATGCCGATCAATACGGAAATGTTGACCCAGAAGCCGCGCATGAAACGATGCACCAGCAGGATGGTGCCCAGCACCAATGCGGCGATGGTCAGGTAGATCGGTGAGCCGAATTGAGCGGCTTGAGCACCACCGCCGGCCCAGTTCACGGCCACGGGGAACAGCGACAAACCGATCGAGGTGATGACCGTGCCAGTAACCAGCGGCGGGAAGAAGCGCACGACCTTGGACATGAATGGCGCGATGAGCATGCCGAAGAACCCGGCGGCGATGGTCGCGCCGAAGATCCCCTGCAGGCCGATGCCCGGCATGCCGGCCATGGCGACCATGCTGCCGACGGCGGCGAAACTGGCGCCCATCATCACCGGCATGCGAATGCCCATGGGGCCGATACCGAGAGACTGGACGATGGTGGCGATGCCGGCGACCAGCAGGTCGGCGTTGATCAGGAAGGCGATTTCTTCACGATTCAGGCCAGCGGCCTGTCCGATGATCAGCGGCACCGCAATGGCGCCGCCGTACATCAGCAGAACATGTTGCAGACCGACCAGGATCAGTTGCAAAAGGGGCAAACGCTGAATGGCGGGTGCGTCGGGGATGCGTGCTGGGGAGAGCTCGGACATGCAACACCTCGGATCATTTTTATTCTTGTGATTTTTTGCATCAGGGTCGACCGCGGTGCGGCCATTCGCGAGCAGGCTCGCTCCCACAGGTTTTGTATTGTCTGTGTGGGAGCGAGCCTGCTCGCGAAGCTTTTATTGCTTAATTGGTCGGGGCACCCTGAACGATCCAGGCGCCGATCAGGTCACGTTCCTGCTGGGTCATCTGGGTGATGTTGCCCAAAGGCATGATTTGACTGGTGACGGCCTGGGCCTGGATGCGCGCCGCGTTCTGGCGGATCTGCTCGGGGGTGTCGAACATCACGCCGGCGGGAGCGGCGCTGAACAGCGGGCTGGTCGGTTTGGCCGAATGACAGACTGCGCAACGTTCCTGGATCACGCTGTGCACCTTGTCGAAACCAGGGCCGGCGTTGGACGCCTGAGCTGGCGCGGTTGCAGGGGCTTCGGCAGGTTTTGCTTCAGCCGGTTTCAAACCACCACCCACTGCTGTTTCCGGCAGAGGCTGGTACTCGATCGCGGCAGGTGCCTTGGCCACTTCAGGCGCGCTGGACATCGGCTTCGGACCAGACACATAGGCCAGGCAAATCATGCCCACCGCTGCCACCGGCAGGGTCCAGGCGAACTTGTGGCTGTCGTGACGGGTGTTGAAGTAGTGACGCACCAACACCGCCAGTACCGCGATCCCGGCCAGGATCAGCCAGTTGTATTGGCTGCCGTAGGTGCTCGGGAAGTGGTTGCTGATCATGATGAACAGCACCGGCAAGGTGAAGTAGTTGTTGTGGCGCGAACGCAGCAGGCCTTTGGCCGGCAGCGCCGGATCGGGCGTGCGGTTCTCGGCGATGGCCGCCACCAGTGCGCGCTGCGCCGGCATGATGATGCGGAACACGTTGCCGACCATGATGGTGCCGATGATCGCGCCGACGTGCAGGTATGCACCGCGACCGCTGAACACCTTGCTGAAGCCATAGGCGGCGCCAATGATCAGTACGAACAGGATGAAACCGAGCAGGGCAGGGCGTTTGCCCAGGGCCGAGTCACAGAGGAAGGAGTAGATGAACCAGCCGATGAACAACGAGCCGATACCGATGGCCACGCCTTCAGGGCCGCTCAGGGTGCTGCCCGGAGCCAGCAGGTAGAGCGTCGGGTTGGAGTAGAACACCACGCACAGCAGCGCGATACCCGACATCCAGGTGAAGTAGGCTTCCCATTTGAACCAGTGCAGGTTGTCCGGCATGGTCGGTGGAGCCAGTTTGTATTTTTCCAGGTGGTAGATACCGCCGCCGTGGATCGCCCACAGATCACCGGCCAGACCGCTTTTCGGGTTGACCCGATTGAGGTTGTTTTCCAGCCAGACGAAGTAGAACGATGCGCCGATCCAGGCCACGCCAGTAATCATGTGAACCCAGCGCACGCTCAGGTTCAGCCATTCCAACAGATGTGCTTCCACAGTCTTTACCTCTCGCCTGTCACTCTGTTGTCGAGTGATCAGACCTTCTCTTATTGGTGGGGGGCGAGGATCAAACGCTCATCCTCTTTGAAAAAATGCTCATCGCAGTTGTTGCCTGTGCCACTGCGATCAACCACCAGGAAGTCATCCCGCTTTTCGATCGTCAGCACCGGGTGGTGCCAGACGCCGCGATGGTAATTAATGCCCTGCCTGCCGTTGGTGACGAAGGCGCGGACCAAGCCTGATACAGGTTCATCGCCAAGTGGCGCGACCACGATCAGAAAGGGGTTGCCGAGCAGCGGAATGAAAGCCTGGCTGCCCAGCGGATGACGCTCCAGCATGCTGACGGTCAGCGGCATGTCCTGCGCGTCGGCGCGGAAGATGCTGATGATCGCCTTGTCCTCTGGCGTGGCGGTTTCCACCGTCGCCAGTTTGTGAAAGCGCATGGTCGAACCGTTGTTGATCATGAAGTGATCGCTGCCGTCGGTTTCGATCACGTCACCGAAAGGGGCGAAGGCTTCTTTGGTCAGCGGTTCAATCGTCAGTGTGCGCATGCTGGTCTTCTTATCCAAAATTTGTGTTGTTTGATCTGACGCCTTCGCGAGCAAGCCCGCTCCCACAGGGGAATGCATTTCAAATGTGGGAGCGGGCTTGCTCGCGAATGGCCTCAGCGCTTATTTAGCGACCTTGCCGAGGACGCGCAGGCGGCTCACACCACCGTCGGGGAACACGTTCAGGCGGATGTGGGTGATCGGGCCCAGGGCCTTGATCTGCTCGGCGAAGGTGTGTTCGGCGTGCATTTCCAGCTTCTGGCTTGGCAGCAGTTCACGCCAGAACAGCGACTGGGTTTCGATCTGGCTGTCAGTACCGCCCTTCACGAACGCGCCCTGGATCGAGCAACTGTCCGGGTAGTTGCCCTTGAAGTGCAGGGTGTCGACGATGATTTTCTCGATCTCGCCCGGATGGCCCAGGGCGACGATCACCCAGTCATTGCCTGGCGTGCGACGACGTGCGGTTTCCCAGCCGTCGCCCATGTTGATGCCACGGCCCGGGTTGAGGATGTTGCTCATGCGGCCGAAGTGCTCGTCGGAGCAGGCGAGGGCGCGGCCACCGTTGAGGGCTGCCGCCAGGTCGACCTGCTCGTTGTCACCCACCGCCGACCAGTCGCGGAACGGGATGCCGTACACGCGCAGGCGAGCCACGCCGCCATCCGGGTAGATGTTGAAGCGCAGGTGGCTGAACGCCTGGTCGTTGCTGATTTCGTGGTAGTGGTGGCTGTTGCCTTGCAGCTCGACGGCCGACAGCACTTCGGTCCACTGGGTGTTTTCATTCGGCTCGCCTTCGGCCAGGAAGCAGGCTTCCAGGGAAGCCGACGGCGGGAAGTTGCCGGTGAAGAATGAAGTGTCGATGTCCACGCCTTTGATCGAGCCAGGCACGCCCAGGCGAATCACGGCGCTGTCGTAGCCTTCGAAGCGCTTGCGGCGCGACTCCCAGCCGTCCATCCACTTGCCGTTATCATCGAACACGCCCTCCTTCCACACGGCCGGGGTCGGTTGAAACAGACGGTTGGCGTCTGCGAACCAGTCATCGGTGACCGAGATGATCTTGGTGCCCAGGCGGGCGTCGGCCAGGTTGACGAACTTCTCGAAAGGTACGGCGTAAGCTTTCATTCTTCTTGTCTGCCTTTAATAAGTTGGCTTGGGATGCTTGCAGTGCCCTGGGTGCTTCAGCGTTTTTAACACTCGGGCAAAACTCGCTATAGGGTCAGTAATCGGAACAGGGCGATCTTGTTGATCTCCGCCAGCGCGCACTTGAACTCGGTATCTACCGGGTTGTGGATGCGCGTTTCGAACGCCGCGAGGATCTGATGCCGGTTGCTGCCTTTTACCGCCATGATGAAGGGAAACTTGAACTTGGCCTTGTAGGCGTCGTTCAGCTCGGTGAAGCGCTGGAACTCTTCGGCCGTGCATTGGTGAATACCGGCGCCAGCCTGTTCATGGGTGCTGGCTTCGGTCAATTGGCCCTGGACGGCAGCTTTGCCAGCCAGGTCCGGGTGAGCGTTGATCAGGGCCAACTGGCTTTCGTGATCAGCGCTCAACAGGATGTCGCTCATGCGCTGGTACAGGGTTTCGATCTGGTCGATCGAGGCATCCTGGCCCAGGTCAAAGGCCTTCTCGGCCACCCATGGCGAATGTTCGTAGATGTCGGCGAAGGCTTTGACGAAGGCGTCGCGGCTCAGGGTCGAGGGTTTCAATGTTTGAAAGGCGCTCATTTCGCGGCCCCTTGGTACGGGTGGGTTTCCTGCCAGTGGCGTGCAATGTCGACGCGGCGGCTGAACCACACCTGTTCATGACTTTTAGCGTATTCGATAAAGCGCTTGAGCGAAGCCAGACGCGCCGGACGGCCGATCAGGCGGCAGTGCAGGCCGATCGACAGCATTTTCGGGGCTTCGGCGCCTTCGGCGTAGAGCACGTCGAACGCATCCTTGAGGTATTCGAAGAAATCGTCGCCCTTGTTGAAACCCTGCACCTGGGTGAAGCGCATGTCGTTAGTGTCCAGGGTGTACGGGATCACCAGGTGCGGCTTGCCGGTCGGATTGTTCGGTTCCCAGTAGGGCAGGTCGTCGTCGTAGGTGTCGCAGTCGTAGAGGAAACCGCCTTCCTCCATCACCAGCTTGCGGGTGTTGGGGCCGGTGCGACCGGTGTACCAGCCCAGCGGACGCTCGCCGGTGATTTCGGTGAGGATGCGGATCGCTTCGAGCATGTGCTCGCGTTCCTGGGCTTCGTCCATGTACTGGTAGTCGATCCAGCGGTAGCCGTGGCTGCAGATTTCGTGGCCGGCATCGACCATCGCGCGGATCACATCCGGGTGACGCTGGGCGGCCATGGCCACGGCGAAGATGGTCAGCGGAATGTCGAATTCCTTGAACAGCTTCAGAATCCGCCAGACGCCGGCGCGGCTGCCATACTCGTAAAGCGATTCCATGCTCATGTTGCGCGCGCCCTGTAGCGGCTGGGCAGACACCATTTCCGAGAGGAATGCTTCGGACTCTTTATCGCCGTGCAGGATATTGCGCTCGCCGCCTTCTTCGTAGTTGAGAACGAATGACAGGGCGATGCGGGCATTGCCCGGCCAGTGTGGGTGCGGAGGGTTACTGCCGTAACCGATCAGGTCGCGAGGGTAGTCAGCGCTCACTGCAGTCTTCCTTCTTATATTCGTGGTGACAGTTGGTGTGACGCGACTAAAGGTTGGATCACTGGGTGGCGTCACAGCGATGGGGTGATTGTATACAACTTTATATTCACTTTGTAAGCCTGATTTTTTGCATTTTTCGTTAACGGTCATCTTTGCGTGTTAGCGACACGCACCTGCAAGAAACTTGCCTGGCTGGTCAGTTATTGATTGCAGGGTTTGGAGGGGGCGGGCTTCGCAGGAAATTCGCGGGATTTTTATCGTTGGCGGCATCAGGCGCAAAAATGCCGTTTTTATTGTGTACAATTTTTTTGAAAAGTGTCTTAATCAATCGCTCGCCGCAGCTTTTCGTGCTCCGAATCGGTGCGGTCTCCTTTCATCTGACTTCGGGAGGCGCGAAGCCTGGCTGCTCCACGCAGGCAGGTGCGCAGAATCAATGGGACGTTTGACTACACATGTTTTGGACGCTGCACATGGTTGCCCGGGCAGCTCGATCAAGGTCGAGTTGTACCGCGTTGAAGGTTCGCAGCTGGAATTGGTCGCCAGCGCGATAACCAACAGCGATGGTCGTGTCGATGCGCCGCTGCTGCAAGGCGATGAGTACCGGACCGGTGTCTACCAGGTTCAGTTTCATGCGGGCGACTACTACCGCGCCCGTGGTGTCCAGTTGCCGGAGCCGGCATTCCTGGATGTGGTGGTGCTGCGTTTTGGTATCTCTGCCGAGCAGGATCATTACCATGTGCCGCTGCTCATTTCGCCCTACAGCTATTCAACGTACCGAGGAAGCTGATCCCCCAAGCAGCTTTCTCCACCTGGAAGCGACTGCGCATATAGCTTCTTTGGTCTTTCGCCCGCTCACACTGCGGGCTTTTTTTCGCAAAAAATCCTGGGTGGCAAAGGCCGGATCCGCTGCTACATAAAGCCCATCCCGCCAAAACAGGGTGTGACGAAGACAATTCAGTTACTTATTGAGCAGGCAAAAAGGCGATTCATGTAGTATAACTACAAGCGTGCTACATCCCCGGCGCCTGCCAAATAAAAAAGAGTCCAGCCCTTTGAATCTGCTGCAACACATCGCCCAGTCTCGCCACCTGTTACGCAAGTCGGAGCTCAAGGTCGCCGATCACGTTTTGCTTGATCCTGCGGCCGTGATGCACAGTTCCATGGCGGACCTGGCCCACAGCGTGGGGATCAGTGAGCCAACCATCGTGCGCTTTTGCCGCGCCATCGGTTGCTCGGGTTTCCAGGACTTGAAGCTCAAGCTGGCCCAGAGCCTGGCGGCGGGCGCGAGTTTCGGGCAGTTCGCGATCCATGAGGACGATTCGGTAGCGGACTACAGCCTGAAGATTTTCGACACCACCCTGCACACGCTGATGGAGGTTCGCGAGAAGCTCGATCCGCTGGAGTTGCAGCGTGCGGTGACGCTCATGTCCCAGGCCCAGCGCGTCGAATTCTATGGTTTCGGCGCCTCGGGTGCGGTGGCGGCAGATGCGCAGCACAAGTTCTTCCGCTTGCTGCTCACGGCGGCGGCGTATTCCGATCCGCACATGCAGGCGATGTCGGCGGTCACCCTGAAACCAAGCGACGTGGCGATTTGCATTTCGCAGTCCGGCCGCTCCAAGGATTTGCTGATCACCGCCAACCTGGTGCGTGAGAGTGGCGCCTCGTTGATCACCTTGTGCCCTAGCCAGACGCCTTTGGCTGAACTGTCGACCGTCAACCTGGCCATCGACGTGCACGAAGACACCGAAATCTACACGCCGCTGACCTCGCGCATCGCCCACCTGGTGGTGATCGATGTGTTGGCCATGGGCGTGGCCATGGCCCGCGGGCCGAGCCTGGTCAACCACCTCAAGAGCGTCAAGCGCAGCCTGCGCAGCTTGCGCCTGTCGCCCAAGTCGGTGAAAGCGCTGGACGACTAAGGTCAAAAGATCGCAGCCTGCGGCAGCTCCTACAGGTGTTCACAAATCCCTGTAGGAGCTGCCGCAGGCTGCGATCTTTTGATTGTTCATCTCTCTGTCACCGACCCGCCGCCAAACCGTCATCCCTCGCGCCTATCTTGAAACTCCCGTATTCGACTTGGGAGAACGCAAATGGCCCAGCCCTACGAAGAGCGCAACAGTGTCGTCAAAACCTGTCGCCAGCAGGAAGACCGGCGCCGCATGGCGTTTCGCCGTGCGATCGAAGATCGTTGTGAGCAGCGTCAGCTTCTGGCCGAGATCGCCGATTTTACTGGCGACCTTGAGCTCAATTACTGGCAGGCGGCAGCGACAACTTCCCGTCGAAGCGCTCAACCAGCGCGCTGATCTGAATTCTTTCGCTTCGAATGAACGCAAGGAAGGCGTGAGCCACCGGTGACAGGCGCTTGGCCTTGGCCTGTACCAGGCACCAGCTGCGGTAGAGCGGCAGTTCTTCGATCGGCAATTCGATCAAGCCGCCGGTGGCCAATTCAAGGTTCAGGGCGTGGCGCGTCAACAGTGCCACGCCCAGGCCCGCCAGCACACATTCGCGCTGGGCTTCGGCCGAGGAGACCTCCTGGGTCTGGTTGAAATGCACACGTTTCTCCTTGAAGTATTCTTCGCAGGCCAATCGCGTGCCCGAACCCACCTCGCGCATCAGCAAGGTGTAAGGCTCAAGATCCTGTAGGCGCAACGGCCCCTGATGGCACAGCGGGTGGTCCGGCGGGGCCACCGCAACGATCGGATTGTTCAAGAACGGCAGGAACTCCAGCCCCATGTCCTGCGGCACCATGGACATGATCACCAGGTCGTCGCGGTTGTCCGACAGTCGTCGAATCACCTGGGCGCGATTGACCACCGTCAGTTGCAGGTTCACTTCCGGATGCTGGCGCTTGAAGGCGGCAAACAGATGCGGTACGAAATACTTGGCGCTCGATTCCACCGCCAGTTTTAGTTGGCCTTGCAGGGAGCCCTGCATGTCCGACAGTTGCATGTCGAGGTTTTCCAGGCGCCCGAAAATGTCCCGGCTCGCTCGTTGCAGCGCTTCTGCGGCCTCGGTCATGTAGAGTTTTTTGCCGACATAGTCGAACAGCGGCTGGCCAACCAGCTCTTCAAGTTGACGAATCTGCAGGCTAACGGCCGGTTGCGTGAGGGACATTTCGTCGGCTGCCCGGCTGTAGGACCTCAGGTCACAGACTTCGTTGAAGATCTGCAATTGACGTAATGTCATACGCATCAAGGACTTACGCATTTTTTGAACACTCTGGCCACGGGCTGGTGTGTCAACTATAAGTCTTTACTTATGCATGACCCAATAATTATTCATTTTTGTTAATCCCTTGTGAGCGCTAGTGTGGCGGTGCGACCAAATTGAAACATTTGGTCACTCGTCGACCTGGTCTAGCAGGTCGTGGGTACCACCGGATCAAGGGAAACTCCAAGTGATAAAAAAGATCCTGATCGCCAACCGCGGTGAAATTGCCGTACGAATCGTACGCGCTTGTGCCGAAATGGGCATTCGCTCGGTCGCGATCTATTCCGACGCCGATCGCCATGCCCTGCATGTCAAACGTGCGGATGAGGCCCACAGTATTGGTGCCGAGCCACTGGCCGGTTACCTGAACCCGCGCAAGCTGGTGAACCTGGCGGTGGAAACCGGTTGCGATGCCTTGCACCCCGGTTACGGATTCCTCTCGGAGAACGCTGAACTGGCCGACATCTGCGCCGAACGCGGGATCAAATTCATCGGTCCATCGGCTGAAGTCATTCGCCGCATGGGTGACAAGACCGAAGCTCGCCGCAGCATGATCAAGGCGGGTGTCCCGGTCACCCCGGGTACCGAAGGCAACGTTTCGGGCATCGAAGAAGCCCTGACCGAGGGTGACCGTATCGGCTACCCGGTGATGCTAAAGGCTACCTCCGGTGGTGGCGGTCGCGGTATCCGTCGCTGCAACAGCCGTGAAGAACTTGAACAAGCGTTCCCGCGCGTCATTTCCGAAGCCACCAAGGCGTTCGGTTCCGCGGAAGTGTTCCTGGAAAAGTGCATCGTCAACCCCAAGCACATTGAAGCGCAGATCCTCGGCGACAGCTTTGGCAACGTTGTGCACCTGTTCGAGCGTGACTGCTCGATCCAGCGCCGCAACCAGAAGCTCATCGAAATCGCGCCGAGCCCGCAACTGACCCCGGAACAGCGCGCCTACATCGGTGACCTGTCGGTGCGCGCAGCCAAGGCCGTGGGTTACGAGAACGCCGGTACCGTGGAGTTCCTGCTCGCCGAGGGCGAGGTGTACTTCATGGAAATGAACACCCGGGTGCAGGTGGAACACACCATCACCGAAGAAATCACTGGCATCGACATCGTCCGCGAGCAAATCCGCATTGCATCCGGCCTGCCGCTCTCGGTGAAACAGGAAGACATCCAGCATCGCGGTTTCGCGCTGCAGTTCCGGATCAACGCCGAAGACCCGAAAAACAACTTTTTGCCCAGCTTCGGCAAGATCACTCGTTATTACGCACCCGGCGGCCCGGGCGTACGGACCGACACGGCGATCTACACCGGCTATACCATTCCACCGTTCTACGATTCCATGTGCCTGAAACTGGTGGTCTGGGCGTTGACCTGGGAAGAAGCGATGGACCGCGGCCTGCGCGCGCTGGACGACATGCGCGTGCAAGGGGTCAAGACCACCGCGGCCTACTACCAGGAAATCCTGCGTAACCCGGAATTCCGTAGCGGCCAGTTCAACACCAGCTTCGTCGAAAGCCACCCTGAACTGACCAACTACTCGATCAAGCGCAAACCCGAAGAGCTGGCCCTGGCCATCGCCGCCGCCATTGCCGCCCACGCAGGCCTGTGAGGAATAGAACAATGTCCAAGAAGATTTTCGTAACCGACACCATCCTGCGCGACGCCCACCAATCGCTGCTCGCGACCCGCATGCGCACTGAAGACATGCTGCCGATCTGCGACAAGCTCGACAAGGTCGGCTATTGGTCGCTGGAATGCTGGGGCGGCGCAACGTTCGACGCCTGCGTACGCTTCCTCAAGGAAGACCCGTGGGAGCGTCTGCGCCAACTGCGCGCCGCGCTGCCTAACACTCGCCTGCAAATGCTCCTGCGCGGCCAGAACCTGCTGGGCTATCGCCACTACAGCGACGACGTGGTCAGGGCTTTCGTCGCCAAGGCAGCGGTCAATGGCATCGACGTGTTCCGCATCTTCGACGCCATGAACGACGTGCGTAACCTGCGTACCGCCATCGAAGCGGTGAAAGCCGCCGGCAAGCACGCCCAGGGCACCATCGCCTACACCACCAGTCCGGTGCACACCATCGACGCGTTCGTGGCACAGGCCAAGCAGATGGAAGCCATGGGTTGCGACTCGGTGGCGATCAAGGACATGGCTGGTTTGCTGACCCCCTACGCCACCGGTGAACTGGTCAGGGCGTTGAAGGCCGAGCAATCGCTGCCAGTGTTCATTCACTCGCACGACACCGCCGGCCTGGCAACCATGTGCCAGCTCAAGGCGATTGAAAACGGCGCCGACCACATCGACACCGCAATCTCCAGCTTTGCCTCCGGTACCAGCCACCCAGGCACCGAGTCGATGGTCGCGGCCCTCAAAGGCACCGAGTACGACACTGGCCTGAATCTCGAGCTGATCCAGGAAATCGGCCTGTACTTCTACGCCGTGCGCAAGAAGTACCACCAGTTCGAAAGCGAATTCACCGCGGTCGACACCCGTGTTCAAGTCAACCAGGTGCCGGGCGGGATGATTTCCAACCTGGCCAACCAGTTGAAAGAGCAGGGCGCCCTGAACCGCATGAGCGAAGTGCTGGCAGAGATCCCGCGGGTTCGCGAAGACCTCGGCTTCCCGCCACTGGTGACCCCGACTTCGCAAATCGTCGGCACCCAGGCGTTTTTCAACGTGCTGGCCGGCGAGCGCTACAAGACCATCACCAACGAAGTGAAGCTGTACCTGCAAGGTGGCTACGGCAAGGCGCCGGCCCCGGTGAACGAGCAACTGCGTCGCCAGGCTATCGGCAGCGAAGAAGTGATCGACGTGCGCCCAGCCGACCTGCTCAAGCCGGAAATGGCCAAGCTGCGTGCCGACATCGGTGCCCTGGCCAAGTCTGAAGAAGACGTGCTGACCTACGCCATGTTCCCGGACATCGGGCGCAAGTTCCTCGAAGAGCGTGCAGCGGGCACCCTGACCCCGGAAGTGCTGTTGCCGATTCCGGAAGCCGGTGGCGTCGCTTCGGCTGGCGGCGAAGGCGTGCCGACCGAGTTCGTCATCGACGTCCACGGCGAAACCTACCGCGTCGACATCACCGGTGTGGGCGTCAAGGCTGAAGGCAAGCGTCACTTCTACCTGTCCATCGACGGCATGCCGGAAGAAGTGGTGTTCGAGCCGCTCAACGAATTCGTCGGCGGCGGCAGCAGCAAGCGCAAGCAGGCCAGCGCACCAGGCCACGTCAGCACCACCATGCCGGGCAACATCGTCGATGTGCTGGTCAAGGAAGGCGACAGCGTCAAGGCGGGCCAGGCTGTGCTGATCACCGAAGCGATGAAGATGGAAACCGAAGTCCAGGCCGCCATCGCCGGCAAAGTCACCGCCATTCACGTGGCCAAGGGCGACCGGGTGAATCCGGGCGAGATCCTGATCGAGATCGAAGGCTGAGTTAACGGCCGCGATACAACGCTTTAAACCTCGGGGGGGCATGTGCTCCCCTTTTTTTTTGCCCGGACATTTACCATTGGTCCCTTGGGCACCTTCCTCCAATGTTTTTGAACAACCTACGGCACTCGCGCGAGCTGTGATGGCCTAAGCATCAGGGCGCAACGTTGCGTCCGGTGACTGGCCAGGATCGGATATGAACGAAGAGACGCTAAAAGATAAATCGCTGGCGGTTTTGCTGGTGTTGGTGAGCATCGCGTTCATCTGGATCCTGCTGCCTTTCTACGGTGCGGTGTTCTGGGCGGTGATCCTGGGGATTGTCTTTGCGCCCATGCAGCGCCGGCTGCAGCTGAAGTTCGGCTGGGAGCGCAACCTGACTTCGTTTTGTACGTTAAGCATCTGCCTGGTGAGTGCGATCCTGCCGGTGATCATCATCAGCTTCCTGCTGGTTCAGGAAGGCACCGCGCTGTACAAGAGTATCGAGAGCGGTGAGCTGGACATTGCCGCGTATGTAACGCAGTTCAAGCATCACCTGCCGCCGTATTTCCAGCATTTGCTCGATCGGTT
Source organism: Pseudomonas sp. PSB11 (assembly GCF_014596605.1). Classification (NCBI taxonomy): domain Bacteria; kingdom Pseudomonadati; phylum Pseudomonadota; class Gammaproteobacteria; order Pseudomonadales; family Pseudomonadaceae; genus Pseudomonas; species Pseudomonas sp. PSB11. Next base: position 106,248 of record NZ_NOIO01000015.1, read on the forward strand.
CGGCGTGGGTGAGTTGAACGGGCTACGGGAGAAAATCGTCAAGAGCGCGATGGCAGGCGGCGAGGTGACAAATCGGGTGTTCAGTCTTGGCCAGGGTACATTCGAGTTCATCGTCAGCTTTTTCATCATGCTCTACCTGTTGTTTTTCTTCCTGCGCGACGGCGCTGAACTCGCGCGCAAGGTACGCATGGCCGTGCCACTGGAGGAACACCAGAAACGCCGTTTGCAGCTCAAGTTCAATCGCGTGGTGCGAGCCACGGTGAAGGGCAACCTGTTGGTAGCGATTACCCAGGGTGCATTGGGCGGAATGATTTTCTGGTTTCTCGACATTCCGAGCGCGTTGGTCTGGGCGGTGTTGATGGCGCTTCTGTCCTTGTTGCCGGCGGTCGGGGCAGGGATTGTCTGGGCGCCGGTGGCGGCGTTTTTCCTGTTGACCGGCGCAGTCTGGCAAGGCGTGGTGCTGGGGTTGTTCGGGGTGTTCGTGATCGGCCTGGTGGATAATGTGCTGCGCCCGATCCTGGTGGGCAAGGACACGAAGATGCCGGACTACATGATCCTGATCTCGACCCTGGGCGGCCTGGCGTTGTTCGGGCTCAACGGGTTTGTCATCGGTCCGTTGATCGCGGCCCTGTTCATGTCGAGCTGGGCCATTTTCATCGAGACCAAACCGCGGGTTCAGTTGCCTTAGGCACTGAGCTTGCCTGGCTGTCCCGTGCCGATTTGCAGGGACAACGCCTGGGCGTCCGGTAGTGAGGTCAGCGGGCCGCTGATTTGTTCGCCGTCCTGGACCAGGTACCAGCAGGCGAGCAACCCAAGCGCTCTGAGCGGTGCGGGAACGGCGCTGCCGATAACGGACATGATCTGAATCTGAGACATCATAGGGACCTCCATCAATCTGTGGAGTCACCTTACGGTCCGCATGCGTCGAGGGAAAATCAACGTTTTCAATAGTGGTCATTGATGCCAGTGAGGTCAGATCACCGGCTGACGCTCAGACGACCACCTGGTCGAGCATATGAACCACTTCCTGCTCGCTGAGCAGCCCCTTTCTCACCAGGTTCTGCGTCAGCAGCGAAAGGAACTTGGCGCTGCGATGACCTTCGAGCTGCTTGAGTTCCGTCAGGGCGTTGTAGACCTTGCTGCAAGTGCACAGGCCATTGATGCGGTGCGGGTTTTGCGTGGGCATGAGCTCGTCCTTGTTGTTATTGACCCGTTGCAGGCGCCGTTATTGCTGTTGCTGGCGCAAAAGGGAAGGGCGAGTCAATCTTGCCGACTTCACCGGTCGACACTGTCCCGAGAACGACGCCGACAGGATCTTTCCAGACCTGTGGCGACGAACGGCGGATTGCGCGCGCGGGATTACCAGCGGCCGTAACCGTGGGGCGGACCGTAGTAGCCGCGAGGTGGGCCGTAGTAACCACGGGGTGGGCCGTAGTAGACCGGTGCCGGGCGGTAGTAGATCGGTTGCCCCACATACACCGGTGCGGGTTGGTAGTAGACCGGTGGGGGCGGCGCCATGTAAACCGGCTGCGGTTGCGCATAAACCGGCTGGGCGTAGACCGGTTGCGGCGTCACGTACACAGGCCGGTTGCTGTTGATGATTGCCGAGCCAACGATGGCAGAGCCGACGATCGCGCCAAATACCGCCGGACCTTCCCAACCGCCACCGCCATGGGCCTCTGCCTGGCCTGCGACCGCGAAGGCGCCGATCAGCAAAGCCACTGTGGGGATTCTACGGATCATGATGATTCCTCGGTGCTTCGCCCCGGCGCTTGTGTCAGCAATAGACTCAAGGAATGTCGCGGGGATACTTCTAAGACAGCTTTTTTTTAAAAATCAGCACAGCCGCCGGGTAAATTTTGTGTAAGGTCTGTGTCGTCATCCTTACGGTCACGCGGCGTCCGCCAGTGCACGCAAATATGATTGATCAGAACCCGATGGGCAGGCTAATCCCGTCCATCCGAAAGTGCAGCACAAGGAGATTCATATGCAGATGAACCCCAACAGAGACACCCAGCTGTGCATGTCCCTCTCCGGACGCCCTGGGAACTTTGGCCTGCGATTTCACAATCACCTGTATGAGCAGTTGGGGCTGAATTTCTACTACAAGGCGTTTTCCAGTCAGGATCTGCCGGGCGCCGTTGGCGGCATTCGCGCCCTGGGAATTCGCGGTTGCGGTGTATCGATGCCGTTCAAGGAAGCCTGCATAGCCCTGGTCGATGAACTGGACCCTTCTGCCGCAGCCATCCAGTCGATCAATACCATCGTCAATACCGACGGCCATCTCAAGGCCTTCAACACCGACTACATCGCCATTGCCCAGTTGCTGCAGACCCACCAGGTATCCAAGGACACCACGTTTGCGTTGCTTGGCAGTGGCGGCATGGCCAAGGCAGTGGCCAGCGCCTTGCGCGATGGCGGTTACCGCAACGGCTTGATCGTGGCGCGTAATGAGCGCGCGGGCCAGGCATTGGCCCAGTCGCTGGGTTACCCGTGGCAAGCCGAGCTCGGTGAACAACGTCCGCAAATGCTCATCAACGTCACGCCCATCGGCATGACCGGCCCACATGCCGAGCAGTTGGCGTTCGATGTCCATGCCATTGCGGCTGCGGATATCGTCTTCGATGTCGTCGCGGTCCCTGCGGAAACTCCGCTGATCGTGCGCGCTCGTACCGAGGGCAAACATGTCATCACCGGGCTCGAAGTGATTGCGATCCAGGCACTGGAGCAATTCGTGCTTTATACCGGTGTGCGCCCGACCGACGAGCAGTTTCAAAAAGCCGTGGAGTTTGCCCGCAGCAGCCTTGCCTATTGATTGACGGGCAGCCGCAATTGCCGCCCGCAAAGGCTCGCCCCTTTATTCGAGGCGTGCCAAGCGCTCTTCCAGCGCGGCAATTCGTGCTTCGAGCTCCTCGATCCGCTCCACCGACACAGCGCCGCCAGCACCACGCTCCGGCGCGTTTTGGCGGGCCGCGAGGATCGCTTCGATATCTGCCGGATCGCCCAGTGCATGGGTATAACGATCTTCGCGCTGTCCGGCCTGACGCGGGATCAGCACTGCCAGGCCACGGGCGATCAGGCGTTCCAGCTGATGCACGACCTGCTCGGCATCCTCGAAATCATGCATGCGCCCGCTGCGGGTCAGCAGTTCGTTGACCGTCTGCGGCCCCCTCAGAAACATCAGCCCGGTCAGGATCACCTGCGCTGGCACCAGTTCCAGTGCCTTGTCCACCTTGTGCTCCCAGCGATCGGCACGGCTGCCCATCACCAGTCGGGCGAAGCCGCGTCCTTCGAGGGCGCGCAGGCTCTGGCCGACCTGGCCCTGGGTGAGGTTCATCACCGGCTCGCGGCTGGTTTTCTGATTGCAGGCAATCACCAGGGCATTGAGGGTCAGCGGGTAGGTTTCCGGGCTGGTGGCCTGTTTTTCGATCAGGGAACCCAGAATGCGGATTTCCGTACTGTTCAGGCGTGGTTCGTCGAAAGTCGTTTCTTGCTCAGTACTCACAGTGTCTGGAACCTCGCTAAGGGTTGGTCTGGATTTTCTCGGCTTATAAGACCTCGTTGATGGAGGTTAGTCGAGCCTTGCCTGCGTGCAGCGCTTCATTGTCCACGGCATCGCTCGTTCGGACTAGGCAAGGCTGACGATTTCACCGCGTCCGCACAGCGGCAGACTTCATGTTCAAAGGGGTGTTGCGCCACGCGTGCCCCACCAGACGAGCAGAAGGCGCCGCGATGGAGTTTGCATTCAGCGACGAACAGGAAATGATCCGCGCATCGGCCGAGGGCTTGCTCGCCGATGTCTCGGATTCGGCCGCCGTGCGAGCGGCAATGGTCAGCGAACGGGGTTTCGACGAGGTCCTCTGGCAGCGGTTATGCCAGGAAATGTGTTGGCCGGCGATCCATATTCCCGAAGCCTATGGCGGCCTCGGGCTGGGCTTTGTCGAGCTGGCAATCCTGCTGGAGCAGATGGGGCGGCGATTGTTGTGCTCGCCGTTTTTCGCCACGGCTTGCATGGCCACACCTGCGTTATTGCTGGCTGCCAATGATCAACAGAAGCAGCGTTGGTTGCCTTCGATTGCTGACGGCAGCCTGACCGCGACCCTGGCGTTCAGCAGTGCCAATGGTTGGTCGGCTGGCGACGTCCAGGCCACGGCGGTGGCTGAGGGCGACGGTTTTGTCCTCGACGGCACGCTCAAGCATGTACTGGATGGCCATGGTGCCGACCTCTTGATCATTGCCGCACGGCAACCCGGATCGACCGGCGCGGCGGGCATCAGTCTGTTCGCCGTTGACGGCGCGCGAGCGGGCATCGAGCGGCAAATGCTGCCGACCATGGACCAGACCCGGCGCCAGGCTCGCATCGAGCTCAAGGGCCTGTACCTCGAAGCCGACTGCCTGCTGGGTACATTCGGCAACGGCTGGACGCACCTGGAGCAGGTCCTGCAACTGGCCTGCATCGGCCTGGCTGCCGAACAGACCGGCGGCGCGCAGCAGGTGCTCGACCTCAGTGTGGCCTACATGCAGGAACGCCAGCAGTTCGGTCGCCCCATCGCCAGTTTCCAGGCGCTCAAGCACCGTGCCGCCGACATGATGCTGCAAGTCGAATGCGCACGTTCGGCCTGCTACTACGCGGCGTGCGTCGCTCAGGAAGCCCTTGATCCCCGGGGCGATGCCGACGTGGCGGGCGAACTGCCGCTGGCCGCAGCGCTGGCCAAGGCGCAGTGCTCGGAAACCTTTTTCCACTGCGCGTCCGAGTCGATCCAGCTGCATGGCGGCGTCGGTTTCACTTGGGAATATGACCCACACCTCTACTTCAAGCGCGCCCGCGCCAGCGAGAGCTTCCTCGGGCTGCCGGCCTGGCATCGCGAGCGGATCGCCGCGGTAATTCTTGGAGAGCAACCATGAAAATCAGTTTCAGCGAGCAAGACGAGTGCTTTCGCCAGGAAGTCGCCGACTGGATGAGCGTCAACCTCTGCGGTGAATTCGAGTCCCTGCGCTTTCGCGGCGGCCCGGGCGATGAGCACATGTTTCCCCAGGAGCGCAAAGCCTGGGAGCGCAAACTGGCCGAGGGCGGCTGGACATGCGTTGGCTGGGCGCCGGAGCATGGCGGGCGTGGGCTGTCGATCACCCGCCAGGTGATTTTTCACGAAGAGTACGCTCGCGCTGGCGGCCCAGGGCGCATGGGGCATATCGGCGAAGGCCTGGCCGGGCCGACTATCGCCGCGTTCGGCACGGTCGAGCAGCAACAGCGTTTTCTGCCAGGGATCGTCAACGGCACGAGCTTCTGGTGCCAGGGCTATTCCGAGCCTGGAGCCGGCTCCGATCTGGCCAACGTCAAGACCCGCGCAACCCTGGACGAAGCGACCGGCAGTTGGGTGATCAACGGGCAGAAAGTCTGGACCTCCCTGGCCCATGAATCGGATTGGTGCTTTGTGATTGCTCGCACTGAACCGGGCAGCGTCGGCCATCGCGGTTTGTCTTTCTTGCTGGTCCCGATGGCCCAGACTTCAATCACCGTGCGACCGATCGAGCAACTGACCGGCACCTCGGAGTTCAACGAAGTGTTCTTCGATGACGCCCGCACCGACGCCGCCAATATTATCGGCGCGCCGGGCGACGGCTGGAAAATCGCCATGGCGTTGCTGGGGTTCGAGCGTGGCGTGTCGACCCTCGGCCAACAGATGCAGTTCCAGAACGAACTCAACGAAATCATCGCCATCGCCAAGCGCAACGGGGCTGCCCGCGATCCGATCCTGCGCCAACGCCTGGCCGAGGCCTGGAGCGGGTTGCGCATCATGCGCTACAACTCGCTGCGCATGCTCTCGGGTAGCCAGGACGGTTCTCTGCGCAAGGAGGCGACCATCTACAAGCTGTTCTGGTCGACCTGGCATGCCAGCCTCGGCAAGCTGGCGATGGACGTACTGGGCGCCGAGGCGGAACTGCTCGAGGCCGCGCCTTATCAACTGACTCGGCTGCAGTCCCTGTACCTGTTCAGCCGCGCCGACACCCTCTATGGCGGCAGCAACGAGATCCAGCGCAACATCATTGCCGAGCGCGCCTTGGGCATGCCCAGGGAGGCGCGTGCGGGCAAGTAACAAAAAGAGCGATCTCGGGAGGACCGCGCACGGCTATAATCGGCCGACGTTTTCCTCCTGTCATCACACGAGACTGCCATGACCATTTCCCTGTACGACGCCTCCGTTCCTGTTTTCCAGCAAATGCTCAACGCCCTGAGCGACGTGCTGAAAAAAGCCGAGGCCCACGCCACTGCGAAAAACATCGACCCGAACGCTTTCCTGCAAGCGCGCCTGTACCCGGACATGTTCCCACTGGTGCGTCAGGTGCAGATCGCCGTTGATTTCGCCAAAGGCGTGACTTCCCGTCTGGCTGAAGTCGAACTGCCGAAGTACGACGACAGCGAAACCACCTTCGCCGAACTGCAAGCACTGATCGCCAAGGTCCTGGCCTACATCGGCGAGTTCACGCCCGAGCAGATCAACGGCAAGGAAGGCATCGAGATCGTGACCCGTCCAGGCACGCCGAAAGAGAAGCGTTTCTCCGGCCAGGCTTACCTGCTGACCTACGGCCTGCCGCAGTTCTTCTTCCACGTCACCACCGCCTACGCGCTGCTGCGTCATAACGGTGTGGAAGTGGGCAAGCGCGACTACATGGGCGCGTTCTAAACCGTCCAGCTGCAAAAAAAGCCCGCCCAGGTTTGCGCCTGGGCGGGCTTTTTCGTGGGCGATCATTTTTCATGCTCACCACCGGACCTGGGGAGCGGGCTTGCTCGCGAAGGCGGTGTGTCAGGCAACGTTTATGTTGAAGCTGACGGCCCCTTCGCGAGCAAGCCCGCTCCCACAGAATCTGCAGCGTTACGCCAATCTTTGGGCTTTCTGTTCTTCGCCCAGGCAAGCAGCCGCGGTGAACAGCACATCAGTGGACGAGTTCAGCGCAGTCTCGGCCGAGTCCTGCAGCACGCCAATGATGAAGCCGACCGCCACCACCTGCATGGCAATTTCGCTCGGGATGCCAAACAGACTGCACGCCAGCGGGATCAGTAGCAACGAACCACCGGCCACGCCCGAGGCGCCACAGGCGCAGATTGCCGCAACAACGCTCAGCAGGATGGCGGTCGGGATGTCCACGGCGATGCCCAGGGTGTGCACGGCCGCCAGGGTCAGCACGGTGATGGTGATCGCCGCGCCGGCCATGTTGATGGTGGCGCCGAGCGGGATCGACACCGAATAGGTGTCTTCGTGCAAGCCCAGGCGCTTGCTCAGTTCCAGGTTGACCGGAATGTTCGCCGCCGAGCTGCGGGTGAAGAACGCGGTTATGCCGCTTTCGCGCAGGCAGGTCAGCACCAGCGGATACGGGTTGCGGCGCAGTTTCCAGAACACGATGAGCGGGTTCATCACCAGCGCCACGAACAGCATGCAGCCCAGCAACACGGCCAGCAGGTGCGCATAGCCGATCAAGGCGCCGAAACCGGAGGTGGCCAGGGTCGAGGCCACCAGGCCGAAGATCCCCAGCGGCGCGAAGCAGATCACCAGGCGCACGATCACGGTCACACCATTGGACAGGTCCCCAAGCACTTCACGGGTGGTGTCGCCCGCATGGCGAATGGCGATGCCCATGCCGATGGCCCACGCCAGGATGCCGATGAAGTTGGCGTTCATCAAGGCGCTGACCGGATTGTCGACCACGCTCAGCAGCAAGCTTTGCAGCACTTCACCAATCCCGCCCGGCGCGGTCACTGCAACGTCATGGGTCGACAGCACCAGGCTGGACGGGAACATCATGCTGGCAACCACCGCGACCACGGCGGCAGCGAAAGTCCCCAGCAGATACAAGAACAGAATCGGCCGGATATGGGTTTCCTGGCCGTGCTTATGGTTGGCGATCGATGCCATGACCAATACGAACACCAGAATCGGCGCGACCGCTTTGAGCGCGCTGACGAAGACTTTGCCGATGAACGCCGTGGATTTCGCCGCTTCAGGCGCGAACGAGGCCAGGGCGATACCGGCGATCAGGCCGATCACGATTTGCGTGACCAGGCTCAGGCGTTTCAAGGGTTGCAATATAGAAGGGGCTGAAGCAGTCATAAAACGGCATCTCGGATTTTTATAAGTGCAAGGTTTCACCGCTGCTGTAGAGCAGCTTCAGGCAGGAAACCGAAGAGGGTCGCGCCATCGACGTCATGAAAGGTCGATGAACGCTGGGTGTACGTTTTGCAGGGCGCGGACTTTATCACAGCGTAGGAAGAATCCTTCAGGCCTGTGACGAACTGCCGCTCGACTAAGCGACGCGATTTGCAGGTTCGTGCAACCGCGTGCGTTATCACTCTGTTAATATTCGCCATCCTCATTTTCATGTCTGCCAGTGGGCCTTCGGGCTATCGCTGGTGTCGTCGTTTTCTGGAGTTTTGCATGCTGTTGCCCATTCTTCTGTTGTCTGCTGCCGGCTTCACGGTGCTGACCACGGAATTCGTTATCGTCGGCCTGTTACCGGCCATTGCCCGGGACCTGGATGTCAGCATCCCGCAAGCTGGTTTGCTGGTCACCCTGTTCGCCTTCACTGTCGCCGCATTCGGACCGTTCCTCACGGCATACTTCGCCCGCTTCGAGCGGCGCAAGCTGTTTATCTCGGTGTTGATCATGTTTGGCCTGGCCAACACCCTGGCCGCACTGGCGCCGAACATCTGGGTCATGGCGCTTGCCCGGTTGATTCCGGCGCTGGGGTTGCCGGTGTTCTGGGCGCTGGCCAGTGAGACCGCGGTGGACATCGTCGGTCCCGATTACGCCGGCCGCGCCATCGCCAAGATCGGCTTCGGCATTGTCTGTGCCACGGTGTTCGGCATTCCCGTGGGCACGTTGATTTCCGATGCGTTCGGCTGGCGCAGTGCTTTCGCCATTCTGGCGGTCATCGCCTTTGCCAAGGCACTGCTGCTGTTTATCTACTTGCCGAAAACCAACCTGCACCAGCATCAGGTGAGCTTGCTGTCGCAATTGAAGATCCTGCGCAGCCCGCTGATGCTGGGTCATGTGTTGCTGTCGGTGATTGTGTTCAGCGGCATGTTCACGGCCTATACCTATCTGGCCGATATCCTTGAGCGCTTGGCCGGGTTCAACGGCACCGTGGTTGGCTGGTGCCTGATGGGTTTCGGCGCGGTCGGGTTGATCGGCAACTCGCTGGGCGGTCGTGCGGTGGATCGTCACCCGCTGATGGCGTCGATGATGTTCTGTGCGTTCATGATTGCCGGCCTGGTGGCATTGGTGCCGAACATTCATTCGCCCTTTGGTCTGGCCGCGGCGATGGGCGTTTGGGGCGTGGCCCAGGCGGCGATGTTCCTGGTCAGTCACGTGCGCCTGATGAAGGCCGCGCCTGAAGCGCCGGCGTTCGCCGCCTCGCTGAACATTGCTGGCGCCAACCTGGGTATTGGCCTGGGCGCGATGATCGGCGGGCGGGTGATCGACAGCGTAGGGCTGCAAGGCCTTGGCTTCGCGGCGGCGGCTTTTATCCTCGCCTCAATCCTGCTGGCCATCGCCCTGATGACGTTCAAGCCCCGGGAAGTCTGCGCCTGAGGCTTTACAGTTCGGTAAACAACTCGCGTCGGGCACCTTCGGTAATGGCGACAATGCCAGGGTGCTTGACCTTGCGCTCCACTGAAATGGCGTAGAACGACTCGCTGACCGCGTCGGTCTGGCCAATCACTTGCACGCCGTACTGGCGCTGTACTTCGTCGGCGATCACGCTCGGGCCGATGAAGATTCCGCTGCCGGATTGGCCGAACGCCTGCATCAAGGCACTGTCGTCGAACTCGCCGACGATCTGCGGCTGGATCTGCTGCTCGGCGAACCAGCGTTGCAAGCGGCTGCGCACCACGGTTTCCGGCCCGGGAATCAGCAGGGGCGCGCCGTGCAGGCTACGGGGGAAGTCCTGGCCATAGCGCGCCGCCAATTCGGCAGTGGCGAAGAAACTGATCCCGCATTCGCCGAGTTTCTGGCTGTAGCCCTTGATGTCCAGGTGTGAGGGCATCGGGCTGTCGGAGATCACCAGGTCCAGGCGCTGGATGGCCAGGTCGGCTAACAGCCGTTCAAGCTTGTCTTCGCGGCAGGTGATGCGCAGTGGCTCACTCAACTCCATGGTTGGCGCGATCAGTCGATAGACGATGGATTTGGGCACCACGTCGGCCACGCCCACGCGAAACAGGATCTGCTGCTCGTTGGGCTGCGCGCGCAGCATCAATTCCAGTTCGCCCCCCAACTGAAACATTTGCTCGGCGTAAGGCAAGGTTTGCCGGCCTGCCTCCGTCAACTCAAGCTGCCGACCCACCCGGCGGAACAATTCAATGCCATAGGTTTGTTCGAGCAGCGAGATCTGCCCACTGATGGTTTGTGGCGTCAGGTTCAGTTGCTCGCAAGCGCGCACGATGCTGCCCGTCTTGGCCACCACCCAGAAGTAATGCAATTGTCGATAGTTGAGCATGCGCTGCGTTCCTTTGTAGGAGCTGCCGCAGGCTGCGATCTTTTGATCTTGTTTTTAAGATCAAGATCAAAAGATCGCAGCCTGCGGCAGCTCCTACAGGGTGATTTTTATTTAGTTCGTTAGAACCGAAGTATAACCGCTAAAAATACGAATTTTACTGAAGTATTCAATTGCCTAGAATCCCTCGCTATCAACGGGCCATCGTTTCGGCTGCGTTCGTTATATCGAGGAAAAAACACCATGAAACTCAAAGCTACGGCCTTGTTGATCACCTCCTTGCTGGTGCTGGCCGGTTGCGACCAGGCAGAAAAAAGCGCCCAGCAGTTGATGGGCAAGGCTGCCGAAAGCGCGAAACAGGCAATCGACGACACCCACAAGGCCGCCGAGCAAGCGCTCAGCGATGCCACCGGTGGGTTGATCAGCAAAAAAGAGTCGTCGGAAAAAGAGGCGGAAAAATCCGCATCGTCCTCCCAGGAAATCTAAACCGTCTTACAGCGAAGCAGGACTGAGCCATGGAATACCTTTTACAGTTAGCCGCCAGCCCCACTGCCTGGGTCGCCCTGGCCACCCTGGTGGTGATGGAAATCGTGCTCGGCATCGATAACCTGATCTTCATCTCGATCCTGACCAACAAACTGCCCGAGCAGCATCGGCAGAAGGCGCGGCGCATCGGTATCGGCATGGCGTTGATCCTGCGACTGGGCTTGCTGAGTACCATTGCATTCATCGTCCAGCTGACCGCGCCGGTCATTGAGATCTTCGGCCACGCATTCTCCTGGAAGGACATGATCCTGATCGCTGGCGGCTTGTTCCTGTTGTGGAAAGCCACCACCGAGATCCATCACAGCATGGACCCGGCGCCGGAAGATCCGAAGTCGGCGACCTCGACCGTGACCCTGGGCTTTGCCGCGGCGATCGGTCAGATCCTGATGCTGGACATGGTGTTCTCCATCGACAGCATCATTACCGCTGTCGGCATGACCGAGCATTTGCCGATCATGATCATTGCCGTGGTGGTGTCGGTGCTGGTGATGTTGCTGGCGGCTGATCCGTTGGCCAAGTTCATCAATGACAACCCGACAGTTGTCATGCTGGCACTGGGCTTCCTGATCATGATCGGCATGACGCTGATCGCCGAAGGTTTCGGCGCCCACGTACCGAAGGGCTACGTTTATGCGGCGATGGCGTTCTCGGCAGCGATCGAGGTGCTGAACATGATGTCCCGCCGGGCTCGGCAGAAGCGGGTTACCGCTGAGGCTTGACCCTCGCTGAAATGAAAAGGCCGCCTGGACTCCAGGCGGCCTTTTTTTGAACCGGTTTTTTGGCTGAGCAAGGCTTTCGCTCAGTGGACAGTGGCGTGTGATGCGCTGGCTTTGTCGGTTTTTTCCAGAGGTTTCGGCTGGACAGGGTGATGGTGCCGGCGGGTAATGCGCAGAACGCCCCATAACATGGCTGCGGCTACGGCCAGCCAGCCAGAAATCAACATTACGATTGTCATTGCCAGGCTCATCGAGGCCTCCTCTTTGCCCTGCGGCGGGCACACGCGCTGTGCAAGTGACAGTCTAGTCGCTGGCGTGTTTCAGGCTATTGACCAAAGGTCGGCGGCCACCAACCAGTTTGCTCTATCGGATGCCCTCAACTGCCGGTTAAGGCTATACCGCTGTGGTGAGGAGCCCTATTATCGACGGCCAAGCCGGGAATTGGATTGCCTGGCATCTGAATGAGAGAGTGATGATGGTGCGAGTAATTTCTCGATTGCTATCGGCAGCACTGATTGTGGGCTGTGTTGCCAGTCTGGCGGGATGCGCCGGGAGCGTTTCGCCGCAGATCCAGCGTCTGCCGGAGCGCGTCGAACTCAGCGGGCGATTCTATAAGGGCGTAGCGAATCAAAGCGGGCCACAGGTGCTGGCGAGTATGCTGTCGCAACAGGGCATCGTGATCACCCCGGGCTTGCTCGACAAACCCTTGCATCTGCCGGGTGGCGAGGCGCAATTGCAACAGAGCATGCAGAACCTCGCCCGCGAGTACGGGATGATGGTTTATCCCCTCGACAGCAATCTGCCCGCCTTGCTGACCCAGGTCGCGGCCGGTTACCCGGTGATGGTGCGCTTCACTGAAGGCTCGGCGCTCTGGGCCGAACCGCGCTACGCGATTTTGAGTGGATACAACCGTCAGAAGCAGACCGTCTTGCTGCGTGCAGGCATGGAACAGCGGCTGATGATGGGTTTTGGTTCGTTCGAATCGGCGTTCAAGGACGCCGGCGGATGGGCCGTGTTGATTCAGAATCCGACCCAGCTGCCCGCTCAGGTTGATCAGCAACGCTGGCTCAAGGCGGCCAACGATCTTGCCCAAGCGGGCCAGGAACAGGCTGCCGCCAAGGCGAAAAAAGCGCTGGTGGCGCAGTAAGCCCGTTCGTCACTCGCCGGGCACCTGCGGCCGTTGCCAACCTCTTATCTTAAAGGCCCGGATTTTCCCGGGCTATCAGGAGGTGTCATGGCCCATTCCAATACCCCCGACGGCCCTCACTCATCCGAGCATTCGTCTGGCGATGAGTTGGGGTTCGATCCCGACTCCCCGGACCTTGCCGATCCGGCGGTCGACCCAATCGGGCCAGCCAAGGCCCCGAGGGATGTGAAGCCGGGTGACAACTCAAAGGCTCCGGCCAAACCCTACGATCCATTGGGTAATCTCAAACCCTAATCCTATTGGAGGTGCGTATGTCTACCGATTCGAGCTTCAACGACGAACGTCCGGAAACCGTACCGACTACGCCCGAGAAGGACATGGATCCGGTGATGGACCCGAACAGTCCGTTGCGCGATCCGCTGGCGCGGCCGACGGTGGTGCCGACCGAACATCCACAAGGCTGGCACGACCCCAGCAAGGGTGACGGTATTCCTGATGATGACCAGATGCCGCTGCCTAATGATTGATTGCGGGGAGGTGGTCCAATTTCGGCGGGTTGTAAGCCTGGAGATATGATCGTTCCCACGCTCTGCGAGGGAACGATCATATGTGATCAATCGCCCACTGCCTGCTTACTTCGAAGCCTCAACAACACCACTCTGGCGCTGCTTGAGGTTCTTGTCCGATTTGTACTGCAAGGCCGCAGAAGCCACGGCGGCGCTCTTGCCGGTTTCGACCCAATTGCGGATGCGGGCGGCGTCGGCAAAGTGTGTGTACTTGCCGTAGGCGTCCAGGAGCACCAGCGCAACCGGACGATTGCTCATCCGGGTCACCAGCACCAGGCAGTGACCTGCTTCATTGGTAAAACCGGTCTTGGTCAGCTGGATATCCCAGTCCGGCTTGCGCACCAAATGGTCGGTGTTGCGAAAACCCAGGCTATAAATGGGTTTGCGGAAGGTGACGGTTTTTTCCTTGGTGGTGCTCAGCTCTGTTAGCAGCGGGTATTTGTGCGCGGCGATCAACAGTTTACTCAAGTCGCGCGCGGTCGAAACGTTGCGCGGGGAGAGGCCGGTCGGCTCCACGAAATGGGTGTTGGTCATGCCCAGGGCCCGGGCCTTGGCATTCATCGCGGCAATGAACGCGGCATATCCGCCCGGATAGTGATGCGCCAGGGTCGCGGCGGCGCGGTTTTCCGAGGACATCAGGGCAATCAGCAGCATTTCCCGGCGTGGCAGTTCGCTGCGCAGCTTGACCCGGGAAAACACGCCTTTCATTTCCGGTGTGTCGCTGATGTTGACGTCAATGAATTCGTCCATGTTCTGCCGCGATTCAACCACGACCAGCCCCGTCATCAGTTTACTGACGGAAGCAATCGGTACCACCACGTCCGGATTGCTGGCATAGATGATTTTGTTGGTCTGCATGTCCAGCAACAAGGAGCTGCCGGAAGCGAGTTTGAGTTGTGCGGTGTCTCGAGGCGCTGCGGTGGTAGTGTCGCCCGCGGTGGCGATTGGCGTGATGAAAGTCCCTGTAACTGCAAAAAATAGGCTCAGGATGGAAAGACGGATTTTCACGCTGGCAGACTCAATGATGTGTTGATAAGCCGTTTTGTAACGGGCTATTTCTTAAAAAGCGCGACATTCTGGAGTATGGCTGAATAACTGTCGATGGTTGTTCGAGGACGGGGTGAAAGACCCTGTAAACATGAAAAAAAAGTCACTTTCCGGCGGATGGTCGATCCGGTTTCGCGGGCAAAAAGAACCCCGCCATGGGCGGGGTTCCTTGTGTCGCGGGTGACCTTTTGCCTTAAGCCTCAGCTGTGCAGGGTTTCTGCGGCGTACAGCGTGTTTTCCAGAAGGCAGGCGCGAGTCATTGGGCCGACGCCACCTGGCACGGGAGTGATCCACCCGGCGCGGGGCAGGGCGGTTTCATAGATCACGTCACCCACCAGCTTGCCGTCTTCCTGGCGGTTGATGCCGACGTCGATCACGATCGCGCCTTCCTTGATCCACTCACCTTTTACCAGGCCTGGCTTGCCAGCGGCGACGACCACCAGGTCGGCGCGGCCGACATGATCGGCCAGGTCATTGGTGAAGCGGTGGGTCACTGTCACGGTGCAACCGGCCAGCAGCAATTCCATCGCCATCGGGCGTCCGACGATATTGGAAGCGCCGACCACTACCGCGTTCATCCCGTACAGATTGGCACCGGTGCTTTCCAGCAAGGTCATGATGCCTTTTGGCGTGCATGGGCGCAGCAACGGGATCCGTTGGGCAAGGCGACCGACGTTATAAGGATGGAAGCCATCGACGTCTTTATCCGGACGAATGCGCTCCAGCAATTTGGAGGCGTCCAGGTGTTCGGGGAGAGGAAGTTGAAGCAGGACGCCATCAATCGCCGGATCGTCATTGAGGCGATCGATCAGGTCGGCCAGCGCTTGCTGAGTGGTGTCGGAAGGCAGGTCATAGGCCTGGGACAGGAAGCCGACCTCTTCACAGTCTTTACGCTTGTGCGAGACATAAACCTGAGAGGCAGGATCGCTGCCGACCAGGATCACCGCGAGGCCGGGCGTGCGCAGGCCTTGCTGGCGACGCTCGTTGACGCGTTGGGCGATCTGCTGGCGCAGGCTGGCGGCGATCGATTTGCCGTCGATAAGTTGTGCAGTCATTGCGCGTGATTAACCATCGAGAGGGGAAAAAAAGAGAGCGTATTCTCGCATGTCATGCGGTGAGGGCAAAGGCGCTTGGTCTGCAAATTCCGCTAACCCCTTTAATTAAATGAATTTTTTTCAAAAAGGATTTGACGACCTGCAGGGGGCTCTATACTATTCGTCGCACTTGTCGGGCACAGCCTAGCACTGGTTGAGAAGGTTGAGCGGGATTACGGTTCTGCAAGACTGAAAAGCACTTAGTTTGTAGTCCTCCAAGAGTACAGATTAACAAGGCGCCCGTAGCTCAGCTGGATAGAGCATCCGCCTTCTAAGCGGATGGTCGCAGGTTCGAGTCCTGCCGGGTGCGCCATTAGGCAGCTTTGGCACAAGTAACGCGATATGGTGGGCGTAGCTCAGTTGGTAGAGCACGGGATTGTGACTCCCGTTGTCGTGGGTTCGATCCCCATCGTCCACCCCATATTTCGAAGGGCGCCAGATTAACAGTCTGGCGCCTTTGCTTTAAAGGCTTCATCTCGCGGATGTGGTGGAATTGGTAGACACACTGGATTTAGGTTCCAGCGCCGCGAGGCGTAAGAGTTCGAGTCTCTTCATCCGCACCAAACAAGACTTCGTCCATGCCGCCTGGCTTGGTCGAGGTTCAACAAAGAAGTGATTTGGCTTCTTTGGCACGCAATATGGTGGGCGTAGCTCAGTTGGTAGAGCACGGGATTGTGACTCCCGTTGTCGTGGGTTCGATCCCCATCGTCCACCCCATATTTCGAAAAGGCGCCAGATTAATAGTCTGGCGCCTTTTTTGTTTCAGCGGTTTCAGCGACCGCCGGTTCCGGGTCGCAAGGGCAGGGCGTTTCGTCGTTTTTATGTTTCCCGATGATGCCGTGCTGCCCGCCGGCCTTGTTCGCAAGATCGGCTGTCAGGGAGATGCTTGGCAACCTCCTCCATATAAGGAAGGGTTGGCGCAGAGCCTTGGCGTGAATGGCTGTATTTGCCACCGGGGCGAGGTGCACTCGTGCATTCGCACCTATAAATTGCCTGCTGCGTTTTTACCCGTTTTCAGTAGGGTGACTTCTTGAGTTTGACCCACTAGAATGCATGCCCTTGATTCTGGGGTCGGAAACGGCCGGCTAACGTCTGTGCAACGAGGAATATCCATGCAAGTTTCTGTTGAAAATACTTCTGCTCTTGAGCGCCGCATGAGCATCACCGTGCCGGCTGAGCGCATCGAGACTCAGGTCAACAAGCGTCTGCAGCAGACTGCCCAAAAGGCCAAGATTGCTGGCTTCCGTCCAGGCAAAGTGCCAATGAGCGAAATCAAGCGTCGTTTTGGCGCTGAAGCTCGCCAGGAAGCGGTAGGCGACGTCATCCAGTCTTCCTTCTACGAAGCTGTGGTTGAGCAGAAGCTGAACCCGGCTGGTTCGCCTTCGATCGAGCCTAAATCCCTGGAAGCAGGCAAGGACCTGGAATACGTCGCTGTATTCGAAGTGTTCCCTGAGTTCACCGTTGCCGGTTTCGAAGGTATCACCGTAGAGCGCCTGAGCGCTGACGTGGCTGATGCCGATCTGGACAAGATGCTGGACATCCTGCGCAAGCAGAACACCCGTTTCGAAGTGGCCGATCGCGCTGCCCAGAACGAAGACCAGCTGAACATCGATTTCGAAGGCAAGGTCGACGGTGAAGTATTCGCTGGCGGTTCCGCCAAGGGCACCCAGCTGGTGCTGGGTTCCGGCCGCATGATCCCAGGCTTCGAAGACGGCCTGGTTGGCGCTAAAGCCGGTGAAGTGCGCGTCCTGAACCTGACTTTCCCAGAGGACTATCAGAATCTGGACCTGGCTGGCAAAACCGCCGAGTTCACCGTGACCGTCAACACCGTTTCCGAGCCAAAACTGCCTGAGCTGAACGAAGAGTTCTTCGCGCAGTTCGGCATCAAGGAAACCGGTCTGGAAGGCTTCCGCGCCGAAGTTCGCAAGAACATGGAGCGCGAACTGCGTCAGGCGATCAAATCCAAGGTCAAGAATCAGGTTATGGACGGTCTGCTGGCCACCAACCCGATCGAAGTGCCAAAGGCTCTGCTGTCCAACGAAGTTGACCGTCTGCGCGTGCAGGCTGTTCAGCAGTTCGGCGGCAACATCAAGCCTGACCAACTGCCGGCCGAGCTGTTCGAAGAGCAAGCCAAGCGCCGTGTTGTCCTGGGCCTGATCGTGGCTGAAGTGGTCAAGCAATTCGACCTGAAGCCTGACGAAGCCCGCGTTCGCGAGATGATTCAGGAAATGGCTTCGGCTTATCAGGAGCCTGAGCAAGTTGTGTCCTGGTACTACAAGAACGACCAGCAACTGAACGAAGTTCGTTCGGTTGTGCTGGAAGAGCAAGTTGTGGATACTGTTCTGCAGAAAGCTAGCGTGACCGACAAATCGGTCTCTTACGAAGAAGCGGTCAAGCCGGTAGAAGCTCCACAAGCCGACTGATCATTTTTGCGCTAAGAAGCACACACCATAAGCCAGCTCTCGAGCTGGCTTATGCGTATTCAAGACATAACTATTTGGGAGTGACTGCAGAGCATGTTCCGTAATTCGTATATTCAGCAGAACTCTGATATCCAGGCCGCAGGCGGCCTGGTCCCGATGGTTGTCGAGCAGTCCGCTCGTGGCGAGCGCGCCTACGACATCTACTCGCGCCTCCTCAAGGAGCGAGTGATCTTTCTGGTGGGCCCCGTAGAGGACTACATGGCCAACCTGATCTGTGCGCAACTGCTGTTCCTTGAAGCGGAAAACCCGGACAAGGACATCCATCTCTATATCAACTCCCCGGGTGGTTCGGTGACGGCGGGCATGTCGATCTACGACACCATGCAGTTCATCAAGCCTAACGTGTCGACCACCTGTATCGGCCAAGCGTGCAGCATGGGTGCGTTCCTGCTGACGGCCGGTGCCAAAGGCAAGCGTTACTGCCTGCCGAACTCGCGTGTGATGATTCACCAGCCTCTGGGCGGTTTCCAGGGCCAGGCGTCGGACATCGAAATCCACGCCAAGGAAATTCTTTTCATTCGTGAGCGTCTCAACACGCTGATGGCCAAGCACAGCGGGCGCACCCTTGAAGAAATCGAGCGCGATACCAACCGCGATAACTTCATGAGTGCAGAAGCCGCGCGTGAGTACGGGTTGATCGATGAAGTGATCAACCAGCGCCCCGCGTAAATAAGCAGCTCAAAATAAGGCTGGTCGGCAAGTCCGATCACCGGCGGGCTTGAAAAAGCCCGCAATAGCCTTCATCTTGTGTTGCAAGCCTATCGGATTTGGATCGAACGAATGACTGACACCCGCAACGGCGAGGACAACGGCAAGCTGCTCTATTGCTCCTTCTGTGGCAAAAGCCAGCATGAAGTGCGCAAATTGATTGCCGGCCCCTCGGTCTTTATCTGCGACGAGTGCGTCGACCTGTGCAATGACATCATCCGTGAGGAGGTGCAGGAAGCCCAGGCCGAAAGCAGCGCGCATAAATTGCCTTCGCCTAAAGAAATCAGCGGCATCCTTGATCAATACGTGATTGGTCAGGAGCGTGCGAAAAAGGTTCTGGCCGTAGCGGTGTACAACCACTACAAACGCCTGAACCAGCGTGACAAAAAGAGCGACGACGTCGAACTCGGCAAGAGCAACATCCTGCTGATCGGCCCGACAGGCTCGGGTAAGACCCTGCTTGCCGAAACACTGGCCCGCTTGCTGAACGTTCCGTTCACCATCGCCGACGCAACCACCCTCACCGAGGCGGGTTATGTCGGTGAAGATGTCGAGAACATCATTCAGAAGCTGCTACAGAAGTGCGATTACGACGTGGAAAAGGCCCAGATGGGCATTGTCTACATCGATGAAATCGACAAGATTTCGCGCAAGTCTGACAACCCGTCGATCACCCGGGACGTTTCCGGCGAAGGCGTGCAGCAGGCCCTGCTCAAGTTGATCGAAGGCACGGTCGCTTCCGTTCCGCCTCAGGGTGGTCGCAAGCATCCGCAGCAGGAATTCCTTCAGGTCGACACCCGTAACATCCTGTTCATCTGCGGTGGCGCATTCTCCGGTCTGGAAAAGGTCATCCAAAACCGTTCCACCAAGGGCGGCATCGGTTTTGGCGCGGAAGTTCGCAGCAAGGAAGAAGGCAAGAAAGTCGGTGAGTCCCTGCGTGAAGTCGAGCCTGACGATCTGGTCAAGTTCGGTCTGATCCCGGAATTCGTCGGTCGTCTGCCGGTTTTGGCGACGCTGGACGAGCTTGATGAGGCTGCGTTGATGCAGATCCTCACCGAGCCGAAAAATGCGCTGACCAAGCAATACGCCAAGCTGTTCGAGATGGAAGGCGTGGACCTGGAATTCCGGGCCGACGCACTGAAATCGGTCGCAAAACGCGCGCTGGAACGCAAGACCGGTGCCCGTGGATTGCGTTCGATCCTCGAAGGTGTGTTGCTCGATACCATGTACGAAATCCCCTCGCAGTCCGAGGTGAGTAAAGTGGTGATCGATGAAAGCGTCATAGAAGGCAAGTCCAAGCCACTGTATATCTATGAAAACAGTGAGCCTGCTGCCAAGGCCGCGCCAGACGCCTAAGCGTTGCGCAGTCGGTACAAAGAAGGGGCCTTCGGGCCCCTTTGCTTTTAGTACTTTTTAACACTGTCTTTGTGCTTGTTTTTTTTGAAGGCAGACCCCATCTTGGTTTCAAGCTTACTTCCATCTGTTTCCGGCCTTATGGCCGCCGTAGAGGCGAAATCATGAAGACAACCATCGAATTGCCTCTCCTGCCATTGCGTGATGTCGTGGTTTATCCGCACATGGTTATCCCGCTGTTCGTGGGGCGCGAGAAATCCATCGAAGCCCTCGAGGCAGCGATGACGGGCGACAAGCAGATCCTTCTGCTGGCCCAGAGAAACCCTGCCGACGACGATCCGGGTGAAGACGCACTTTATCGCGTGGGTACGATTGCGACCGTTCTGCAGCTGCTCAAGCTGCCTGACGGCACGGTCAAGGTTCTGGTCGAAGGCGAGCAGCGCGGCGCCGTGGAGCGCTTTAGCGAAGTGGATGGCCACTGTCGCGCCGAAGTTTCGTTGATCGACGAGGTCGATGCGCCAGAGCGCGAGTCGGAAGTGTTTGTCCGCAGCCTGCTGTCGCAGTTCGAACAGTATGTGCAGCTGGGCAAGAAAGTCCCTGCCGAGGTCCTGTCGTCGCTCAACAGCATCGATGAGCCAGGTCGCCTGGTGGACACCATGGCCGCGCACATGGCGCTGAAAATCGAGCAGAAGCAGGAAATTCTCGAAATCATCGATTTGTCGGCCCGTGTAGAGCACGTGCTGGCTTTGCTGGATGCCGAGATCGACCTGCTGCAGGTCGAAAAACGCATTCGCGGTCGTGTCAAAAAACAAATGGAGCGCAGTCAGCGCGAGTACTACCTGAATGAGCAGATGAAGGCCATTCAGAAAGAGCTTGGTGACAGCGACGAAGGGCACAACGAAGTCGAAGAGCTGAAAAAGCGCATCGATGCCGCCGGCCTGCCAAAAGACGCCCTCGCCAAGGCGACGGCCGAACTGAACAAGCTAAAGCAGATGTCGCCGATGTCCGCTGAGGCGACCGTGGTGCGTTCCTACATCGACTGGCTGGTCCAGGTGCCGTGGAAGGCACAGAGCAAGGTACGCCTTGATCTGGCGCGCGCAGAAGACATTCTCGACGCCGATCACTACGGCCTCGAAGAGGTCAAGGAACGCATTCTCGAATACCTCGCCGTGCAAAAGCGCGTGAAGAAGATCCGGGGTCCGGTATTGTGCCTGGTCGGTCCTCCAGGGGTGGGTAAAACGTCCCTGGCAGAGTCGATTGCACACGCCACCAACCGTAAATTCGTGCGGATGGCCCTAGGCGGCGTGCGCGATGAAGCGGAAATTCGTGGCCATCGCCGTACTTACATCGGTTCGATGCCAGGAAGATTGATTCAAAAGATGACAAAAGTGGGTGTGCGCAACCCGCTGTTCCTGCTCGATGAAATCGACAAGATGGGCAGCGACATGCGTGGTGATCCGGCATCGGCATTGCTGGAAGTGCTCGATCCGGAGCAGAACCACAATTTCAACGATCACTATCTGGAAGTCGACTACGACCTGTCCGATGTGATGTTCCTGTGCACCTCCAACTCCATGAACATTCCACCCGCCCTGCTGGACCGGATGGAGGTCATTCGCCTGCCCGGTTACACGGAAGACGAGAAGATCAACATCGCCGTCAAATACCTCTCGCCGAAACAGATCACGGCCAACGGCCTGAAGAAAGGCGAGCTGGAATTCGACGCTGAAGCGATCCGCGACATCATCCGCTACTACACCCGCGAAGCCGGTGTGCGGGGCCTGGAGCGCCAGATTGCCAAGGTCTGCCGCAAGGCTGTGAAAGAGCATGCGCTGGAAAAACGCTTCTCGGTGAAAGTGACGGCGGACATGCTCGAGCACTTCCTGGGCGTGCGCAAATTCCGCTACGGCCTGGCTGAACAGCAGGACCAGATCGGTCAGGTCACTGGCCTGGCGTGGACTCAGGTGGGCGGCGAATTGCTGACTATCGAAGCGGCTGTCGTTCCGGGCAAAGGCCAACTGATCAAGACCGGTTCCCTGGGTGACGTGATGGTCGAATCGATCACCGCAGCCCTGACCGTTGTTCGCAGCCGTGCCAAGAGCCTGGGGATCCCCCTGGACTTCCACGAGAAGCGCGACACGCACATCCACATGCCGGAAGGGGCGACCCCCAAAGACGGCCCGAGCGCGGGCGTAGGCATGTGCACGGCGTTGGTGTCGGCACTGACCGGCATTCCAGTACGCGCTGATGTTGCCATGACGGGTGAAATTACCCTGCGTGGCCAGGTATTGGCGATCGGCGGCTTGAAGGAAAAACTGCTGGCGGCGCATCGAGGCGGAATCAAGACCGTGATCATTCCTGAAGAGAATGTTCGCGATTTGAAGGAAATTCCGGACAATATCAAGCAAGATCTTCAGATTAAACCAGTTAAATGGATTGACGAGGTCCTGCAAATTGCGCTGCAATACGCCCCGGAGCCCTTGCCGGATGTGGCTCCGGAGATAGTCGCGAAGGATGAAAAACGCGAGTCGGATTCTAAGGAAAGAATTAGCACGCATTAGTACGTATTTGCCTGGGGGGCTTCCTTGACAGCTTTTTAGAGCCCTTGTTATAAAGCGGCTCTTAAGTGTCTGTAGGCCATTCAGCACTCGTTTTTGCTTTCACCAAAAAACTTAGAATCATACTCAAATAGATATAAGGGGACTTAGAGTGAACAAGTCGGAACTGATTGATGCTATCGCTGCATCCGCTGATATCCCGAAAGCTGCTGCTGGCCGTGCGCTGGACGCTGTAATCGAATCCGTCACTGGCGCTCTCAAGGCCGGCGACTCCGTGGTTCTGGTTGGTTTCGGTACTTTCTCCGTAACTGATCGTCCAGCTCGCATCGGTCGTAACCCACAGACCGGTAAGACACTGGAAATCGCAGCTGCCAAAAAACCAGGCTTCAAAGCTGGTAAAGCACTGAAAGAAGCTGTCAACTAAGTTCCAATCAGGTTTTTGCCTATCCGGGTCGGGGTCATGCCTGACCTGGCAGCGGAGCGGTAGTCCAGTCGGCAGGTTGCCGGTTCGAGACACCGAGGCTCGCAAGGTCGAGTCATCGGTCCGCTCCGCCAGTTACGAGAAGGCGCATCCTCGGATGCGCCTTTCTTCTATCCGGATTCTACCCACGCTCCACGGTTGCCTAATTTGAAGTTCAACCGTTTATGGGGGACGCATGCTGCAAAATATCAGGGACAATTCACAAGGCTGGATTGCCAAGACCATTATCGGGGTCATCGTTGCACTGATGGCTTTGACCGGTTTCGACGCCATTTTCCAGGCTACGACGCACAAAAACGAGGCGGCGAAGGTCAATGGTGACGAAATCAGCCAAAACGAGCTGAGCCAGGCGGTCGATATGCAACGCCGTCAACTCATGCAACAGCTGGGCAAGGATTTCGACGCCTCCTTGCTGGACGAAAAAATGCTGCGCGAATCGGCCCTCAAAGGCCTGATTGACCGCAAGCTGCTGTTGCAAGGCGCAGAAAATTCCAAATTCGCTTTCTCCGAGGCGGCGCTGGACCAGGTCATCCTGCAAACGCCTGAATTCCAGGTGGATGGCAAGTTCAGCCCTGAGCGTTTCGACCAGGTGATTCGCCAACTGGGCTACAGCCGCATGCAATTCCGCCAGATGCTGGCTCAGGAAATGCTGATCGGACAACTGCGCGCCGGTGTGGCGGGTAGCGGTTTCGTCACCGACGCCCAGGTCATGGCCTTCGCCCGTCTGGAAAAACAGACCCGCGATTTCGCCTCCCTGAGCATCAAGGTCGACCCGACAGCCGTGAAGCTGACCGACGAAGAGGTCAAGGCCTACTACGACGAGCATGCCAAGGAATTCATGACGCCGGACCAAGTGGTCATCGATTACCTGGAGTTGAAGAAGGCTTCCTTCTTTGATCAGGTCAGCGTCAAGGACGAAGACCTGCAGGCGGCGTATCAGAAAGAAACTGCGAACCTGTCCGAACAACGCCGGGCTGCGCACATTCTGATCGAAGTGAACGACAAGACGACCGAAGCGCAAGCCAAGGCCAAAATCGACGAGATCCAGGCCCGCCTGAACAAGGGCGAGCAATTCGAGGCCCTGGCCAAGGAGTTCTCCCAGGACCCGGGTTCTGCCAACAATGGCGGCGACCTGGGCTTCGCAGGTCCTGGCGTGTACGACCCGGCATTCGAGAAGGCCTTGTACTCGTTGGCCAAGGATCAGGTTTCCGCGCCGGTTCGCACCGACTTCGGTTTCCACCTGATCAAGCTGTTGGGCGTGGAAGCGCCTGAAGTGCCGACGTTCGCCAGCCTGAAAGACAAGCTGACCCGCGAATTGAAGGCCCAGCAGGTCGAGCAGCGTTTCGTTGAAGCGACCAAGCAACTGGAAGACGCCTCGTTCGAAGCGTCCGACCTGGTCCAGCCTGCGCAGGACTTGAAGCTTACCGTTCACACCTCCAAGCCGTTCGGCCGCGAGGGTGGCGAAGGCATTACGGCCAACCGTGCCGTGGTCACCGCAGCCTTCAGCCCGGAAGTACTGGATGAGGGTGCCAACAGCACCGCTATCGAGCTCGACCCCGAAACCGTGATCGTGTTGCGCGCCAAGGAGCATCTGAAGCCTGCGCAACTGCCATTGGAAAAGGTCGAGGGTCCGATCCGTGAGCAATTGGCCAGGGAGCACGCCAGCGCTGCTGCCAAGACCAAGGCTGACGAGCTGATTGCCAGCTTGCGTGATGGCAAGACGCCATTGAACAGCCCGATCGACGGTCAGAACTGGAAGGTAACCGAAGCCGCGACTCGCACTCAGGAAGGGCTGGACCCGACTGTGCTGCAAGCGTTGTTCCGCATGCCAAAGCCTGCCGCCAAGGACAAGCCGACCTTCAGCAGTGTCACGTTGCCCGATGGCAGCCTGATGATCGTGCGTCTGAACGGCGTGAACGAGGCCGCAACGCCAACTGAAGAAGAGAAGGCTCAATACCGTCGCTTCCTCGCTTCGCGCGTTGGCCAGCAAGACTTTGCGGCTTACCGCAAGCAGCTGGAAAGCCAGGCCGAGATCAAGCGTTTCTGATCTGCCCACGCGCTTTTTGCATGAAACGAAGACCCCGGCCGCAAGGCCGGGGTTTTTTTTCGGCTGCATTGCGCCATTCAGGCAATTTTCTCCCGACCATCGGGTCAACAGTGCTGTAACCGTTTTAAGACACAATCGGTGCGCCGCTAAGCATCGATCTGTTGCACAATACGCCCCGAACCGTTTCTCTCAGGATGTTCAATGTTTAAATCAATTCCCATGCGGGTTGTCGGGCTGGCCTTGGTGCTGGCTGCTGCTGCCGGTTGTTCGTCGAAGAAAGCCGCCATCTACGAGCATGAGAACTTCGATGATTCCGGAACGTTTTCCCGTAACTATCCAGTGACCGACTCGGTCTCCTGTGAAGCCGCTCGTCGGGCCTTGCTGAGCCAGGGCTATATCATCACCAGCAGTGATCCCAAGCTGGTCAGTGGGCACAAGAGCTTCCAGCAGACCGGTGAAAACCACATGGAGATCAGTTTCAGTGTGGTTTGCGCTGAAGACGGCACTTCGGCGCACCATGCCACCGTGTTCGCCAATGCCCTTCAGGACAAGTATGCGCTGAAGAAAACCAACAACTCGGCAAGCCTCGGTGTTGGCGTGCTTGGCTCGGTGTCGATGCCGATCGGCTCCTCCGACGACTCGATGGTCAAGGTCGCCAGCGAAACTGTCACCTCAGCCAAGTTCTACGAGCGATTCTTCGCCCTGGTCGAGCTGTTCCTGCCAAAGGAAGTGAAGGCAGCGGCGCACATCCCCGAGAAGCCGAAAACCGATCTGGGCGTGCCCGAGCCCAAGGCTGCACCGGCGCCATTGGCCCCGGAAGCTGCGGCACAGCCCGCGCCAGAGGCAGCCAAGGACGCCGAAGTGGCCCCTGCCGCTTCCGAGCCGGTTGCGCCGCCGCCTGAGGCTGCACCCATTACTTCGAGCTCCACTGCCGAGCCAGCGCCAGCCACCGAAGAAGTGATCACGCCACCGGCCAATCCGAGCAACATGGCGCCACCTTCGGAACCGATCCAGGCCATGCCCATCACCGGCCAGTGATGGGCGCGATGGGGCCAGGCCAGCTCATGCTCCGGGCCCCCTCGCCGTAACAAAGATTGATCCGCGTCAAACAGGTCGTCGTCCTGCGGCCTGCCGCAAAAAAAACCTGTGATAAATTCCCAACCGCCTGCTACGTTTTATCTGTAGGCGACGAAGTGTCGTGTCCGCGTCATTTTTCTTTCACGCGGGCACTTTAGGCTCAAGGCGCTGGTCATTTATTCAGACGTTTTTTTATGAGCTGTGGGGGATACGAAAATGGACGACTATCAAGAAGAACTGCTCGAGTATCAGGCGTTTGAGTTGGACCCACCTGAGCCTTCCGAAGACGCAACCGAACTTTGAAGCTTGCTGCCTGCGACTGTTTCCCTGCGACTGCGGCGAAACTCGCCGGGTGTCTGGGCGGTCCAGCGCTTGAAGGCGCGTTGAAAGGCTTCGGCTGAGGCAAAGCCCAACAGGTAGGCGATTTCTCCGAACGCCAATTCAGTGTCGCGGATATAGGTCATGGCCAGGTCGCGACGGGTGTCGTTAAGAATCGCGCGAAATTGCGTGCCTTCTTCAGCGAGTTTGCGGCGCAAGGTCCATACCGGCAGTTTCAGGCGTGTTGCCACTTCTTCCAGGTCGGGCTCCCGGCCGCCATTGAGCAATGGCCCCAGCAGCTGTGTGATGCGTTCACGCAGGCTGCGGGTGCGGGTCAATTGCTCCAGTTCCCGCTCGCACAGTTGCAGCAGGTGTCGCCAGGTGCTGGGGCAATGCTCGGGATTACGCTGGGCAAGGCTGGCCAGGCTCAGGCGCAATTGATTGTGCTCGGCGCCAAACTGGATCGGGCAGTCGCCCAGCACGTCATAGGCCGCGCGGTAGTCGGGCTCCTCGAACTCGATGTCGATACGTTCGGCACGCAGCCGGGCAGGGCTGACGCTGGATAATTGCTGCAACCAGCCGCCGAGGATCGAATCCACCACGAAGCGGTTGTAGCTGTTGTAGGGGCTGATGGAATAGAAGC
Source organism: Pseudomonas sp. PSB11 (assembly GCF_014596605.1). NCBI lineage: Bacteria > Pseudomonadati > Pseudomonadota > Gammaproteobacteria > Pseudomonadales > Pseudomonadaceae > Pseudomonas > Pseudomonas sp. PSB11. The sequence goes on from NZ_NOIO01000015.1 coordinate 133,517, forward strand.
GCAGCCAGGCACCCTGAGCGTCTTCGTGGAAGCTTGATTGACCGCGGTAGTTGGAGCCATACAAGGCTTCGAATCGAATCAGGCAGCGCGCCGCCTCGCGCACCGTCGGTGCCTGGGCGGCAGTGACGCCGGCAAGGCCGGCCTGGCTCAGGCGGCTGAGCTGGGCCATTTGCAAGCCGAGTGCCGGGTTGCCGGTCAACTGGATGGCCGCGTGGCCCAGGCGCATGTAGCGCGGGATCGAGAGACGGGCACCGGCTTCACTCAGTCGGGCCGCATCAAGGCCATATTGCTCGAGCAGTGGCTGCGGATCTGTGCCGTGGCTGTTCACGGCGTCGGCCAGGCTGTGAACAAAGCCCACCGACAGATCTCCCAGGCGCATCGGGGTGGGTTTCATGGCCTACAGCCAAAGGTTCAACAAGCGCGCGCCACGGGCCTTGCCATCGACGAAATGCTGGCCGTTGCTGCTGAGAAAACTCTGCCCGGCGCTGCCCTGATCCCAGAACTGTCCGCGCAGGAATACGCTCACGCCGGCGATGGCCCGGCTGGCGGGTGCCTGAGTACTCAGGTTCAGGCGCTGCCAGGCCTGGCCTTCACTGATCTCCCCGGCCTTGAGGCTGTCGGAGCCGGGTGTCGATGAGTCCTTGTAGCCACGCCACGGCTGGTCCCAGCTACCGCGGCCAACAACAAACGCCGGGACGGCGACCAGCTGTGCCTGCTGCGTGTCGAGCTTGCGGTAGTTGTCGGGGTACCAGCTGTCGCTGCCGATCAGCACGCCCAGGCGCCCGGCGGGGGTGTCGACGACATTGAGCGTATGTTCGCCGTTGGCCTTGATCGCGTCCTGCTGCTCGAAAACCGGATGCATCTGGCGCTGGGGTTGCCCGATTGGCAGGCCATCGCGGCCAAACACCACGCTGCTGTTGAACAACGCACCACGGCCGATTTTCAGCGTACCGTCGATGACACTGGGCTCGGGCAGCACGATGGAGCCTGCCACCAGGGTGACGTGAAATTCTTTAGCCAGCCCGCCAAACAGCGCCTGGTAATCCTTGGCCATGCCTTTGGCTTTCATGCGCAGGTGCGCGTCCTCGATGCGGCTGTCGCCCTCGGCGCCAATCAGCGCGCGGACGAACTTCAAAGGATTGCTCACGGCCAGCCAGTTCATGGCCTCCTTGAAAGTAGTGGCCTGGTACAACTCGTCTTTTTCGCCGCTGACCATCAACCAGGTGCCCACATGCTCCGGCAATACGACGATGGTTTTTTCATTCAGCAGCCCCTGATCCCGGGCCGTCTGCAAGTAGGCGGCGAGTTTGCGGTGCAGGCGTTCGGGGCTTTGATAGTCGGTGGGAAACAGCTCGGGCTGGATGCCCAGCAAATTGCCACGGTCAGCGGGCGTGCCCTGGTCGACGGCGACATCGATTCGCAGGTCAGAGAGGTAGAGGCCCGTCGGGCGATCCGCGGCCCACATGGCGTAGGTCGTTAGAGCGGCGATCAACGCCATGGAGACAGTCAGGTACAAAAGTTTGCGCATGGGGAACAGTCAGCAGCCGTATGCAGGATTCATGGCTTTTCATCGGATTTGCATCAAGGATAAAGCGAATCACGGGGAGGGTGGGGAAAATTGACAGCGCTCCGGGAAATTGGCCGCGTTGCACTTGCGGCGGTGCTCTGCCTGTTCGCGATAATGCATGTGACAACGTCGGTGAGTGTTTTCGTCAATTGTGCTTCGGTTGTCTCGAGGGTGTACCACTGTGACTGGCCGAACAGCATGGCAATGACTGCACTGGTGGTGGGGCAGAGGTCGCGAGCGGCTGCGCCTTTATCGCCGTACGAGTCAGTGATGATGGCGTTTAGAACAGCGGCGTATTCGTTTCTCAGCTGGATAATCTGTTGCTTCTGTTCTTCAGTCAGATTCGTGAACTCGCGGCTGATCAGGGTCAGTTTGTATTTTTCGTTGAAGTTGAAGGCGACGAAGGCTTGAATGAACGACTGAAGACGCCCGCGAGGGCTTCGTGCGCCTTTCATTCGACGCAGCGTATCCAGCAGCAAGTCCGACAACGCCGACTCGATCAGCTCGAACAACAGGGCCTGTTTGTTTTCAATGTGATGGTAGAGGGAGCCGGCTTGCAGCCCCAGGTAACTCGCCAAGTCCCGCAAGCCGATGGCCTGGTAGCCATGTGTGGCGAAGAGTTCGAGTGCCGCGTCGAGCAGTCGATCGCGGGCGCTGTGTACGGGATTGGCTGTTGCGCTGTTGGTAGGCATTGGAGCTCCGTCGACTGAACAATTAAAGCGTGGCCTTGAGCAAACCTATCCCCCGTGGCGATAGCCAGTTTTGCCAGCATGGTGCGCCGTGCGCATCAACAGCAACACCGCGCAAATCACCGGCAGATTCACCAGCAGCAGCGCATACCGCAACGACTCGTGGCCGAACAGCGGTAACAACAGGTCGCTGCACAAACCGGTCAACAATGGCCCGACGCCGATCCCCAGCAGCGTGCTGACGATGGTTTGCAGCGCCATTGCAGTTCCGCGCCTCCCGGCGGGCACCAGCTGCGTGACGAGGTTGTAGGAAGGCGCGACCCACCACACGGAAAAGAAGGCATAGAGCGCGCACCAGAGCATGGCGCCTGGAACCGGCACATCACCCAGGCGCACCAGCACGGAGTCGGACCACAGCAGATAGGGGACCAGCGCACAGGTCGCCGCAATATGGCCCACTACCGGAATGGACACCTGCCAGTGTGGATCGCGGCGGCACAGGCGGTCACTCAACCAACCACTGAGCAGGCCACCGAATCCGGCCGAGGTACCGCAGATCACGCCCGCCAGCAAGCCGGCGTGTTGCAGTGACAAGCCGTGGGAGCGCACCAGGAAACTGGTGTTCCACATCGCAATCGCATAGGAACTGAGCGTGGTCAGGCCGCCAGCGAGGATCAGGCAGCGGTAGGCCGGCAATGCCCAGAGCTTGCGGGCTTCGGCTCCCATGCCAAGCAGTGCGGGCGCTGTGTGGGTATGTGGCGTAAGGTCCCAGCGGCCACGCTGCGGTTCGCGCACGACGAAGGCCAGGATCGTACAGAACACCAGGGCCGGCATCCCCAACGCAATGAACGCACTGCGCCAGCCATAGTGCTCGACCACCCAGGCGCCGATGCTCAAGCCGATGATCGAGGAAAATGTGGGTGCGGCGGTAAAACAGCTGATGGCGAATGAGCGTCGGTGCGTCGGATACAGGTCGGCGATCAGCGACAGCGAGGCCGACGTGGTCGGCGATTCGCTGACGGCAACCAGCATTCGCGCAATGCCCAGCGCGAGGAAACTGCCCGCCCACCCGCACGCCATGGTTGCCACGGCCCAGAGCAGGCAAGACATGGCCAGCAGGCGGATACGCGGCATGCGATCCACCAGCCGCCCGGCCGGCAGGCCCATGAGTGCATAGACCGCCGCGAACGCCAGGCCCGAGATCAGGCCGATGGCGGTATCGCCGACGCCGAATTCGGCTTTGATCGGTTCGACCATGACCGCGAGTATCTGTCGCCCGACGAAGTTGTCGGCGAACACCAAGGCCAGCAGTAACAGCAGGCCATGGCTACCCCAACCGACCGTGGTCGCAGGCAGCGTCCCCTCGCGAGCGGTCATCGCGGTGCCCACAGATCAGGCAAGCCCGGGTCGCTCACGACGATCAGGCGCTTGAGCAAGACTTTCAAGGCTTGCGCATCGGCGGCGCCGAGCTTGGCCGACAGATCCTCTTCCACGGCCTTGGCCAGTGCCAACTGATGCAGGGACACTTCTCGGCCTTGGGCCGTGAGGACAAAACGTGGCGATTGCGCCGGACCCTCGAAGGCCACCAGGCGCTGGCGCTCGAGAAACCGCATGCTGGCCAGGGTCACTTCGCGGCCGGTGTAGGTCACGAAGGTGTTGATTTCCTCCAGCGTCATATCGTCGCGAATACACAAGATCGACAGTACGAAGAACGATTGTTCGTCCAGCTGCTGACTGTTCAGCAGTTGCCGCAGGGCATTGAGTGTCTGGTAATGCCCGCGTCCCAGCAAGTAGCCGAGCAAATCCTCGGTGTAGCTGCACTCGGGCGGTGGCGGCGTGGTCGCCAGGCGTAGCTCGCTGCGGGGCTTGCGCGTGGCCAGGGCATATTGGCCGCTCTGGAACGCCAGCGGGGCGCGGTCACTGTGATCGAAGGCGAGTACCTCGCCGACGAAAATCACATGGTCGCCGCCTTCGTACTGGAACGCCGTACGGCACTGGAAGCGCGCGGTGCAATCTTGCAGCAATGGCGCCTCGCTGATGCCGTTGTCCAGTTCGATCTCGGCGAACTTGTCTTCGCCCTGGGTGGCGAAACGTCCCGAGAGGTTTTCTTGCTCCGTGGACAGCACGTGCACGTTCCAATGCTTGCCGCTGCTGAAGATCGGCAGGCTGCGCGCTTGCTTGGACAAGCTCCAGAGCACCAGCGGCGGGTTGAGCGACACCGAGTTGAAGCTGTTGGCGGTGATGCCCACGGGCGAGCCGTCTTCGGTCTGGGTGGTGATGATCGTGACCCCGGTGGTGAACGTGCCGAGAGCGGCACGAAAGGCCTGGGGATCGAAGCTGATATTTTGCATTGCCATGACTGGCCTCATGGAGTGGAGGTTTTCGTATGGCCAGTATTGGGCGTTTGCAGGCGTTCAACATCGTCTCAACGGACTAACACTAATGCAGGGCCTCGTCCGATCGGACGAGGCGGCGCAGCGGTCTGCGCGGCTAGGGTGGCGCCAGGCGCATCGGGCGCTCAACGGCCATCGAGCCAACCTGCAAGGGGATAACAATGAGTTCAACGATGTCTTGCGACCAAGACCTTTCCAGCCTGCTGACGCGCCAGAAAGAGGCCTTCGCCAGCGCCGGCGGTGTCAGCGCCGACACCCGGCGCCAGCGCCTGCAGCAAGTGATCGACCTGCTGGTCGACAACCATGCGGCATTGACCACGGCCATCGACCTGGACTTTGGCGGACGGCCCGCCGGTTTTTCCTTGATGAATGACGTGCTCGGCGCCCTGGCTTCACTCAAATATGCCCGCGACCATCTGCAAGCGTGGATGCAAGACGAACCGCGCGAAGTGTTTTCCCCTTACGACCAGCTCGGCGCCAGGGCCTGGGTCATGCACCAGCCAAAAGGTACGGTGGGCATCCTGGGGACCTGGAACGCGCCGCTATACACCTTGTTCAGCCCGCTGGCCTCGGCGCTCGCGGCCGGCAACCGGGCCATTCTCAAACCCTCGGAAGTGGTGCCGCGCACCGCCGCACTGGTGGCGCGCCTGTGCGCCGAACACCTCGACCCGCTGGTGGTGGCCGTGGTCAATGGTGGCCCGGAACTGGGCGAGGCCTTCAGCAGCCAACCCTTCGATCACCTGGTGTTCACCGGCAGTACGGCGATTGGCCGGCGAGTGATGGGCAATGCCGCAAAAAACCTGGTGCCGGTGACACTGGAACTGGGTGGCAAGTCGCCGGTGATCGTTTCGGCCACTGCCGACCTGAACAAAACGGCGTTCAGTATCGCCGCAGGCAAGTCCACCAATGGCGGACAGATCTGCATCAATCCGGACCTGGTGTATGTACCCAAGGCCCGACTCGAAGCCTTCCTCGATGCGCTGCGCAGTGCTTATCGCGATCTCAACCCGACGGTAGCCGGCAACCCGGACGTGGTGGCGGTGGTCAACCAGCGTCACCTGGAGCGGGTCGAGGGCCTGGTCGAGGACGCGCAGTTGCGCGGGGCGCGCATCGAGTGCCTGCCTGAACCCCTGGCCCTGGATGCCCATGACCGCCGTCGTCCGCTACGAATCGTAGTGGACCCGGCCCCGGACAGCGAGATCATGCATGAGGAAATCTTCGGTCCGGCCATGGTCGTGCTGAGCTATGACGACCTTGACCAGGTCATCGCGCAAATCAACGCAAGGCCGCGTCCGCTGGCGCTGTACTACTTTGGCGAGGATGCGCGGGAGCAACGTCACGTGCTGGAACACACCCTGTCCGGCGGAGTCACCATCAATGACGTGATGATGCATGCCGCCCTGCACGATGCGCCGTTCGGTGGTATCGGTGCCTCGGGCATGGGTCATTACCATGGCCACGAAGGTTTTCTCGAATTCAGTCACCTGCGCACGGTGTTCAAGGCCTCGGCCCACGACCCACGCCGTGAATGGGGTCTGTTGCCGCCTTACGGCGAGCATTACCTGGCGGCGATGCTGGCCGGCGTCACTCGCGACTAATTCCAGCGTTGGGGGGCCTTGCGCACCCCGTCCGCTGCATGAGACAGGCCATTGATCATGTTCAAGGCAATTACTATCGCTCAGCGCCTGTGGCTCTGGGCGTTGTTGGCCACCTTGTTGTTTGCCCTGGCGGTGTTGTTCGGTGCCTATGGCTTGCAGCAGGCGCGCGACAGTCTGCGGGCTATCAACGAGGACAACCTGGCGACGTTGTTGATGTTCGGCGACATCAGGCAGCGGCTCGATGAAAGCCGGCGCCAGGTCTTGCTGGCGATCCAGCAGGACCCGGAAGGCCCGCTGGTGGCAGCGTTCGATCGTCCGGTGGAAGCCACCCTGAGTGCCATCGAGAGCAATGACCGGGCGCTGACCGAGGTCTGGGCGAGCTATCGCCTGCGCACGTTGAGCGGTGAGGAACAACAGGCCGCCGAGGCGTTCGACAAACACTATCTGGCCTGGCAGGAAGAGTTGGGCATCTTCCTCGATTCCTTGCGCGCCGGTGATTTTCGCCTGCCGGGCATCCTGTCCTATTTGCGCATGGCCGAGCCGGAAGGCAATGCCGCCATGGTCGAACTGAGCAAGCTGCAAGCGCTGCAGAAGGCCAGCGCCTCGCAAGCCTACGAGGCGGCGCAGCGTCGCTATCGTTCGACGCTATTGGCTTACATGGCGCTGGCGGTGGTGGGTGGGCTGGCGGGCAGCCTCACCGCGTTTTCCACTTTGCGTCGACTCAAGCGTGCGTTTGCCCAGGCGGGTGCCAGCGTGCGAGCCATCGCCAGTGGCGACCTGGTGCAGCCGATCGAGATCAAGGGCGGTGACGAATTCGCACTGATGCTGCGCGACATCGCGCTGATGCGTGACAGCTTGCACGGGCTCATTTCACAAATGCGCGAGCTGGTGCAGCGGGTCAGTCGCGAAGCGGCGCACATGGCCGAATCGGCGGAGTCGGCCTCCACGGCCACCCAGCAACAGGCGGACGCGGTGCGCGGGATTTCCCGGGCGGTGGAGGACCTGTCGGGGTCGATCGGCGAAGTGGACAATCAGGTTGGCGTGTCTCGCGACATCACCCAGCATTCGGCACAGCGTTCGGGCAAGAGCGAGGGCTTTATTCGCGACATGGCCCAGGAGATGAATCGCATTAGCGACGTAATCAGCGCTACGGCCGTGCACATTCGCCAACTCGAAGGGTTCTCCGGGGAAATCAGCCACGTGCTCAAGGTGATTCGCAGCATTGCCGAGCAGACCAACCTCCTGGCGTTGAACGCCGCCATAGAGGCTGCCCGGGCCGGTGAGGCGGGGCGCGGGTTTGCCGTGGTAGCCGACGAGGTTCGACTGTTGGCCCAACGCACCGCCAGTTCCATTGGTGAAATCGACCTCACCGTGCAGCGTATTCAAGAAGGCACACTGGCGGTGGTCGACGGCATGGGGCGGGTGGTCAGCCGGGTGCGTGATGGCGTCAACCTGGCCCATGAGGCGGGCGATTCGGTGGCGCAGATTCGCAGTGGCACCGATGATGTGATCCGCAGCGTGGACACCATCGCCACGCTGATCACCGAACAGGTGCGCGTCACTCGGGAAATGGTCGCCAGGGTCGAGAGTGTCTCCAGTGGCACCGGTGCGCTGTCGGCCAATGCCGGGCGCAGCGCGATGGCCGCCGCGGACCTGGAGCAACTGGCGCGGGCGCTGGATCAGTTGTCGGCACGCTTCAATGTCGCTTGAACACCGCAATCCCTGTGGGCGCGAGCCTGCTCGCGAAGAGGTCAGCACATTCAACATCAATGTTGACTGATCCACCGCTTTCGCGAGCAGGCTCGCTCCCACAGGGCGTAAGGCCTGAATACTCTAATAACCCACAATCAGGGCGTGATCACTACCATGGATAACCACGAAAACGCACCACTAAACTCCGCCCCCGGCTGGCCGCGCCGCAGCGTGCTCAAGGCCGGTGCCGTGGCGGTTGGCGTCGGGCTTCTGGGGCGTTTTGCCGACGCCCGCGCGCAAGGGCTTTCGGCCAGCGACTACCAGGCCATGGATGCCTGGGCCATGAGCCAGGCGATCCGCAGCGGCGAGCTGAGTGCCGAGGACCTGCTGGCGGCGGCGTTGCTCCGCTACAACGAGGTCAACCCCAAGGTCAATGCGGTGAACATGCTGCATGAAACCTACGCGCGTACGCTACTCGCCCAGCGCCGCGCCGCCGGCACCTACAACCAGGGCGCCCTGGCCGGTGTGCCACTGCTGTTCAAGGACCTGGGTACCACGCTACAAGGTACGATCACCAGTAACGGTAGCCGGATGTTCAAGGACGCACCGCCCGCTGCCCGCACCAGCACCCTGATCGCCCGCTACGAGCAGGCCGGTGCGGTGCCGTTCGGCAAGACCGCATCCCCCGAGTTTGGCTTGACCACTACCACCGAATCCCTGGCCTGGGGCCAGACTCATAACCCGTGGAACCTGGCCATGAGCGCAGGCGGTTCTTCGGGTGGCTCGGCCGCTGCGGTGGCGGCGGGGATCGTGCCTGTGGCGCATGCCACTGATGGTGGCGGCTCGATCCGCATTCCCGCTTCGTACTGTGGCGTGGTCGGGCTCAAGCCGACCCGCTATCGCACCCCTAGCGGACCACTGCATTTCGAAGGTTCGTTTGGTGCCAGCGCGGCCAACGTGGTGTCGCGCACGGTGCGCGATACCGCGTTGTTCCTCGATGCCGGTCAGGGGCATGAGGCGGGCAGTGCATACTGGTGCCCACCGTTGATTCGGCCTTATGTCGAAGAACTGCAACGTGATCCGGGCAAATTGCGCGTGGCCGTTGTACGCCAATCACTGACCGGCGCCCCTTTGGAGCCGGCGATTGCCGCCACGCTGGAAACGACCATCAAGCAACTGTCGGCCCTTGGCCATCGACTAGACGAGTTGACGCTGAACGTCGATCCGCGCCAGTTGTTCGGTGCCCATGGCACTGCGCTCGGCATGGCCTTGCGTGTGCAGATTCGCGACCGCGAGCAGGTGCTCGGGCGGGCTGCCACGGCTCAGGACCTGGAAAAGATCACCTTGGTCAATCTCGAACGCTCGAAAGCGACCACCGGCGAAGAGCTGTACCGGGCGCGGCAAGCGTTCGAGAGCATTGGCGCGACGATGGAGCAGCACTTCGAACGCTACGACGTGATCCTGTCGCCGGTCACGGGTAGCCTGACTCCGAAACTGGGCCTGTTGTCACTTGACCAGCCTTGGGACAGTTACGTCCATCACGCCATGGGCAGCGCCGGTTTCACCGTAATAGCCAATGTCAGCGGCCAACCGGCCATTTCTCTACCGCTGGGCCAAAGCGACAGCGGCCTGCCGGTGGGCATGATGTTCACCGCCCGCTTGGGTGGCGAAGACGTGTTGCTGCGCCTGGCCAGCCAGTTGGAACAGGCCCATCCGTGGGCGGCCAGGCGGGCTTCCCTGTAACCCGACACCCCCTGTAGGTGCGAGGCTTGCCCGCGAATCAGGCGCTGCGGTGTATCTGTCTCTCTGATCGTTCCCACGCGCAGCAAAGGAATGCTGCCAGGGAGGCTCCGCGTTCCACTGACGACACCTGGCGTGAGCCGTGCGCAACGGTGACGCGGAGCGTCACAGGTTGCATTGCTTTGCTGCGCGTGGGAACGATCAGGTCAAATGCGCCGTTACCGCAGCAATGGATATACACCCCCATCCAGAAGCAAATGCCCTAGTCCACTTTGACGATGAGCCCATCCCCCCGCACCCCCGATCATGGGGCTGCACTCCGCCAGCGCACCCTGCGTGGTCGGCGGTTCTTTCCTGACCTCAGCTAATGGCATAACAACAATGACGGCTCAAGTTCAGTCTCAGACCCACTACGACGTGATCGTCGTCGGTTCGGGTGCAGGTGCGATGACTTCGGCGGTATTCCTCGCCGACCAGGGTTTCAGTGTGCTGGTGGTGGAGAAAAGCAACCAGTATGGCGGCACCTCGGCGATCTCCGGGGGCGGTATCTGGATTCCCAACAACCACTATTTCGCGCGCATGAAGGGCAATGACAGCTACGCCACCGCCCTGACTTACCTGAAGTCGGCAGCGGGCGAGCATGTCGGTGAAACGCGCTTGCGTGCCTACCTGGACAATGCGCCGAAGATGATCGAACAGCTCACCCGGATCAGCCGGGTGCGCTACGCCGTGGCGGCCAAATACCCTGATTACTATCCGCACCTGCCGGGGGCTTTGCCCGGTGGGCGAACCCTGGATCCGGAGTTGTTCGACACCAGCCTGTTGGGTGATGAGGAACTGGCGAACCTGCGCAAGCCTTCGCCTTCGACCCTGCTGATGGGGCGCATCGCCTGGACGGCGCGCGATGCGCACAAGGCCATGGCCCGTAGCTTCGGCTGGCGCCTGCTGATCATGAAACTGATGCTGCGCTACAAGCTGGACTTCAAATGGCGGCGCAAGAGCAAGATGGATCGCCGCGCGTCCTTGGGCAGTTCGTTGGTGGCGTCTTTGCGCCGCTCGCTGATGGATCGCAATGTACCGTTGTGGCTCAACACCGATTTCTGCGGCCTGGTCACCGAAAACGGTCGGGTCAGCGGCGTCACCGTGCGCCGTGACGGTGCCGAGCTGCAACTGCAGGCGCGCCACGGTGTGATCCTGGCCTCCGGTGGTTTCGAACAGAACCAGGCCCTGCGTGACCAGTACCTGCCCAAGCCAACCCGCAAGGCCTGGAGCGCGACGCCGCCCGGCAACAACACCGGCGCAGCCCTGGAAGCCGGCATGGCCCAGGGTGCGGCCACCGCCCTGATGGGTTGGGCCTGGTGGGCGCCGACCATTGCCGTACCGGGAGAAGACAAGCCCCGGGGGATCTTCGCCGAGCGTGCGTTCCCTGGCGCCATAGTGGTCAACGGCCTGGGGCAACGCTTTGTCAACGAGGCCGCGCCTTACCTGGAGTTCGTCGATGCCATGCATCGTGACAACCAGAAAACCGGCGGCAAGTCGGTGCCGGCCTGGGTGATCTTCGACGCGCATTTCCGTTTCAACTATGCCATGGGACCGTTGATGCCGGGACAGATCATGCCCGACAGCCGCCTGCGCAAGGAATGGCTCAACACGCTGTACTGGAAGGCTGACACGGTGGCTGGCCTGGCCCGAGAGATCGGCGTCGACAGTCTCGGCCTGGAAGCCACCGTGGCCAAGGTCAATGACTATGCAGGCTCCGGTGTGGACCTCGACTTCGACCGTGGCGGCAATGTCTTCGATCGCTACTACGGTGACAGCAACATCAAGCCCAACCCATGCCTGGCGCCCCTGCGCAAAGGCCCGTACTACGCCATGCGCCTGGACGCCGGGGACATCGGCACCAAGGGCGGCCTGTTGACCAACGAGCATGCCCAGGTGGTGCGCGAAGATGGCACCGCCATCGCCGGCTTGTACGCCATTGGCAACTGCTCGGCGTCGGTGATGGGCACCAGCTATCCGGGAGCGGGTGGCACCCTGGGGCCGGCGATGACCTTCGGCTATGTCGCCGCCAATCACCTGGCCAGCCAGCGTTAGGAGGGGCTATGTCAATGTCCGATAACCTCCCCAGCACCGATGTGCTGCCGCCGCTGCAAGTAACCGATGGCAGCCGTGTGGACTGGGACGAAGTTTGCGACGTGCTGGTCGTCGGCTGGGGCGCAGCCGGTGCCTGCGCCGCGCTGGAAGCTCGGGCCCAGGGGGCCGACGTACTGATCGCCGACCGCTTCACCGGCGGCGGCGCCAGCGCCAAGAGTGGCGGGGTGGTCTACGCCGGTGGCGGTACGCGTCATCAACAGGCCGCGGGCTTCAACGACAGCCCCGAAGCCATGTTCGATTACCTCAAGCACGAAACCGGGGGCGTGGTGAGCGATGACACTTTGCGGCGCTTCTGCGCCGACAGCGTGAGCAACCTCGAGTGGCTGGAAAGCCACGGCGCGCCCTATGCCCACCAGATGCCACCGGGCGGGGGGAAAACTTCGTACCCGCCCGACGGCTACTTCCTCTATTACTCGGGCAACGAATTGGTGCCTGACCACGGCGGCCCCTTGCCGCCTGCACCACGAGGGCATCGCACCGTGGGCAAAGGGCAGGGCGGCGCTGTGCTTTTTGCCCACCTGAAGGCCGCGTGCCTGAAGGCCGGAGCGAAAACGCTGTTGCAGGCGGCGGCGCGACGACTGCTGGTCGACCCCCGGGGGCGGGTACTGGGTGCCGAATTTTGGTGTATGCCCGAAGGCAGCAAGCAAGCCCAGTTGCACGCACGACTGTCCGCCCGCGCCGAACGCCTGCAGAACTTCGCGCCGGGCTATTGCAACAAACTGCGCAAGAAGGTCTGCCAGCTGGAACGGGATTTCGCCAGGCCTCGTCGGGTGCAGGCACGCCATGGCGTGATCCTGAGCACCGGCGGCTTCATCTTCAATCGCCAGTTGCTCGAACAGCACGCACCGAAGTTCCGGCGCAACTTCAAGGTCGGCGCCACCGGTTGCGATGGCAGCGGCTTGCGTCTGGGCACCAGTGTCGGCGGCCAGGGCTCCGGGCTTGAGCGGGTATCGGCGTGGCGCTTCATCAACCCGCCGTACAGTTGGCACAAGGGCATCGTGGTCAATCGCGAGGGCCGGCGCTTCTGCAATGAAGAAGTCTACGGAGCCACCCTCGGCCAACCCTTGATGGAAGAGCAGGGCGGCAAGGCATGGCTGGTGCTGGATGCGCCGTTGCGCAAGAAAGCCATCCGCGAAGCGCTCTTCGGCGGCTACTGGTGGTTCCAGAGCTTTCCGGCCCTGGCGCTGATGCTGTTCAAGGTGCGCAAGGGCAAGAGCCTGAGCGAGTTGGCCAGTGCGACCGCCATGGACCCCGCCGTACTGCGTGCGTCGGTGCTGGCCGCCAACGCCGCCGCCCGTGGCGAAGCGCCGGAGCCATTCGGCAAGTCCGAGGGCGGTCGCCAGGTGCTTGAGCAGGGGCCTTTCTATGCCTGCGATATCTCCGTGACCAATCCTGTCTTCCCCCTGGGCGCCCTGACCCTGGGCGGCCTGCGCGTAGATGAACGCAGCGGCGCGGTGCTGGACCAACACGGGCAAGCCATCGGTGGCCTGTACGCCGCCGGGCGCAGCGCGTTAGGCATTCCCTCGCACCTGTACATCAGTGGCTTGTCCCTGGCCGACTGCGTGTTCTCCGGTCGACGAGCCGGTGCCGCTGTCGCGCGCAGCCAGCAAGCCGAAACGATCCATTCACACGAGATGACATGATGACCGACAACAACAATGGCCGGGTTCACGGCAAGGTCGCGCTGGTCACCGGCGGCGCCAAGGGCATCGGCGCCGCGAGCGTGCGGCTGCTCGCGGCCGAGGGCGCCCAGGTGCTGATCAGCGACCTGGACGTCGAGGCAGGCCAGGCCCTGGCGATGGAGATCGGACCGACTGCAGCCTTCATCCGTCACGACGTCAGCAGCGAAGCTGAGTGGCGCCAGGTCATCGACCATGTGCGTGAGCGCTACGGTCGCCTGGATATCCTGGTCAACAACGCCGGCATCCTCATCGCCGGCTCGATCGAGGAAACCACCCTGGCGGACTGGCACAAGATGCTGCGAGTCAATGCCGACAGCGTGTTCCTGGGCTGCCGCGAAGGCATCGCGTTGATGAAGGACAGCGGTGGTTCGATCATCAATCTCTCATCCATCGCGGCCCTCGCCGGGCGTGACGACTACCTGGCCTACAGCGCCTCCAAAGGCGCGGTGGCGGCGTTGTCGCGTTCGGTGGCAGCGCTTTGCCGACGGCGCAAATTCCGCATCCGCTGCAACACCCTGCACCCCGACGGCGTCCTCACCGACATGACCCGCGCCAGCTTCCCCCAAGGCGTCGACCCGAACCGCCTGACCATCGACAGCGACCCGATGAACCGCATGTGCTTGCCTGAAGACGTGGCGGCCAGCGTGCTGTTCCTGGCCAGCGATGAGGCGCGGGCGATCAATGGTGTGGAGTTGCGCGTTGATAGTGGGCAGATGGTGATGAGTATCTAGCGGCTGGTGCTATCCCATCCCCAAACACCCAACACCGGCTCGCTCCTACAGGCGGAGGCGTATCTGAAATTACCTTCTGATATTCACCCTGTAGGAGCTGCCGCAGGCTGCTGTTTTTCCTCTATCAGGGCTTCTCTCGATTCAAGGCACTTGAACACTGGCCGAATCACCTTGGCTGACGATTATCTCATTGTCCTTGGTGATTGATTGCTTGATGTTTTGCCCGGTGACCCCCATGACCCGACCGTCTTGCGCGTACGTTACTTCGACATGGCCCCCACCAATAAAATCCAGGCGAAAAATACGAGTTTGATCCTGTGTTCGCACAGCGAATGATTCAATCTCGGACAGGCTCCGGATCCCTACTGATTTGGGAACAAGATTTTCGATGGTCACCTCACCATCATTCAAGATAATTGTTGACCCATCCGGGCGAGTGACTTTCATGCCGCCCTTAATTTTTTCGATAACGTGACCGTGAACCTTGCCGAGAAGGACATAACCTTCGTCGTCTACTTCACTTGAGCTTTCACCCGCTGGCACCTCCATTCCCGGAGAATGCATCTCGAACGTTATTTTATCGCCTGCTTCATGCTTGCTCATTATATTGCTCCCTTTTAGTCGCCGGAATTGGCGGTGTTGTTTCTAATGCGTGAGCCTTATGTGTTTATCGGTTGCACCTGTCGATCAGGAAATACTCAGGCCTCACCGAACAGTCTCCATTCGATATTTTCCTCTTCGACGGTCACTCGGTCGGCGAGCAGGAAGCGGCTGTGGCGCCTCTGGACTCTGACGGTTGGGAGCATTTCGCCCTTCTCGAACCGGCGAATTTGTTCACCTTCGAGACGCGAGAAAAGCTGGCTGCCGATATCGGCTTTCCAGTAGCCAGTCTGCGGGCAGGCTTGGCCGCTATTGCAGGTCGGCCTGGGAGAGGTAGCTTGGATGAAGTCGGGAGATTCCGGCAGCGGTCGGCCGGTGGCGGGGGCCAGGCGTTTGGCCTTGGCCAGCTGGTTGATCAGCGCTTCGCCGGGTTTTTCTGGGGGGATGTTGGCCAGGCGGGCTTCGAGCCATTGGAGTTTGCCGTCCCAGGCGGGGAGTTTGGCGGGAGGGAGCGGGAGGATTTCGTTGATTTCGGGGACTTTGGGGTTGGCGTAGGAGTAGCCCGAGAGTATTTTCCAGATTTTTCTGTAGCGTTCGGCGCGTTCGAGGTCTTCCGTTTGCCCGAGGTAATGCATCGTGTTGGAAGGTAGTGGATCGCGAAATGTGGCTTCCAAGCGGCCGGCAGCGCTATCGCTGCCCCCCGTCACGCCCAATTGCAAGACTTCCATTGCTTCGTTGTATTTTTGCTCATCTCTCAGATAAATCGATAACATGACAGCGGCTCTACCGTGCCCCTGTTCGGCAGCACAACGGCGCATCTGCCGAGCAACGTCTGGAGCAATGTCGCTCGGTGCCAGCTTATCCCCCACGTAATACTGAGCTTCTGCATTGCCTTTATCGGCGGCCTTGCGGTAGTACCGCAAGGCCATTTCCGTATCCTGTTTCAAACCGGCCGAACCCTGTTGCAGGAAGTTGCCGACAAAGTAATACCCCGTGGCCACGCCTGCATCGATCAGTTGCTGACTCAGGCGCAGATGCTCATCACCACGCAAATTGAAATGGCCGCGCATAGCGCCGTTCTGCAGGTTGATATTGGCCTTGTAATGGCCGTTTTCTGAGGCGATGCGGTAAAGCCGCTCGATTTGGACATTGATGTTTTTGTCCTGCTTGAGCTGGTTGTTTTTTTGCAGCCAGCGAGCGTATTGAAACAGTACATCAGACTCGGTTGACGACTCAGGGATCTGTTCGTGTGCACAGGTAAAAGCCAACTTGGCTTTGATCTCGGTGAGTGGGTTCACGTGAGAATCCTTCTTCGTAGGGTTGAGGGCGCTGGAACTGTCACAGGCGACCAGCAGCAGGCAGGACAGCAGGAGTAAACGGCG
Organism: Pseudomonas sp. PSB11; assembly: GCF_014596605.1. NCBI lineage: Bacteria > Pseudomonadati > Pseudomonadota > Gammaproteobacteria > Pseudomonadales > Pseudomonadaceae > Pseudomonas > Pseudomonas sp. PSB11. The sequence continues at coordinate 149,745 of NZ_NOIO01000015.1, forward strand.
CATCAGTCGATGTCCTGCAGCTTTTTATCGCCGTAGTAAAATTCCACGAGCGAAGCGCTAGGCTTATCCTTACTTTCCCTGAGCTTTTTGTTGTCATCGATGATCTCTTGCCAAGCCTTGAACGCCTGCTCCGCATCATCCTGCCCCCCCTTCTCCCCCGTATGCATGTTCCACAACCGCCGCCGCAACCCCTGGGTCACACTCGCCCACTCATGTGCAATATTCAGCTCACTATCGACCTGCATGCTGCGGGTGTTGATGTTGGCTGAGCCGTGGGTGGTGAACACGTCGTCAACAATCATCAACTTGGAGTGGATGTACACCGGCATCCAGTCCTTGCCCGCCGGTGAGTCGGGGGCGACCAGCGAGCACACGTGGACTTTCAGGCCGGGAATGTTCAGGTCCGCTTCAACGGCGTTGCGCTCGATTGCGCTGATGTTGGCGTTGAGGTCAGCCATTCGAAAATCATTGAGTCTGGCTGCATGCCGCTGAGCTTCACTGAAATCGGTTCCGCCCAGCGCATCGGTAAGATTCGTCAGCGTGAGTAAGGCGCGCTGTTCGAGCATTTCCCCCAGGGTGGGGGCCTGCTTCGCAGCGTCACGCTTTGTCTGTTCAACGCGCCGTAACTTGGTGATCACGGGGATGGTGTCGCCACGCCCGAGGCTTTCGAGCATGCGCTGGGTATTGATCGCGCCGGGCTCTACGCTGTCTTTGCTGGCATTGGTGATCACGAACAGGTGCAAGGGACCGTGTATTCCGGGGTCGCGCCCGGCCTTCGTCTGACCGGCCGCCACAGCCTTGATCAGCTCGGCCAGAGGTGGCCAGCGAAAATATTGGTTTTCGATGTAGATGAACTGGGTCGCGTTGTTCACGGCCTGCAGATACAGCGCCTCGATATCGCGCTTGCCCTCCTGCGGTTGGGTGCGTACCAGCTGGGCCATTTGCCGGGTGGCGTCCGGGGTGCATTGAAGTGTCGGTCCCACCTGCATGGCACGGCGCGAGGCGAACAGGTCCTCGCCGGTTTCCTTGCGCCAGGCGGTGGCGAAGTTGTGGTGCAGGTGTTCGAGGATGGGTCCACTGACCTGGCTGGAAATGTCCTGGCGCGGGGTATCGCCACGCGGGCCGGCGCAGGCTTTCGGCTTACTGTCCTTGGCGCGTTTCAACGCCGAATGATCGTTGGTGTCCCAATACTCGTCGAGCATGTTGTGGCCCATGACGAAGCCGGTGGCGCGATCGGCTATTTCGTAGTCGACCAGGACCGTTTTCTGATGGTGGGTCGCAGCCGCGCTCAGCGTGGCAATCGTGCTGGGGCTGAGGTGCGGGTCGAGACTTGCGTATTTCACTTGATGGGCAATTTCAGCTCTTTCATACACGCTGAAACCTCGGCTGACGAACACCGGCACATTGCGAGCGACACGCATCGCAGCCGCCGCACTGCCATTGAATGCACATCGGGAAAACCACTGACGGTCATAGGCGTATTGGTCGTCCGTGGAAGGTTGCAACTCCCGGTTGGCGATGCGGTACGGGCCTTTACCCGGCAAGTTGGCTTCCCCCGCCACGCCAGCGGCATTGAACGGCGCTTCCCAACCCAACAGCCGAACCTCGACGCCTTCCCGCGCCTTGGTCATGAGCAACTCGCCGATCCGCGGCGATACGCCATCGCGGATGAAGTACATCGACGGCTGAAACCCCCAGCAGATGATGTCGACGGTCCTCACGGCCCTGGCAATAGCCTCGTGCACGGCCCGGAAGGTTTCCTCGCCGTTGATCAAGGGTTGATAGGTCGCCTTTGCAGGAGGGTACTCGGTGTGCTGCACGTACCAGGGCGGGGTGCAGGTCACCTTGTTGGTATGCTGCAGCGCGACCGGCACGACAATGTCGGGTCTCATCATTGTATTTTTCCTTCCGGGTCGTTGATGCCCATCTGCGCGGCGTACAGCCCGCGGTGATCGGTGTGTGACGTTGGCTGGCTCACCTCGGCAGCGGCTTGCGCGGGGTGGTTATGCAGGCCGCGATTGGCGAGTGCTGCCTGCTCGGCATTGCGGTAATCGGTGGGGACCGGGATCTGGTAAGCCACACCGTTGGCCATCACCAGCCGGTAACCCCGGGTCACGACCTGGTGGTCGATCGACAGTTGCCCGCTCTTGTCCAGCACGCCTTGCTGGAGCACTGCGCCGTCGGCGTACAGCGTGTAGGGCATTCCCGCCCAGCCGAGGCCCGAGGCGTTAGGGGCTTGCGGTATCTCGAAGCGCAAGGTTTGCCTGGATTGAAGTGGCGGGTAATCCGGATGCGTAGCGGTCATGCTGGCCGGGCCGCTAAAGGCGAAGTGTGCGGATTTGGCCGTGTGGTCTCCCGCCGTCCCCGATTCGATGCCGCCCGCATCGAGGCTGAAATAGCTTCCGCCGCCATTGAGGGTGATTTTCTTTTTTGCCGTGATGCGGACTTCGTCTTCGGTGCTGGTAATCGACAGTTCGTGGCGGGCCAGCAGCTCGAGTTGGTCGTTCTGCGCCTGCACGGAGACCGGGCCCTGATTGGCGATCAGTTTGATCCCCAGCTTTCGCACGAACAGGTTCAACCCCCGCCCGACGCCGATGAACAGGCGCTTGACCACGCTGATATCGGCTTGGCCGCCAGCGTTGAGCATCAGGTTGTCCTGCGCCGCCAGTTGCAGGTGCTGGCCGCTGGTGAGGGCGATGCCCTGGGGCGCGCTTAGCAGAATCACCTGGGCCTCGAGCTCATCGAGTTGGTCGCGCATCATTGACAGTTGGGCCTCCACATCGGCAGGGTCGGCGTGGGCCGCCTGGGCATCGCTGGAGAGGCTTTGCGACTGCTCGCCGGCCTGTTGCAAGCGGCCCAGTGCGGCTTGCATGTCCAGTACCTGACCCTGGGCTTTCGGTTGTTCCTCGGCTGTGATGAACAGGCCCTTGCCCCCACGAATGGCGCCATGCCCATCGGTCCTTAGCTCAAACCCTTCCCCGCGTTTCTGTTTCTTGGCATCCACCAAATGCCCCAGGCTCAGCTGACTCTTGCCGCCATATTCCGTGCTGAGCTTGACGTGCTCCTGCCCCCGCAGGTCTTCCATGCGCAGCTTGTTGTTCGCCGGCGTGCGCAGCACGTTGCGGGTGTGGTCGCGCCTGCGCAGGGTCACGGGGTCCGGGTGTTCGCTGTCGTGCAGGGCGTGGGCGATGTAGGGGCGGTCGGGATCGCCCTGTTCGAAGGCCACGGCCACTTCGGTGCCGACCAGCATCGGCAGGTGCAGGCCGTGGGTGTCGCCGCCGTAGGGTCGGGCCAGGCGTAGCCAGGCGCTTTCCTGGCCGGGTTTCCAGATGTCGCGGTCGAACAGGAAGCGCACCCGGTAGCGGCCTTCGAGGTCGATTTCGGCGTAGCGGTCGTTGCGGTCGGGGCTGCTGAGGCGGGCCGGCAGGGTGCCGGCGATGAGTGGTTTGGCCGGGACCGGGGGGCGGAAGCAGACCATTTCGGCGTAGGGGATGGCCTCGAAATGCACTTCGATGTTGCGGTCGCGGGCGGCGCGGGTGCGCAGGCTGGTGATTACTGCGCCGAGGGCAAAGGCCTTGGGCGCGTCTTTGGGGAACTTTGGCGCCACGGTATCGCCATCGGTGATTTTCAGCACCTGCCCCGGTGCCAGGGTGGCACTGCTGCTGGCACCGCTGAGGTGGGTCTGGGCGTTGAGGTAGCGTTCGTGGCGCAGGCGTGCGTAGAAAAAGCCGCTTTCGCTTTGCAGATCTTCGTCCTGATCGAGGCGATCGCCGAGCACGCGGTAGGGTTCGGCGTAGTGGTAGGCCTCGCCGTAGGTGGTGCTCGTGGTGCCGCGGGTCTGGTCGACTTCGCCATCGAGCCAGGCCCGCGCGTCACGGTGGTGATAGGCGCGAAAGTTGATGGATTTTTCCACCACCTGGTGGCGGGTCTGCAAACCCCACACGCCGTCCTCACCGCTGGCGAAGCCGGCCGGTGAGCGCAGTGGCAATTTCACGCCAAACTGGTAG
>NZ_NOIO01000016.1:0-152686 GCF_014596605.1 Pseudomonas sp. PSB11
TAGGCCGCGATCCACTGGCGCAACGAAGAAAAATCAACATCGTGCCGATCCGCAACATCTCTAAGACCCGCATTACCGGAACAGTAATCCTGCACCGCCAACAGCTTCACTTGAACTGTGTACTTCCCCATGAAACACCCCATCGGTTGTGTCCAACCTTTGGGGTGCAGTCCAGAGCGTGGGAACGATCAGTCGTGTTCAGGCGACGGCTGTTTGCGGCTTCACTAGCCCCTTGGCCTCCAACTCCCGCACCAGCGGCAACACCCGCTTGCCGAAGTATTCGACTTCTTCCTGAAAGTGCAGGAACCCCGCCAGTACCAGGTCTACACCCACCGCTTTCAATGCGACGATGCGCTCGGCGATCTGTTGCGGCGTACCGATCAGGTTGGTCTTGAAGCCGTCGTTGTACTGCACCAGGTCCTCGAACGTGGATTTCGCCCAGTTGCCCTCGCCTTCGGGTGATGCCCTGCCCGCCTGTTTCGCTGCATCACCGAAGGCATTCACTGCCTGCGGATCGGCCTGGTCGATGATCTGCGCCAGCACCGCTCGCGCCTCTTCTTCGGTATCGCGGGCGATGACAAAGGCGTTTACGCCAACCTTCACCGAGTGATTGTTCGCCGCGGCCTTGGCGCGAATGTCGTCGACCTGGGCCTTGATGCCTTCCGGGGTATTGCCGTTGGTGAAGTACCAGTCCGACACCCGCGCTGCCATGTCCCGCGCCGCACGGGAACTGCCGCCCTGGAAGATCTCCGGCCGGCCCAGTGGCTTGGGCTTGAGACTGTAGTTGTCAAAACGATAGAAATCGCCGCGAAAGGTGAAGTTGTCCTCGGTCCACACGCCTTTGAGCGAGCGAATGAATTCTTCGGAACGGCGATAGCGTTCGTCGTGCTCCAGCCAATGCTCGCCAATGGCCTGGAATTCGCCCTTGAACCATCCGCTGACGATATTGACCGCCACCCGGCCGTTGGTCAGTTGATCGATGGTCGCCAGTTGCTTGGCCGCCAGTGCCGGTTGCCATGGCCCCGGCAGGATCGCGGCGATGACTTTCAGTTTGTGGGTGGCGGCCAGCAATGCATGGCTGAAGGCGACGGACTCATGCTGGTATTCGGCGCCGTAACCGGCAGTGAAGCGAATCTGCGTCAGCGCATATTCGAACCCCGCCTCTTCGGCCAGTTGCGCCAGTTTGCGGTTGTAGTCGATGCCCCAGTGGGTCCGTTGCTCGATCTTGCTAACCACCAGCCCTCCGCTGACGTTCGGTACCCAGTAGGCGAATTTGACGGCTTGCTGACTCATTGGCGTGTCCTCGGGACATTGGGATTGTCCCAGGGGTAGAGCAGCAAGCGTGCCAGTGCCTGCCACGACTTCCCTGAACCGAACGAGATCCCCTTGTGGGAGCGAGCCTGCTCGCGAAGGCGGCTTGTCCGCCAACATCGATGTTGAGTCGGATGGCCCCTTCGCGAGCAGGCTCGCTCCCACAATGATTGAGCTGTGTCAGAAGCAATTTGCTGATGCAGTGTTGATCCGGCAACAGTTGAGGACGTCATGGTATTAGCGCCGGCCAGTAAATCCACGCGCCAGCCTCCGGCATGGACTGTGCAATCGCTCCTTGCACGAACATCATTTTTTCTGCCCAGCCAAGGAGCTGTTTCCATGACCGAACACCAGGTAATCAACCCGCTGTCCATCGGCACTGACTACGAAGCGCTGGCCGCCCGGTATCGCCCGATTTTCCAGCGAATCGCCGAAGGGGCCCTCCAACGCGAGCAGTCGCGCACCCTGCCCCATGAGCCGATCCAATGGCTCAAGGACGCTGGCTTTGGCGCAGTGCGGGTGCCCGTTGAATACGGCGGTGGCGGCGCCTCGCTGCCGCAGCTGGTTGAATTACTGATCGAACTGGCCGAGGCTGACTCGAACATTCCACAGGCATTGCGCGGTCACTTCGCCTTTGCCGAAGATCGCCTCAATTCCCCGCCTGGCACGGCCCGGGACATTTGGTTCAAACGGTTTGTAGACGGTGACGTCGTCGGTTGCGCCTGGACCGAAATCGGCAACGTGGCGATTGGCGACGTCATCACCAAGGTGTCGCTCCACGGCGAGCAATGGCGGCTGAACGGCGAGAAGTTCTACAGCACCGGCAGCCTGTTTTCCGACTGGATCGATGTGTATGCCCAACGTAGCGACACCGGTGGCGACGTGATTGCCGCGGTGCGCACGCGCCAGCCTGGGATCGTGCAAAGTGACGACTGGGACGGGTTCGGCCAGCGCACCACGGGCAGCGGCACGTCGCGCTTTGTCGACGCCGAGGTGGACGCACAAAACATCATCGACTTCGCTACGCGCTTCAAATACCAGACCGCGTTTTATCAGTTGGTGTTGCTGGCAACACTGGCCGGGATTGGCCGTGCAGCGTTGCGCGATGTGTCCCGGCAGGTGCGCGAACGCCAACGCATCTACAGCCATGGCAATGCCCAGCGCGTCAGTGAGGATGCGCAGGTCCAGCAAGTGGTCGGCGATATTGCCGCGTGGGTGTATGCCGCCGAGGCCGCCACTTTACGGGCGGCGCAGCCGGCACAACAGGCTTATCTGGCGAGGTTCGCCGGCGATGAACAATGGGAGCGTTCGGCAAACGTCGCAGCGGAAATCGAATCGGCGAAAGCACAGGTGGTGGTCACGGAGCTGATCCAGCGCGCGTCCACGCAGTTGTTCAATGCGCTGGGGGCTTCGGATATTCGCCAGGGCAAATCGCTGGATCGGCACTGGCGCAATGCGCGCACCGTGTCGTCGCACAATCCGGTGATCTACAAGTCGCGGATTGTCGGAGACTGGGAAATCAACCGGACCGAGCCGCCGTTCGTGTGGCAGATCGGCAATGGGCCTGACCGTAAAATCTGAGCCCGATCCCCGTAGGAGCTGCCGCAGGCTGCGATCTTTTGATCTTGCCCCCTCAAAAACAAGATCAAAGATCGCAGCCTGCGGCAGCTCCTACAGGGGGTTGCGTCAGCGCGGTCGCAGCAAGAGTTGGATATGGGTAAGATACCGGCCCTTCCCTGCAGCCCTTCGCTGCCCCCCGCCGATTAAGCCGATTCCATGCCTTTCGAACTCAGCGTTGACCTCACAACCCTGGCCATCCTGGCCATTGTCGCTTTCATTGCCGGTTTCATCGACGCCATCGCTGGCGGCGGCGGCCTGTTGACCACCCCGGCCTTGCTGACCGCTGGCCTGCCGCCGCACCTGGTGCTGGGCACCAACAAACTCAGTTCGACCTTTGGCTCGGCCACGGCCAGCTTCACTTTTTACCGCCGCAAGTTGTTCCACCCCAGGCAGTGGACACACGCCATCGTCGGCACCCTGGTCGGAGCACTGACCGGTGCGGTCGTCGCTCATTACTTGCCGGCCGAATGGTTGAACAAGATGCTGCCAGTGATCGTGTTCGCCTGTGGCCTTTATCTTTTGTTCGGTGGCACGCCCAAGGCGCCGCTGGACAGCAACGCCCCGATCAGGAAAAAGTGGCAATCGACCCAAGGCTTCAGCCTCGGCTTCTACGATGGCGTGGCCGGTCCCGGTACAGGCGCGTTCTGGACCGTCAGCAGCCTGCTGATGTACCCGATCGATCTGGTGAAAGCCAGCGGCGTGGCGCGCAGCATGAACTTCGTCAGCAACATTGCGGCGTTGTCGGTGTTCGTGTTTTCCGGGCAAGTGGACTGGATCATCGGCCTGAGCATGGGCCTGTCGGTGATGGTCGGGGCGTTCTTCGGCGCCCGCACCGCCATCAGCGGCGGCGCGAAGTTCATTCGTCCGGTGTTCATCACCGTGGTGTTGGGCCTGACCGTCCGGTTAGCCTGGCAACACTGGTTCAGCGTGGCCTAAGCGCCGCGCCACGTAGACGTCGATCAGGTAGCGGGCGATCGAGCGTGAGGCCGGCAACGGCGGTAGATCATGCACATTGAACCACTGGGCGTCTTCGATCTCGTCCTCCTGGCAGACGATCTCGCCACCGGCGTATTCGGCATGGAAGCCGAGCATCATCGAGTGCGGGAACGGCCAGCACTGGCTGCCCAGGTACTGGACGTTCTTCACTTCGATCTGCACTTCTTCACGCACCTCGCGAATCAGGCAATCCTCAGCCGATTCGCCAGGTTCGGCAAACCCTGCCAACGTGCTGTAGACCCCGGCGACGAAGCGCGGCGAGCGTGCCAGCAGCACCTCATCGCCACGGGTCACCAGCACGATCATGCTTGGGGAAATCCGCGGATAGCTGCGTAAATCGCACGGCTGGCAATACATCGCCCGCTCACGCGGCACCTGGATCATGGCCTGGCCGCAGTTGCCGCAAAAACGGTGCTCGCGGGCCCAGGTGCCGATCTGCGCCGCGTAACCCAGGACCTTGAACACCGTGTGATCGCCTTCGAGCATGAACGCCCGCAAGCCTTTCCAGTTACAGCCCGGCACCTCGCTGTGGGCGCGCAACTCCAGCAGATAGACAGGTTCGCCATCCAGATGGCCAATACCGTGCTCGGCGAGTATCGCCAGGTCCTGGCGCTTGAGCCATTCCCGGGGGAACAATGCGCCGTTGTCATCGAACAAAAAGCCTTCGGGGCTGCGCGCTACCGCCCAGCCGCCGGGCTGGTCGGTGTCCAGTACTGCCGTGGTCCAGCGTGGAGTCATTTTTCAATCAATCCAGAAATTCGGGTTTCTGTTTGCTCATATGGGCGGCCATGGCCACGCGCAGATCGGTCGATTGCAGCATGGCGGCGTTCCAGGTGGCGACGTATTCCAGGCCGTCGTCGATGCGATGATCGCGCATATAGCTGATCATCTCCTTGGTGCCAGTAACGGCAATCGGCGACTTGCTCGCAATCTCGCGGGCGATGCCCATGACGCCGTCGAGCAGGCTGGCGGTATCGCTGTAGACGCGATTGACCAGGCCCATGCCTCGCGCTTCTTCGGCGCCGAAAATGCGACCAGTGTAAGCCAGTTCACGCAGCATGCCGTCCCCGATGATCCGCGGCAAGCGTTGCAGTGTACCGACGTCAGCAGCCATGCCGATATCGATTTCCTTGATCGAGAATTGCGCGTCTTCGGCGGCGTAGCGCATGTCACAGGCGGCAATCAGGTCGATGGCACCGCCCAGGCAATAACCCTGGATGGCCGCGAGCACCGGTTTGCGGCATTGGTCGACCGCATTGAAGGACGCCTGCAGATCAAGGATCTTGCGGCGCAGCAAGCGCGCATTGCGTCCAACGTCCTTGCCCAGCTCATTGGCCACGCCAGCCAGCATCATCAGGTCAATGCCTGAGGAAAAATGCTTTCCGGCGCCACTGAGTACCACTACCCGAACTTCGTCGGTGTCGTCGATCCATTGGAAAATCTCGATGATCTCGGTCCAGAAGGCAGCATTCATCGCGTTAATCTTGTCCGGACGATTGATCTGCACATGAGCGATTTTATCTACCAGTTCGACGCTGAACGCTGTGTACTCAGACATGCTAGTGATCCTTTAGCGGGCAAAAAAGAAGCCTGAACTATAACAAGGCAGCAAGGCAGTGGTTCAGCCAAAAGCGGGACTTGCACACGCACCATAACGGTGCATGCATATTAAGACGTTACGCACAGCTTTGTGACCACCCGGTGAATTTCCAGGGCGAACATTCAAAAAAAACTGCATTTCGTCGGTGCTTTCGCACCGGTACCAGGCACGTTCGTACCTAAACAACCGATTGTCGAACAATTTTGCCATCAGCACTTTACCGCTCTAAGTTCTGGCCTAGACTGATTTCCCCGAGGGCGACCGGTCAGTCAAAAAGTGGAAAAAAAGTCGAAACTTTTGCCACGCGGGATCGGTCGAGTAAAAAGAAGGTGCGTTGCGACTGGTGCAATCCTTGCAATGGTTAATTCACCCATTTTGCTTCAGCGCATTTGGGGAGCGCTTGCTCGCCGAGGCGTAGCGCTTTGCGCGTGGCCACACCCATTGGCCAGGTAACGTTTTGCCAGACCCAAGAACTAGATCAACAACACGGGAGATTCATATGATTAGTGCGGCTTTGGATGTTCAGGGAGAGCTGGCTCATCAACAGATCGGCGAATCGAGCGCCGCGACTGCTCTCAGTGCCCAACCGATCAGCGGTACCAATACCCGGACGCTGGCGCCGGTGGCCAGTCAGAATCCCAATAAGAAGAAAGTGTTGTTCGTCACCTCCGAAATTGCCGACCTGGTGAAAACCGGCGGCCTGGGAGACGTTTCCGCCGCGCTGCCCCGGGCCATGGCACACCTGCACGATGTGCGTGTCCTGATCCCCGGTTATCCGCAGGTCATGCACAGTGAAAATCCGATTCACATCATCGGTGAACTCGGTGGTCACGCGGCGCTCCCGCCGTGCAAGATCGGGCGCATGGACATGCCTGACGGTCTGGTCATTTATGTGTTGATCTGCCCTGAGCTCTACGAGCGCGAAGGTTCACCCTATGGCGCCAACAACGGCCGCGACTGGCCGGACAACCATATCCGTTTCGCCCGCCTGGGCCTGGCGGCCGCCGATATTGCCGCCAACCTTGCACAGATCCACTGGTGCCCGGACCTGGTGCACGCCCATGACTGGCCCGCTGGCCTGGCCCCTGCCTATATGCACTGGCGTGGGCAGCGCACGCCGACCCTGTTCACCATCCATAACCTGGCGTACCAGGGCGTGACGAGCCTGGGGTCGTGCCCCGAGCTGGGCATTCCGCAGCACGCCTTGCAACAGGAAGGCATGGAGTTCTACGGCAAGATGTCGTTCCTGAAGGCTGGCATGGCCTATTCGAGCCACATCACCACAGTCAGCGCGACCTACGCCCAGGAAATCACCACCCCGGACTTCGGCTGCGGTCTCGACGGTTTTCTCGCCGCCAAGACCCAGCAAGGCCTGCTCAGCGGCATTCCCAACGGCATCGACGAAAGCTGGGATTCGGCCACCGACCCGCACCTGTTCTGCCCCTTCAAAATCGGTGACTGGGACGGCAAGGCGGTCAACGCCGCCCACGTTCGCCAGTTGTTCGGCCTGCAAGACAGCAAAGGCCCGCTATTTGCCGTGGTCTCGCGCCTGGTTTACCAAAAAGGCCTGGACCTGACCGAAGCGGTCTCCGAATACATCGTCAAATCCGGCGGCCAGATCGCCATCATCGGTCGTGGCGAGCCGGAAGAAGAACAAGCCATGCGCGAACTGGCCCTGCGTTTTCCAGGGCAGATCGGTGTGCGCATCGGCTTCAACGAAACCGATGCCCGACGGATGTTCGCCGGTAGCGATTTCCTCTTGATGCCGTCGCGCTATGAACCTTGTGGCCTCAGCCAGATGTATGCCCAGCGTTTCGGCTCGTTGCCGGTGGCGCGCAATACCGGTGGCCTGGCAGACACCATTGAAGATGGCGTGACCGGCTTCCTGTTCAATGAATCCACGGTGGACAGTTATCAGCAAGCCTTGAGCCGAGCGTTCAAGGTGTTCGCCTTCCCCGACCTGCTCAATGCCATGCGCTGCCGCGCCATGGCGGCACCGTTCAACTGGTGCAAGGCGGTCGAACCCTATGCCGAACTCTACGAGCAGCTTGTAGCCAAAGCCTTGGGGAAATCGCACAAACAGTAAGAGGCTCGCGCAATGCCGTTACGGACCCTTGAGACCTGGCCCCACGGCGCAATCAAACTGGACCCGCAAAACACGCGATTCGCGTTGTGGGCACCCGATGCGTTCTACGTCAGTGTCGAACTGGAAAATGGACAGTCCTTGCCGTTGCTGCCTCAGGCCGACGGTTGGTTCGTGATCAACACCCGCTGCCCGGCGGGTACCCGATACCGCTACAACATCGATGGCGAACTGGAGGTGCCCGACCCGGCCTCCCGCGCCCAGGCCGGGGACATTGACCAGCACAGCGTGGTGGTCGACCCGCTGGCCTACCAGTGGCGGCACAGCACCTGGCTGGGACGTCCGTGGAACGAAGCGGTGATCTACGAGTTGCACGTCGGCGCCCTTGGCGGCTTCCTCGCCGTGGAGGAGCACCTGGCACATCTGGTGGAGCTTGGGGTCACCGCAATCGAGTTGATGCCGATCGCGCAATTTCCCGGCGAGCGCAATTGGGGCTACGACGGGGTGCTGCTCTATGCACCCCAGGCCTCCTATGGTTCTCCCGAACAACTCAAGCACCTGATCGACACCGCCCATGGCCTTGGCCTGGCGGTGATGCTCGACGTGGTCTACAACCACTTCGGGCCGGATGGCAATTACCTGCACCGCTACGCCAAGGGGTTCTTCCGCGAAGACCGGCACACGCCATGGGGAGCGGCCATCGATTTTCGCCGGCGCGAGGTGCGCGACTTCTTCATCGACAACGCCTTGATGTGGTTGCTGGAGTACCGCTTTGACGGCTTGCGCCTGGACGCGGTGCATGCCATCGAAGACCCGGACTTTCTCCAGGAACTGGCCCAGCGGGTGCGCCAGCAAACCGATCCGTCGCGACATGTGTGGCTGGTGGTGGAAAACGAACATAACCAGGCCAGCCTGCTCGAACAGGGTTTCGACGCACAGTGGAACGATGACGGTCATAACGCCTTGCACGTGCTGCTGACCGGCGAGACCGATGCCTATTACGCCGACTATGCAAAAAATCCCACCGAACAGCTGGCCCGCTGCCTGAGCCAGGGCTTTGTGTTCCAGGGCCACCTCAACCGCCATGGCCAAGCGCGCGGCGAGCCCAGCGGGCATTTGCCACCCAGCGCGTTCGTGCTGTTCTTGCAGAATCACGACCAGATCGGCAACCGCGCCTTTGGCGAGCGACTGCATCAACTGGCCCACCCCGACGCATTAAAAGCCGCGACGGCGCTGTTGCTGCTGTCACCGATGATCCCCCTGATGTTCATGGGCGATGAGTTTGCCGCCGAACAACCGTTCCTGTTTTTCACCAGCCACCACGGCGAACTCGCACGCTTGGTGCGCGAAGGCCGGCGCAATGAATTTGCCGCGTTCAGCGCGTTTGCCGACCCGCATCAACGGGAAAGGATTCCCGATCCCAACGCACCACAGACCTTCGAAGCGTCCCGCCCTACCCTCACGGTCAACGGGGCTTCGGCGATGCATGAGTTCTACCGCCAACTGCTGCAGATCCGCCATCGGCACATCGTCCCGCACTTGCCCGGGACCCGGGCGCGCAATGCACAGGTGCTGGGTTTTGGCGCGGTCAGCGCGTCATGGTGCCTGGGCGATGGCAGTCAATTGCGCATCGACCTCAACCTCAGCGACACGCCGGTCTGCCATGTGCCACAGGTGGACGCAAGCTTGCTGTTCGAACACCCGCCCGGGTCTGGCCAACGGCTGGACCAGGGCACCTTGCCCCCGTATTGCGCAATTGTCAGCCTCACGGCCGCGGCCCCTTTGCTACACCTTGATGGAGAGCGCCAATGAGTGATGCGCAACTGGAAATACTTGCTAGCCGGGCTGGCCTGGCGGTCGACTGGATCGACGCCAATGGTCGTCCGCAAAAAGTCGCGCCTTCGGTACTGCGCAACGTCCTCACGGGACTCGGCCACCCGGCCGGCAGCGCCCAGGAAATCGACGCCAGCCTGCTCGAACTGCAACAAGTACAACAGACCCGGCACCTGCCGCCTCTGATCACCGCCGATGTCGGCGTGGGACTCAACCTGGCGCACTTTTTTGAGCCGCTGACTCCCTGCGAGATCCATCTTGAAGATGGCTCGAAACTCAGTCTCAAGCTGGATGCCGAAGCCGTTCTGCCAGGGCTGATCCCGGTCGGTTACCAACACGTCGAGATCGATGGACAAAGCTTTACCCTGGCCGTGGCTCCCGCCCGCTGCTACAGCGTAGCCGATGCGGTGGACAGCCCGATCCCGCGCGCCTGGGGCCTGAGCGTGCAACTGTATGCATTGCGCCGTGCCGGCGATGGCGGTTTTGGCGACACCCAGGCGTTGGAAGACCTGGCCCGGGTGGCGGGCGAACGCGGCGCCGACGCACTGGCGATCAGTCCGTTGCATGCCATGTTTGCCAACGACACCCAGCGCTATAGCCCCTATTCGCCGTCAAGCCGTCTGTTTCTCAATAGCCTGTATTGCGCGCCGGGGGCGATTCTCGGTGAGCGCGCGATGCGCACCGCTATCGATGCCACCGGCCTGGCTGCCGAACTTTTGCGTTTGCAAGAGTTGCCATTGATCGATTGGCCGGCCGCTGCCGAAGCCAAGCATCGCCTATTACAGGCGCTGTACGACGGATTCGTGCACGGCGAACATCCACTGCACGCCGACTTCAGCAGCTTTCGCCATGCCGGCGGTGAAGCGCTGGAAAATCATTGCCGCTTCGAGGCCATTCAAGAAACCCGTGCCGCCCGGGGCGAAAGCCTCGACTGGCGTGAGTGGCCGCCGCAGTGGCGCAACCCGCGCAGCGCTGCCCTGGCCGAATTCGCCGAAGAGAACGCTGGCCGCATCGGCTTCTTCGCCTTCTGCCAATGGCTGATCACCCGTTGCCTGGAGCGCGCGCAAGCCGCCGCCCGCAGCAGCGGCATGGGCATTGGCTTGATCGCCGACTTGGCCGTTGGTGCCGATGGCGGTGGCAGTCAGGCCTGGAGCCGCCAGGATGAACTGCTCGCCTCCCTCACCGTGGGCGCCCCACCGGACATTCTCAACCGCACCGGCCAGGGTTGGGGCATCTCTGCGTTTTCCCCCGAAGGCCTGGTGCGCAACGGCTTTCGTGCGTTCATTGAAATGCTGCGCGCCAACTTCGCCCACGCCGGTGGCCTGCGGATCGACCATGTCATGGGTCTGCAACGGTTGTGGGTGATCCCCAATGGCGCATCGCCCGCTGATGGGGCTTACCTGTATTACCCGTTTGACGACTTGCTGCGCCTGCTGACCCTCGAGTCCCATCGCCACCAGGCCATCGTCCTCGGCGAAGACCTGGGCACGGTGCCGGACGGTCTGCGGGAAAAACTCAGCGCCCGTTCGATCCTCGGTATGCGAGTGTTGCTGTTCGAACAGGACAACACTCACTTCAAACCGATCCTCGACTGGCCGGACAACGCCCTCGCCACTACCAGTACCCACGACCTGCCCACCCTCAATGGCTGGTGGCATGGCCGCGACATCGACTGGAACGCCCGCCTCGGCCTGGTCGATGCCAGTGCTGAAATCGAGTGGCGCCAGCATCGCGAGCGCGAACGTGAAGGCCTGCGCCGGACCTTGAGCCAAGACCCGCAGAACTTTCGCGAAGAGTCACACGAAACCGATCAGGTCCTCGACGCCAGTGTGCGTTTCCTCGGCCACACCCGCGCCCCGCTGGTACTGCTGCCTCTGGAGGATGCACTGGGCATTGAACAGCAGGCCAACCTGCCCGGCACCATCGATACCCACCCCAACTGGTCCCGCCGGTTACCCGTTACCAGCGAAGCCTTGCTCGATGGCCCGGACGCCGCCAGACGCCTGGAACTGCTCGCCTGCGCGCGACTTCAGGCGGCCGAGCGTGACCAATGAACCCGGTCGCTATCGCGCCGCTGCGGGCCACCCTGCGGCTGCAATTTCACAAGGGTTTTACTCTCGATGATGCCGTACCGCTGGTGCCCTACTTCGCCCGCCTGGGCATCAGCCACGTATACGCATCGCCGCTGCTGAGCGCCCGCGCGGGCTCCATGCACGGCTATGACGTGGTGGACCCGACCACGGTCAACCCGGAACTGGGCGGTGAATCTGCGCTGCGCCGCCTGGTCGCCGCGCTGCGTGACCAGAACATGGGGTTGATCCTCGACATCGTCTCCAACCACATGGCGGTCGGCGGTAACGACAATCCCTGGTGGCTGGACTTGCTGGAGTGGGGACGCCTGAGCCCGTACGGCGAATTCTTCGATATCCAGTGGCACTCGCCCGACCCCTTGATGGAAGGCCAGTTGCTGTTGCCCTTCCTGGGCAGCGACTACGGCATCGCCTTGCTGGACGGCACCCTGGCGCTGCGTTTCAATGCGCAGCGCGGCGCGTTTCATGTGGAGCATTACGATCATCACTTTCCGATATGCCCCAGTCATTACGGCGAGCTGCTCAAGACGGATGCCGAGCCACTGAAATTGCTGGCGGACCGGTTCAACGCCTTGAGCTATCAGACAGATGCCTACACTCTGGCGACTGCGTTAAAAGAAGCATTGCGCGAACTGGCCAGCGATCCCGCAATACTGCAAGCCATCGAACAAAACCTGCAGGCCTACGATTCGCTGACCAGCGAAGGTTTTCAACGCTTGCATGACTTGCTGGAGCGCCAGAGCTACCGCCTCGCCAGTTGGCGCACCGCTGCGGACGACATCAACTGGCGGCGTTTTTTCGATGTCAACGAGTTGGGCGGTTTGCGCGTCGAGCGCCCAGCGGTGTTCGAGGCGACCCACGCGAAGATCTTCCAGCTGGTGGAACAAGGACTGGTCGACGGGTTGCGCATCGACCACATCGACGGCCTCGCCGACCCACGGGGGTACTGTCGCAAACTGCGGCGACGCGTCGACAGCCTGGCAGCGGGTCGACACCTGCCGATCTTTGTGGAAAAGATCCTGGGCGAAGGCGAAACCCTGCATCGCGACTGGTCGGTGGATGGCACCACCGGCTACGAGTTCATGAACCAGTTGTCGCTGCTGCAACACGATCCCGCCGGTCAACCTACCTTGGGTGAGCTCTGGCACCGCTATAGCGGGCGCCCGGCTGACTTCCGCCAGGAAGCCCAACTGGCACGCCAGCAGATTCTCAATGGCTCGCTGGCCGGGGATTTCGAAAGTGTCGCCCAGGCGTTGTTGCAAGTGGCCCGGGATGACCTGATGACCCGTGACCTGACGCTGGGCGCGATCCGTCGCGCGCTGCAGGAACTGATCGTGCATTTCTCGGTGTATCGCACCTACATCAGTGCTCTGGGCCGTTCGGCGCAGGACGAAGTGTTTTTCCAGCAAGCCATGGATGGCGCCCGACAAACCCTTGGCGAAGCCGACTGGCCAGTGCTCGAGTGCCTGGCAGGGTGGCTGGGGGGCGAGAGCTGGCGAAAACGCCCGGCTGGCCGGCTGCGCAAACGGCTCAAGCATGCCTGCGTGCGTTTTCAGCAACTGACTTCACCTGCCGCCGCGAAGGCCGTGGAAGACACCGCGTTCTATCGTTCGGCGGTGTTGCTATCGCGCAATGACGTCGGCTTCAGCACGGAACAATTCAGTGCCCCTGTGGCCGATTTTCATGCTGCCTGTGCCCAGCGCCTGGCCGATTTCCCGGACAACCTGCTCGCCACCGCGACCCACGATCACAAGCGTGGCGAGGATACGCGCGCGCGCCTGTCCGTCTTGAGTGAACGCAGTCAATGGTACGTCGAACAGATCGGCCTCTGGCACGCCCTCGCCCGGCCCTTGCGCGACGATGAGCAGATGCCGTCAGCCGGCGATGAGTTGATTCTCTATCAGGCACTGCTGGGCAGCTGGCCGCTGGACCTGCGCACCGACGACCCCGCGGCCCTGGAGGACTACGCCCAACGCATCTGCCAGTGGCAACGCAAGGCCCTGCGCGAAGCCAAGCTGCAAAGCAGCTGGAGCGCAACCAATGAAGCGTATGAACAAGCCAGCGAAAACTTTACCCGGCGCCTGCTGCTGAGCCCGGAAGGTGATCTATTGCGCACCGCCCTGGGCAAGGCAGCCCGCACGATTGCCTTGCCTGGCGCCCTCAACGGATTGGCGCAAACCTTGCTGCGCATGACGGTACCGGGAGTGCCGGACCTGTATCAGGGCAACGACTTCTGGGACTTCACGCTGGTCGATCCGGACAACCGCCGGCCAGTGGATTACGCAAGCCGCCAGCAGGCCTTGCAGCAGCCATTGGATCTGCCTGATCTGTCGGAGCACTGGCGCGACGGGCGCATCAAGCAAGCCTTGATTGCGCGGACTTTAACCACCCGTGCCGAGCACGCCGAGCTGTTTCGACGCGGGACTTACCAGCCCCTCGAAGTCATTGGCAGCCAGGCCAATCGGGTGTTGGGATTTGTCCGTGAATGGGAGGGTACCCGCGCCATCGTCATCGTGCCGATCCGTTGTTCGGCATTGCTGGAAAACAGTGCCGTGCCTCACGTGGACGCGCCGCAGTGGGGCGATACCCGGATCAGTTTGCCGTTCACAATCGCCGACGAAAATCTGAAGGGACTTTTTTCAAGCGTCGCAGTCACAAAACACAGGGAGCTGATGATCAGCGCCGCGCTGGGGGATTTCCCGGTCAATCTCTTAATCCAGGCTACAAACATTTGAGTTCAGTTCAGGAGCAATGCGATGAGTACCGACGATAAACGCATCCGCGAGTTTGCCTATCAGATCTGGGAATCCGAAGGCAAACCTGAGGGCCAGGAAGCACGGCATTGGGAGATGGCGTGCAAACTGGCTGAAGCCGAAGCCCTGGCACCGAAAAAGCCGGCCAAAGCAGCGTCGAGCAAGACAACCGTGGGCAAAGCCGGCGACGGCAAACTCAATGGCAAGGCCGGGGAAGCAAAACCCAAGGCCAAAGCCAAGCCGGCAGCTGCTTCCGCGGTGATACCACCGGGGGAAAAGGCCGCCGAGAAAAAACCTCGCGCACCGCGAAAACCGCCTGCGGTCTAAG
The DNA here is from genome assembly GCF_014596605.1 of Pseudomonas sp. PSB11. Classification (NCBI taxonomy): domain Bacteria; kingdom Pseudomonadati; phylum Pseudomonadota; class Gammaproteobacteria; order Pseudomonadales; family Pseudomonadaceae; genus Pseudomonas; species Pseudomonas sp. PSB11. Next base: position 14,615 of record NZ_NOIO01000016.1, read on the forward strand.
CTTTTCTCACGCTGTCCGGAAGATTCCAGTGGCGAGCCCGCTCGCCACCGAGGGATTCGCTCGCCCGCGAAAAAATTTTGAGCCCCTTCACTGCCTGCCGTTACTGGAGCATTTATGACCCGAACCAAGAAAGAAACGCCACCTCCCCGTGCCGAACCCTCGCGCATCCGCGAAGGACTGCCCTTCCCGCTCGGTGCGACCTGGGATGGCCTGGGGGTCAACTTCGCCCTGTTCTCGGCCAACGCCACCCGCGTCGAACTGTGCATTTTCGATGACGCCGGGGAAGTTGAACTCGAACGCATCGAACTGCCGGAGTACACCGACGAGATCTACCACGGCTACCTCCCCGATGCCCATCCGGGGCTGATCTACGGCTACCGCGTGTACGGCCCGTATGATCCGGCCAACGGTCATCGTTTTAACCCCAACAAGCTGTTGATCGACCCTTACGCCAAACAGCTGGTCGGTCAGTTGAAATGGTCCGAAGCCTTGTTTGGCTATACCATCGGCCACCCCGACGCCGACCTCAGCTTCGACGAACGCGACAGCGCGCCCTACGTGCCGAAATGCAAGGTGATCGATCCGGCGCACACCTGGGGCCACGATCACCGGGTCAGCGTGCCATGGGACAAAACGATCATCTATGAAACCCACGTGCGCGGCTTCAGCATGCGCCACCCCGCCGTTCCCGAAAACCAGCGCGGGACCTTTGCCGGGCTGATGGTCGACGAAGTGCTGGAGCATATCCGCAAGCTGGGGGTGTCGACCGTCGAGCTGCTGCCGATCCACGCCTTCGTCAACGACCAGCACCTGCTGCACAAAGGCATGACCAACTACTGGGGCTACAACAGCATTGCGTTCTTCGCCCCCGACCCGCGTTACCTGGCCAGCGGCAAGATCGCCGAGTTCAAGGAAATGGTCGCGCACCTGCACGAAGCCAACCTGGAAGTGATCCTCGACGTGGTCTACAACCACACCGCCGAGGGCAACGAACAGGGCCCGACCCTGTCGATGCGCGGTATCGACAACGCCTCTTATTACCGCTTGATGCCTGACGACAAGCGCTTCTACATCAACGATTCCGGCACCGGCAACACCCTGGACCTGAGCCATCCGTGCGTATTGCAGATGGTCACCGATTCGCTGCGCTACTGGGCCTCGGAAATGCACGTGGACGGTTTCCGCTTCGACCTGGCGACCATACTTGGGCGTTATCACGACGGTTTCGACGAACGTCACAGTTTCCTCGTGGCTTGCCGCCAGGACCCGGTACTGCGCCAGGTCAAGCTGATCTCCGAACCCTGGGATTGCGGGCCCGGTGGTTATCAGGTCGGCAACTTCCCGCCGGGCTGGGTGGAATGGAACGACAAGTTTCGCGACACCGTGCGCGCTTTCTGGAAAGGCGACGACGGCCAATTGGCGGACTTTGCCAGCCGCATGACCGCGTCCGGCGAAATGTTCAACCAGCGTGGTCGGCGTCCTTACTCATCGCTGAATTTCATCACCGCCCACGACGGTTTCACCCTCAATGACCTGGTGTCGTACAACGACAAGCACAACGAAGCCAACGACGAGAACAACCAGGACGGCAGCAACAACAACCTGTCCTGGAACCATGGCGTCGAAGGCCCCACCGACGACCCGCAAATCAACGACCTGCGCTTTCGACAGATGCGCAACTTCTTTGCCACCTTGCTGCTGGCCCAGGGTACGCCAATGATCGTGGCCGGCGACGAATTCGCCCGGACTCAGGAAGGCAACAACAATGCTTATTGCCAGGACAGCGAGATCGGCTGGGTCAACTGGGACCTGAGCGAGGATGGCAAGGCGTTGCTCAAGTTCGTCAAGCGCCTGATCAAGTTGCGCCTGGCCTATCCGATTTTGCGCCGGGGGCGCTTCCTGGTGGGCAACTACAATGAGGACATCGGCGTCAAGGATGTCACCTGGCTGGCACCCGATGGTAGCGAGATGACCACCGAGCACTGGCACGATGCGCACAATCGCTGCCTGGGCATGTTGCTCGACGGGCGAGCCCAGGAAACCGGGATCCGCCGCAAAGGCGCGGACGCCACGTTGTTGCTGGTGGTCAACGCCCATCACGACATCGTCAACTTCCTTCTGCCGGAGGTACCGGACGGCAGCTTCTGGACCTGCCTGATGGACACCAATCAACCGTCCATACGCGGTCAGGAACGCTTCGATTTCGGGCGCGAGTACTCGGTCACCGGACGCTCATTGCTGTTGTTCGAACTGCAACGTGAGGAAGAGGAGTAGAAATCACCGGCGCAATGAAAGAAATTGAGCCATGCGTGCACTTGCGGCGCGACGAATAGCGATACATGAGCAATACTCGATGCGCGGCTGTCCAGGGTCCGGAACGCCGCGCTTCGCTATCAACCCGCCCTCATGGCTGTAGCAGCGCTTGCGTTGCGCAGGACTGGGGGCGTATGGAACAAGGACGTAACGCCATGAAATCTGTGTCCATCAGTGACAGCAGCTGTACAGAGCAAATCTGGAACAGCGCCCCGCAACTGGCCAATATTCCGGTCATCGGTACTCAATCCCTTCTCTCCCCGGGCGCGCGCGCCGTGGTGATCGCCCCACATCCCGGCGACGAAGTGTTGACTTGCGGCGGTTTGCTGCAGTTGCTCAGCGCCATGGGACACCCCTTGCAATTGATTTCGGTGACCGACGGCAGCGCCAGTCATCCGGGCTCCCAACAGTGGTCGGAGAAACGCCTGAGCGTGTTTCGCTCCCAGGAAAGTGTCGAGGCCTTGCGCCGGCTTGGATTGCCGATGCACAGCCTGAAATGGATACGCGGCGGCTTCACCGACCATACCCTGGCTGAGCATGAACAGGCGCTCACCCAATTCATCGTCCGTTATCTACGGCCGGGCGATGTGGTGTTCAGCACCTGGTGCGAGGATGGCAACAGCGACCATGACGCCGTCGGCCGCGCCAGCGCCAATGCAGCCACCATCGCCGGCGCCGTCTTCACCGAAATACCGGTCTGGGCCTGGCATTGGCCATCGCGAGACAGCGCCTTGATCCCTTGGCATCGGGCGCGCAAAGTGCGCCTGGACACCTGGACGGTGGCGCGCAAGAGCCATGCTACCCATGCCTATGCCAGTCAACTTGACGGTGAACCGGCCGTCGGGATTGCGCCACGGCTGCCGCGCATTTTGCTGGAGCGGATGCGGTTGCCTTATGAAATTGTGTTTGTCTGAAAGTGCGGTTGTTTGGTGTACATATCCATTGCTGCGGCAAGGCCTGCGTTCGGCCAGCGTGTTTAACGGGGCGCTCGCGATCAACATCAAAGCGAGGCGGCCTTAAAGCCGACCTGACTTTGACGGGTGCACCTGGATCCCCTGTGGGAGCCAGCCTGCTGGCGATGGAAGTCAACGATAACGCGCCCTGTCTGGATGAACGCTGTCTGGACGTTTTTCACCAGCGGGCTGGCTCCCACAATGGCATGGCGGACAAACCTATAATCAGGTCGACTAACAGGCCGCCACCGCTGCGACGCGATTCCCGCTGCGTTCGGACGATTTTTTGGCATCACGGCATAACGCGCTGAACTGCTCGCTCCCCTAACAGTCGCATGCATAAGCAACCCGGATTCAGAGGAGTGAAAGTGAGCAGTGACTCTAATCGGCTGGCAGCAGGATCAGTGCCGTTGAACAGCCCCGAGGCTATCCATCGACTGCGCGTGTTGACCGTCAACACCCACAAAGGCTTTACCGCCCTCAATCGGCGTTTCATCCTCCCGGAATTACGCGAAGCGGTACGCAGTACCTCAGCGGACCTGGTGTTCCTGCAAGAAGTCGTCGGTGAACACGAGCGCCATTCTTCGCGCTACAACGATTGGCCACAAACCTCGCAATACGAGTTCCTTGCCGACAGCATGTGGAGCGACTTCGCCTACGGGCGAAATGCGGTTTATCCCGACGGTCACCATGGCAACGCACTGCTGTCCAAATACCCGATCCGTGAATACCGCAACCTTGACGTCTCCATTACCGGCCCCGAACGCCGTGGGCTGTTGCACTGCGTGCTGGATGTACCGGGCCATGCCGAGGTCCATGCTATCTGCGTTCACCTGAGCCTGCTGGAGAGTCATCGACAGTTGCAGTTGCAGTTGCTCTGCCAGTTGCTCGAATCCTTGCCCGATGACGCCCCCGTCATCATTGCCGGCGACTTCAACGACTGGCAGTTACAGGGCAACGCCGCTCTCTCGCGCCGCGACTACTTGCACGAAGCCTTCGAACGCCACCATGGCCGGCCGGCAAAAACCTACCCGGCTCGCTTCCCGCTGCTGCGCCTGGATCGGATCTACTTGCGCAACGCCAGTAGCCACGATCCGAAAATCCTCGGCCATAAGCCCTGGACACACCTGTCGGATCATTTGCCATTGGCGGTTGAAGTACACCTGTAACACGTCAAACCTGATCTCCAACTGTCATTTATGACAGTAGATACATCCAAAAACACTTGCTACGGTGCTCTCGTCCGTTCGACTGACTCGGATGGACATGCCCGTAGCCGTCGTTGCCTGAAGGGTCTTTTGCCTTCCTGATGATGTCTCGCGACTCGCGCTGCAGATGCACCCCCTACCTTGCCGTTCCTGCAAGGCATCGGGTGTCGAATCTTGAGCGGAGACGCGCATGGACCTTTGTAAAGCACTGCCCAGCTACCGTTACAGCGCCTGTGCCATTTCGATCTGGCTGTGCATGGGTTGGTCCCTGCCTAGCCAGGCGGCTTGTACCCTGGTCCCTTCCACTGGCAACGACAACTTCGTGTGCGACAGCGGCAACAACGGGCCGCTGACCGATTTGACGGGAAACAACAACCTGGCCTTCCCCGCCAATGGCACCGGCACGATCACCGGCAATGTGACGTTCGGCGCCGGCAACGATACCCTGGACATGAATTCCGGCGTCATTACCGGGATTGTCCAACAGGGGGACGGCAGCGACAGCTTCACCATTGACGCCGGCCAGATCACCGGGGCGGTGAATCAGGGTAATGGCGTCGACACCGCCCTCATACGTGGCGGGACTATCCAGTCGCTGGCCCAGGGCGACAGTCGCGACGTCTTCCAGATGAGCGCAGGCATGATCATTGGCGCCTTCGAAGACGGTGACACCGCCAAAATGACAGGTGGCAGCATCGGCCGGGTCGATATGAAGCTCGATGACAATCTGTTCGACCTGTCTGGTGGCGAGATCCTCGGCAATCTGCTCACCGGGTTTGGGACTGACACCATCATCGTGTCCGGTGGCCGAATTGGCGGCAACATCAGTGTCAGCGGTGGCAATGACAGCATTACGGTGACTGGAGGCGAAATCGTCGGGGAGATCCGGGCCAGCGCGGGCAATGACAGCTTGACCTGGGATAGCGGTGGCATCATCCGTTCGGCGATCCTGATGGGAGATGGCGATGACCGGGCAACCCTGCGCAATCTCAGTGCCAGCAGCCTGGCCCAGACTCCGACCCTGGATGGGGGCAACGGCAGCGATCTGCTGACCTTCGATAACACCACCACCAGCGGCGTCGCTCGCTACATCAACTGGGAAACCGTCAACCTGAACAATAAGTCGCAACTGGACTTCGACGGCAACTTTGTCCTGGGTGACAGCACCACCGGTAGCGGTGTATTCAACATCGACAGCAGCAGTGTCGTGACCTCGGCCAAGGGTAGCCTCACGCCCATCTCCGCAGACCAGCGGGCGACGCTGAACAACGCCGGGATCATCGACCTTGGTAGCGGCAACAGTCGCACCAGCGACACCCTGACAGTACAGGGCAACTATGCGGGCAACGGCGGCCAGCTATGGCTACAAAGCCCGATGGGCGATGACAGATCCCCCAGTGACAAACTGGTGGTCAACAACGGTACCTTGTCTGGCACCACGTCCATTACCGTCAGCAACCTCGGCGGCACGGGGGCCGCCACCTTGCAAAACGGTATTCAAGTCGTCCAGGCCCAAGGCACGGCCATCAGCGACAGTGGCGCCTTTAGACTCAAAGCCCCGTTGTCGGTCGGCGCCTTTGATTATTACCTGTTCAAGGGGGGCGTCACTGCCGGGAGCGAAAACAGCTGGTACCTGCGTTCGTCCGTGGTTGCACCGCCATTGGTTGCAGCGCCAGTGCCCGATCCAGATCCGACGCCCAATCCCGATCCAACCGTGCCGCCCGTCCTGGTGCCGTTGGTGGCGTTACCGGTGGCGGCTGTTGGCACACCGCCCTTGCCGACCCCCGTTGCCGGTGCGGCGCCCGTTCCCCTGTACCGCCAGGAAGTCCCGGTCTGGTCAGTGTTGCCTCCGGCGGCCGCGCAGTTGGCCCTGACGGCACTCGGCACCTTCCATGATCGACAAGGTGATCAACGCCTGCTGAAAGAAACCGGCGCGTTTGGCGCAGGCTGGGGCCGGGTCTATGGGAAAAACATCGAGCAGACCTGGGCCGGCACTGTCACGCCACGGCTCGATGGCTCGCTGAACGGATTTCAGGTGGGCAACGACCTGTTCAGCTCGCAAACTTCCGGTGGGCAAACCCAGCGCACCGGTTTCTTCGTCGGCCATAGCCGCTTGAAGGGTGATGTCGACGGTTTCAACCAGGGTTTCCAGGACAAACGTGCCGGCAAGGTCGAATTGCAAGGCGATAGCCTCGGGCTTTACTGGACACTGACCGACCCCAAGGGTTGGTATCTCGATACGGTGGCGATGTACACCTGGCTCAACGGCGACAGTCACTCAGAGCGTGGCCTGAAAATCGATAATGATGGCGACGCCATGACCCTCTCCGTCGAGGCCGGCTACCCTGTTGCCGTAGCGAACAACTGGGTGGTCGAACCCCAGCTGCAAGTGATCAATCAAAAGGTTCACCTGAAGCGTCAGGACGACGGCATTTCAAAGCTGTCGTTCGATTCCGACGCCGCCTGGACCGGCCGTCTCGGCGCCCGGCTCAAGGGCCGATACGACGTCGCCGACCTGCCGCTGGAACCCTACCTGCGCGTGAACCTGTGGCACACCATGTCGGGAACCGACACGGTGACTTTCGACGACAGCACCGAGATCAAAACCCGCCAACGCTCCTCATCGGCGGATCTGGGTTTGGGTGCCATCCTGACACTTGCGCCCGCTGTCAGCATGTACGCCAATGCAGATTACAGCAGCAATATCGACAGCAATCCTTTGCGGGGAATGAGCGGTAACCTGGGAGTCAGGATGAGCTGGTAAGACTGAGCAAAGGCTCTAGCTCGAGAGTTTTTTGACGTTTTCACCAATAAACAAGCACTTAAGCATGCGTCGTAAATCAGTCACTTATATGATCTGAAATACCCCTACCACTAGTCGGCCATTTTCTTGACGCAATGCCGGGGGTCCTCTTGACTTCACGTTACTACCCCGGAATTACCATCAGGATCAATCCGATTACTACCCGTAAAAACGGGCGGGGGTCGGCTTGCCCTAATTCATTCGGTCGCCCCTCACTCGGGGTAGGAGAGACGCCACAGCGAGATACCGCATGCGATTGCAAGGTAGACCTCCATGAAAACTTCATTCACCCCTCAAGAGATCCGGATTAGTGTTTGCACCGTCTCCAGTACACTGCTGTTATGTTCATCCATGGAAGTGCAGGCTTCCCCTACAGAGGAAGAAACCACCCCCTGGTACCGCCAGGACGTCCCGTCGCTTTCTTTGTCTGCACCGACAACGTCCTATCCCGGCCACTTCAGCCCGATTGCCGATACGCGAAGCTCGAGCCTGACCGTCGAAGCGGCTGCGCCCGGGGCCTGGGATCAACTGTATGGACAGGCTTCACGCCAGGCGCAAACCGACGCCATGGCCCAGGGGTTTTCCATTGCCGGCTCTGGCGAACTGAAAAGCCCGGCGATCCTGACCCTGCAAAGCAATAGTGGCCATACCCAACGGGTCGGCCTGATCGGCGGCACCGCCGAGTTCCACGGCACCGGCAACGGTTTGCTGACCAATCGCGCACAATCAAACCCGCACACCGACACCCTCAACCTGCAAGGACAGAGCCTCGGCGCCTACTGGAGCCTGACCGGCCCACAAGGCTGGCACGTCGATCTGTCGGCCAGTGGTGGTCGGGTCAACGGTTTCAGTCGCAATGAACAAGGCGCGAGGCAAGCCACCGAAGGCAGCGCAGTGACCCTCTCGGTCGAAGGCGGATTCCCGATCGGCATCAGCGAGAACTGGGTGGTCGAACCCCAAGCGCAATTGATCAACCAGCGAATCACCCTGGACACGCCCTATTCGGGTTCGGGGAATGCATCCTCCAGCGACCTATCCTCCTGGAGCGGCCGGGTCGGTGCCAAGTTGAAAGGTAGTTACGACATCAACGGCCTGCCCGTCGAACCCTATGTGCGAACCAACTTGTGGCACACGGTGTACACCGGCAATACCGTCACCCTCGACCAGGTCGACAAGATCAGCAGCAGCCGAAACGCCTCGACGGTCGAACTGGGCTTGGGCCTGGTGGCCAGAATGACGCCGACCGTGAGCTTGTACGTCAGCGCCGACTACAGCAGTGATGTGGATGACAATGACTTGAATGGCTTGATCGGCAGCCTGGGCGTGCGGATGCGTTGGTGAATGAGCCTTCGGGGGCAAGCCTGATCACCGCGGGATCCGGCTTGCCCACGAAAGCGGCTCTGAATCAGCCCGCCGGCCTCAGCATCAGCACCGCCAACGGCGGCAGATTCAGCGCCAGCGACAGGGCCTGACCATGGCTCGGCGTTTGCTCGGCGGTCACCCCGCCACTGTTGCCATAGTTGGACCCGGCATAGATCGAAGAATCGCTGTTGAACATCTCGCTCCACTGCCCGGCAAACGGCACGCCCACCCGATAACCCTCACGTGGCACCGGCGTGAAGTTGGCGACCACCAGGATCGGCTGGCCGTCCTTGCTCCAGCGCATCCAGGCGTAGACACTGTTGATCGCATCGTCGCCGATCAGCCACTGGAAGCCTTGGGGCACGTCGTCCTGTTCATGCAGCGCCGGCTCCTCGCGATACAGCCGATTGAGGTCACTTACCAGCTTCTGCACGCCTTTGTGCTCGGAGTACTGCAACAGGTACCAATCGAGCTGCTGGTCGTGATTCCACTCGCGCCACTGGCCGAACTCGCAGCCCATGAACAACAGTTTCTTGCCCGGATGCGCCCACATGAAACTCAGGTAGGCCCGCAGGTTGGCGAATTTCTGCCAGCGGTCGCCGGGCATCTTGTCGATCAGCGAGTGCTTGCCGTGCACCACTTCATCGTGGGAAATCGGCAGGATGAATCGCTCCGACCAGGCGTACACCAGGCCGAAACTGAGTTCGTTGTGGTGATGGGCGCGGTACACCGGGTCCTGCTGAATGTAGTGCAGCGAATCGTGCATCCAGCCCATGTTCCACTTATAGGCGAAACCCAGGCCACCCTGCTGTGTGCTCTGGCTGACGCCGGGCCAGGCCGTAGACTCTTCGGCGATCACCAGCGCCCCGGGAGTTTCCAGTGCCACGACGTCATTGAGGTGACGCAGGAAGTCGATGGCCTCCAGGTTCTCACGACCGCCATGGCGGTTGGGCACCCACTCGCCAGCCTTGCGCGAGTAATCGCGGTACAGCATCGACGCCACCGCATCGACCCGCAGGCCATCGACGTGGAAATGCTTGAGCCAGTGCAGCGCTGACGCCAGCATGTAGCCGTGCACTTCGGTGCGGCCCAGGTTGTAGATCAGGGTGTCCCAGTCCTGGTGGAAGCCTTCCTGGGGATTACCGTATTCGTACAGCGCAGTGCCGTCGAACTGGGCCAGGCCATGGGTGTCGGTGGGGAAATGCGCCGGCACCCAGTCGAGGATCACGCCGATTCCCGCCACGTGACAATCGTTGACGAAGGCAGCGAATTCGTCGCCCGTTCCGTAGCGGGCGCTGGTGGCAAACTGCGAAAGCAACTGATAACCCCAGGAGCCACCGAACGGGTGTTCCATGATCGGCATCAGCTCAATGTGGGTAAAACCCAGCTCCTTGACGTACGGAATCAGCCGCTCAGCCAGTTCCGGCCAGGTGTATTGACGGGCCACTTCACCCAGATCGTCCAGCTCGCACTGCCAGGAACCGGCGTGCAGTTCGTAGATCGACAACGGCGCCGTCGGGCGCTGGCGCTCGCCACGCGACTGCATCCAGTCCTGATCCTGCCAGTCGATCCGTAAAGGTGGGGCGACCTTCGAGGCGGTGTCCGGTGGCAGGCTGGTGGCCAGCGCCATGGGGTCTGCCTTGAGCGGCAGGATGCCGTCCTTGCCGAGGATTTCGTACTTGTAGGCCTCCCCCGCTTGCAGGCGTGGAATAAACAGTTCCCAGACACCGGTGGGATGGCGCAGGCGCATGGGGTGGCGACGACCGTCCCAGACGTTGAAGTCACCCACCACCGACACCCGCCTGGCGTTCGGTGCCCACACGGCGAACCGCACGCCATCGACACCGTCCACGGTCTTCAACTGGGCGCCCAGGGCGCTGCTCAAGTCGCGGTGATTGCCTTCGGCGAACAGGTACAAATCCATGTCACCCAGCAATGGACCAAAACTGTAGGGATCTTCGGAAATTTGTTCGCCACCGGCCCAGCGGGTTCGCAACAAATATGGCTGTGCCCGTGGGAAATGCCCGACGAACAGCCCTGGGGTCTGGGTCGCTTCCAGATTGCCCAGCTCCTCCCCGGATTCCTTGGCCACCACCTGCACGCTCAAGGCGCCCGGTAGATAAGCGCGGATGAATTGTCCGCCGGCACCATCGCCGTGGGGGCCGAGAATGGCAAAGGGATCGCGATGCTCGGCACGCACCAGCGCATCGATATCCCGCGCCCTGGGTAGTAGCGCTTCACTGTGATGATGACCCTGTTCCTTGTTCGAGAAACTCATGACTACTCTCCACCAAGATCGGAAAAGGGTTTAAGCCCACTCAATAATCCATATAAACCGTGCAACGGCACGGGCAGCCAGCCAGGGCGGTTTTCCGCCTCGTAGGCCACTTCATACGCCGCCTTCTCCAGCCCGAACAATGCCAAGGCGGCATCTTCGCCATCCGGATCTTGCCACGCATGGCCAAGCGTAGCTGCCGCCAGCCGATAAGCGTGGATAAATGCCTGCCTCGCCTCACTCAAATAGCGATCGCCGACCCGCCGGCGAGCGTCCTGGGCATGGGCTGTGTTATCAACGTTATGTACGTTGATGGTCATGGCCGCCGCATAGTCGAAAGAGCGCAGTACACCACTGACATCCTTGTACGGGCTGTGCTTGCCCCGACGCTCCGGCAAAGGCCGCGCCGGTTCGCCTTCGAAGTCGATCAGGTACGCGTCACCCTTGATCACCAGCACCTGGCCGAGGTGCAAATCACCGTGTACGCGGATCCGCAGCCCACCCGCGGTCTTTTTGGCCAACTCCTGGACATGACTGAGAATGGCCTTTTTATGCTCCTGTAAACGGCTGACCAGGGTTTTGTCCGCAGGGTTCAGTTCATGTTGATGCTGCTTGAGCAATTTCAATGCATGCTCGATTTGTGCCACGACATCCTTGCCCGTCGCGGACGCATCCTTTTGCGTAGTGATCTGCGGATCAAAGTCAGGATTTTCGCTGGATACCGCCAGCACTTGGTGCATTTCACCCAGGCGCTGGCCAAGCATGGCGGCGAAATCCTTCAACTCGCCAAGCGCGTTGTAATGCTGTTCCTGCTCGGACATGGCGTCCGCGAGTTCGTCGCGCAACGCCCGCTCCAGATTGTTCTGGGTCCATTCCCAGGCATCGCCCTGATTACTCAAGTAGCCCTGGGCGATCATCAGCAGGTTATCCACGCCTGCCGCATCCCGACGCACCACAGCGCCCAGCAACGGCGAGATATTGCCGAAGCCTGCAGCGGTCAGATAGGCGCTCATTTCCAGTTCCGGGTGCACGCCCGACGCAACCTTGCGGATCAGTTTCAACACCAGGCTGTTGCCGACCACCACCGAACTGTTGGATTGCTCGGCGGACAGGTAGCGCACATCGGACTCTGCCGTCAGGCCCAGTTTGGCGAGCTCGGCGGTGGGTTCGAAACGGATTTCACCGCCATCGGAAGGCAACACCGTGCTGTTCTGCATGCCCTGCAATACCGCGCGGATAAAGCTTTCCAGGCTGAAGGCATCAGTGATCAAGCCAACCTGCGGGCCACGGCGCACCCGTGACAAGGCCAATTGCTGAGGCAATGCCGTGCCGACCTGGTCTTCGGCAATGAAACCAAACGGCAGTTGGTAGCGACTGGTCTGGCCGCCACCGGTGACTTCGATTTCACTCAACAACACAGGGTGCTGCGCATCGCCAAATCGCACACCGTAGGCCAGATTGACCTTTTCGATGGCCGCGTCCTTGCCGGCGAACCAGCGGCGGTTCTGCAGCCAGTTCGGCAGGATGCCCTGCTCCAGCGTGGTGCGTGAAGGCGCTTCGAGCAACTCTTCCATGCGCTTTTTCAGCACCAGCGTGGTGAAGTCCGGCAGGCTTTGCGCCGGTTCCACATGCCAGCTCGGCATCTGGTTCTCTGCGGCGAGACCGAACCAATAGAACCCATAGGGCGCCAGGGTCAGGAGGAAGCTCAATTGGCCGATGGGTGGAAACGCATTACCGCCAAGCATCTCCACAGGCACCATGCCCACGTAGGCCGACAGGTCCAGCTCCACGGCCTGGGCACTGCGCGAAACGTTGGCCACGCACAGGATGATTTCATGCTTGCCGTCAGGCCCGGTGTATTCGCGGGTATAGGCCAGCACCCGGCGATTGGTCGGCGAGAGCATTTTCAAGGTGCCGCGCCCGAACGCCTTGGACTGCTTGCGCACCGTCAACATGCGCCGGGTCCAGTTCAACAGCGAATGCGGGTCGCCGGCCTGGGTTTCGACATTGACCGACAGGTAGCCGTATTGCGGGTCCATGATCGGCGGCAGCACCAGGCTGGCCGGGTCGGCGCGGGAAAACCCGCCGTTGCGGTCGATCGACCACTGCATTGGCGTGCGCACACCGTCGCGATCGCCGAGGTAGATGTTGTCGCCCATGCCGATCTCGTCACCGTAGTACAAGGTCGGCGTGCCGGGCATCGACAGCAACAGGCTGTTGAGCAACTCCACGCGCCGGCGATCACGCTCCATCAACGGCGCCAGGCGCCGGCGAATCCCCAGGTTGATCCGCGCCCGTCGATCGGCCGCGTAGTAATTCCACAGGTAGTCACGCTCCTTGTCGGTGACCATCTCCAGGGTGAGCTCATCGTGGTTGCGCAGGAAAATCGCCCATTGGCAATTGGCCGGGATCTCCGGGGTCTGGCGCAAGATATCGGTGATCGGAAAACGGTCTTCCTGGGCCAGCGCCATGTACATGCGCGGCATCAACGGGAAGTGAAACGCCATGTGGCATTCGTCGCCGTTCAGGCCTTTTTTGTCGGTGTCACCGAAATACAGCTGCGTGTCTTCCGGCCATTGGTTGGCCTCGGCCAGCAGCATGCGGTCGGGGTAATTGGCATCGATTTCGGCACGGATCTTTTTGAGGACGTCGTGGGTTTCCGGCAGGTTCTCGTTGTTGGTGCCGTCGCGCTCGATCAGGTACGGGATCGCGTCGAGGCGCAATCCGTCGATGCCCATGTCCAGCCAGTAGCGCATGACCGACAGCACCGCTTTCATCACCTGGGGGTTATCGAAATTCAGATCGGGCTGGTGCGAATAGAAACGGTGCCAGAAGTATTGGCCGGCCACCGGGTCCCAGGTCCAGTTGGATTTTTCGGTGTCGAGAAAGATGATGCGGGTACCGTCGTACTTTTGATCGTCATCGGACCACACGTAGAAATCCCGCGCGGCCGAACCTTTCTTGGCCTTGCGAGCGCGCTGGAACCAGGCGTGCTGGTCCGAGGTGTGGTTGATGACCAGTTCGGTGATCACCCGCAGGCCACGTTTATGCGCCTCGGCAATGAACCGCTTGGCGTCGGCCATGGTGCCGTAGTCGCTGTGCACGCCACGATATTCGGCGATGTCATAACCATCGTCGCGACGCGGCGAAGGATAGAACGGCAACAGCCAGATAGTATTGACGCCCAGGTCGGCAATGTAGTCGAGCTTGGCGATCAGGCCCGGAAAATCGCCGATCCCGTCGTTATTGGAGTCGAAATAGGATTTGACGTGAACTTGATAGATGACCGCGTCCTTGTACCAGAGCGGGTCCTTGATAAAGGTGGCTGCCTTGGGTTTCTTCGCCATTTGAAACTCCTGTTGAATTCGAAAGAGCGCCCTGACGCGGATCGTTCCCACGCTCTGCGTGGGAATGCCTCAAGGGACGCTCTGCGTCCAGTGACGCGGAGCGTCACGGGCTGCTTTCCCACGCAGAGCGTGGGAACGATCGTGGGCTAGGGGGTAATTCGCCAGATGCCGAATGGCTGATACGCTGGATCGATGCGCATGAACTGGTACTTGCCGTGCCAGGTCCAGCGATGGCCGTTCATCAAGTCTTCGCCCTGGGTGCTGGCATCGTCCGACAAACCCATTTCCCACAGCGGCAACTCGAAATTCGCCTCCTGCACGTTGTGCGGATCGAGGTTGACCGCCACCAGGATGAAATTGCTGCCATCGGCGCTACGCTTGCCGAAATAGAGGATGTTGTCGTTCCAGGCGTTGTAGACCTTCAGGCCCAGGTGCGTGTGCAGCGCCGGGTTTTGCCGGCGGATACGATTGAGCTGGGCGATCTCGGCAATGATGTTGCCGGGGGCGTTGAAGTCCCTGGGTCGGATCTCGTACTTCTCGGAGTCGAGGTATTCTTCCTTGCCTGGAATCGCCGCGGACTCACACAATTCAAAGCCGGAGTACATGCCCCACAACCCCGAACCCATGGTTGCCAGGGCGGCGCGAATCAGAAAACCGGGGCGGCCGGATTCATGCAGGAATGCCGGGTTGATGTCCGGCGTATTGACGAAGAAATTCGGCCGGTAGCACTCGCGCCACGGCGACTCGTTGAGTTCGGTGAAATAGGTGGCCAGTTCCTGCTTGGTGTTGCGCCAGGTGAAGTAGGTGTAGCTCTGCGAATAACCAACCTTGCCCAGCCGCGCCATCATCGCCGGAGTGGTAAACGCCTCGGCGAGGAAGATCACGTCAGGGTACAGCGCCCGCACATCGGCGATCAGCCATTGCCAGAACGGCAAGGGCTTGGTGTGCGGATTGTCCACGCGAAACAACTTCACGCCCTCCAGCACCCAACCCACGACGATATCGCGCAACTCGACCCACAGGCTGGGAATCGCCTCGACGGCATAAAAGTCGACATTGACGATGTCCTGGTATTTTTTCGGTGGGTTCTCCGCGTACTTGATCGTGCCGTCCGGCCGCCAATTGAACCAGCCCGGATGTTGCTTCAGCCATGGATGATCCTGGGAACATTGAATGGCAAAATCGAGCGCAATTTCCAGACCATGATCAGCCGCAGCTGCCACCAGGCGACGGAAGTCTTCGCGGGTGCCCAACTGCGAATGAATCGCCTCGTGTCCGCCCTCCTCACTGCCAATGGCATAGGGGCTGCCTGGATCATCGGGGCCTGCGGTAAGGGAATTGTTCGGACCTTTGCGATAACTGCGACCGATCGGGTGGATCGGCGGGAAATACAACACGTCGAAGCCCATGTCCTGGATCATCGCCAGCCGCGAATGCACGTCATTGAAAGTGCCATGGCGCGCGGGATCGTCGGTGATCGAGCGCGGGAACAGTTCATACCAGCTGGCGAACTGCGCCAGCTCACGCTCCACATCGACCGGGTACTCCGGGCTCAGGCTCAGGTAGGCACGATGATTGGCCTGGGCCATCAAATCGGCGCTACGAGGGTGCAGAAACAGTGCAACCTGCTCGGTTTCGAGCAGCCCCGACAGTTCATGATGCAAGGCAGCCAATTGCTCACTCAATTGACCTTCGGTGCGTTCGGCGGCTTGCTGAACGTGAAGGCGACCTTCTTGCAGTTCCAGGCTGACAGGCACGCCGGCAGCGTGTTTTTTCTCCAATTCATAGCAAAAGCTGGCGAATTGATCGATCCAGGCCTCGATACAAAAAACGTGACGCCCCTGCGCCTGCACGCGAAACTGCCCCTGCCAGCCATTATTACCCAGCTCGGTCATGACCTCGCTATGCCAGGCCTCATCGCCATCGGCCTGCCAGCGTATCCGCACGGCCAGTTTGTCGTGACCGTCGGCAAAAACCTTGCTGGTCACCACCACATCCTGGCCTTCCACGGCCTTGACGGCGAACTGCCCGCCATCCAGGGTCGGCATGGTGTTTTCGATTACGATTCGCGGCAATAACAACGCCTGCGACAGTGGAATGTGCGGGTTGTAGCTCAACTCACCAGGTTTTTCAGCCGTCATCGAGCATCTCTCCTTACGCCCCAAGGACGCTCATGTCTGCGATTGTCATCCACATCGGTCAGTCCCTCACCGAATGAACTCACTTAGGTTCCGAGCGACGGGCGTCGGGAAAAGTTCATCGGCAATTGGCTGGAATCAAATCCTTTACACAGTGGTCAACCAACTTAAGCACGACTCACGCCATGTGCCACTGGAGGTATGAACAATGAACAATCCATTCCCGGCAGAAACACCCGATCCGAATATCGACAACCCGGTGATACCACCCAGCGATCCGCAGCCTGTACCTGAGCAGGACCCTCCGGGTAGCAATCCGCCACCTAGGGAAGAGCCGCCGACGACAATGCCACCGGTGATTGTGACCCCTGAATGAAGACAGTTGATCGGCCCCCCTGCCGCGCTGGGGGACCGATCGAAGGAATAGTCCGAATGACGTTTGCGGCGGACAGGTGACTTCGACCATAGCCAGCACGAACTTCCCGACTGTAGGAGCGAGCATGCTCGCGAAGATCGTGAACGATAACGCTGGTAGCCTGACACCCCGAGGCGATCTTGAGTTTTTCGCGGGCGTGCTCGCTCCTACAGCTGATCTTTGTCTTTCTCCAGCACCTTCACGATTCTAGGCATCACGCCAAGAATCACTAACGCCAGCAACGTACTCAGCACCGCCGTGGCTTCCCTTCCCAACCCCGCAGACACCCCGATCGCGGCGGTCATCCACAAACCGGCGGCGGTGGTCAGGCCTTTGACGTGGCCTTCGTCGCCTTCCTGGTTTTTCAGGATGGTGCCGGCGCCGAGGAAGCCGATCCCGGCGATCACGCCCTGGACGACCCGGCTCATGGCATCCGCCTGGGAACCGGACATTTGTGGCACCAGTACGAACAACGCCGCGCCCAGCGCCACCAGCATGTGGGTACGCACCCCCGCGGCCTTGCCCTTGTGCTCGCGTTCGAAACCGAGAATGCCGCCCAGTACCGCAGCCATCAACAGGCGCACAGTGATGCGGGTCAATTGCGAGGCATCGCCGATGTCGGCGAATTCGGCTTGCAGGGTTACCCAGACTTCATGCCACCAGGCGTTCATGGCGAATTCCCTTGTAGAGAGCCTTGCAATGGGGTCATGGAGGATGGACCGCGCCGACCATTAATCAGTTGCACAGAACGATGGTCGATGCCGAAAGCCTAATGTTTCATCCATCGTAAAAAGCCAGGATTACGCCATGACCGTACGCATTGACAACCAGACTTGTTTCTTTACCACCGCGAACGGCGAGGAAATTCGCCTGTGTCCCGATGTGACCATCATCACCGACGGGGAAAAAGCCATGTCGGCGGTCGATCTCGATGGCCAGCGCATCTACATCACCGAAGCAGAAGCGGACGCATTGACCGTAGCAGGTGCGGTCGATGGTCGCCGGCATTTGAAAGCGACCGACAGTGATTCGGTGATTTGACTGCCCTGGATCAATAAAGCCCGAAAACGTCTGGTATAGGTCTCCCGGCCCCGCTGCGCCAGCTGCTTCAACTTGTCGCAGGCGGGGGCACCGTACCCATCTGATCCGGTTTTTAAAGCAATACCTGAGTCTGTTATGCAAACAGATCGGCGCTCATAGTGCTCCTGCCTGATGGAGGCTGATGAGCGAAAGACCATGAGCGATAGAATCCCCGTCCGAACCCTGGAAAGCGCCCCCGTAGTCAAGACTTTCGAGCCCTCGCGTCCAAAGATGAAGGCCAAGTCCAGCGACAACCTGATCCACACCCGTAGTTTCACCGGCCTGTTCCGTTCCCTGCGCATCAGCGGCGCGGGTTTGCTGTTCCTGCTGTTCTTCGGCACCGTATGGCTGAACTGGGGTGGCCGCCAGGCGGTGCTCTGGGACCTTTGCGAAAGCAAATTCCACATTTTTGGCGCGACGTTCTGGCCACAGGATTTCATCCTGCTCTCGGCGCTGCTGATCATTGCCGCGTTCGGCCTGTTCGCGATCACAGTGTTCGCCGGCCGCGTATGGTGCGGCTACACCTGCCCGCAGAGCTCCTGGACCTGGATTTTCATGTGGTGCGAGAAGATCACCGAAGGAGAACGCAACCAGCGGATCAAACTGCAGGCGGCGCCCTGGGGACTGAACAAACTGCTGCGCCGCTCGGCGAAACACACCCTGTGGCTGGCCATCAGCCTGTTGACCGGCCTGACCTTCGTTGGCTACTTCACGCCGATCCGCCCGCTGGCCGAAGAGCTCCTGACCTGGCAAATGGGTGGCGTCAGCCTGTTCTGGGTGCTGTTCTTCACCGCTGCCACCTACATCAATGCAGGCTGGCTGCGTGAAGCGGTGTGCATGCACATGTGTCCGTATGCACGATTCCAGAGCGTGATGTTCGACAAGGATACCCTGACCATTTCCTACGACGTGGCCCGTGGCGAGCACCGTGGCCCAAGAAAGCGCGAGGTCAAGCCGGCCGAGGTCGGCCTGGGTGACTGCATCGATTGCCAGCTCTGCGTGCAGGTCTGCCCGACCGGCATCGACATTCGCGACGGCTTGCAGATGGAATGCATTGGTTGCGCGGCATGCATCGACGCCTGTGATTCGATCATGGACAAAATGGGCTACGATCGCGGGCTGATCAGCTATACCTCGGAGCACCAACTGCAAGGCGGCAAGACCCGCCTGTTGCGGCCACGATTGATTGGTTACACCGCCGTGTTGCTGGTGATGATCGGTGCGCTGGTCGTTGCGCTGATGGAACGGCCGATGGTGTCGCTGGACGTGAGCAAGGACCGTGGACTGTTCCGTGAGAACAGCCAGGGGCAGATCGAAAACATCTACAGCCTCAAGGTCATCAACAAGACCCAGCAACGCCAGGACTACCGCCTGACGCTGGTGAATGGCGATGGCTTCCAGCTGCAGGGCAAGACCGACTTGAGCCTGGCACCGGGTGAGATTGTTGATGTTCCCGTGTCGGTGGCGATGACCACGGAGCGGCCGGGCAGCAGTTCGCAAAGCATCGCCTTCAAGATCGTCGACAGCGATGAGCCGGGCATCTTCAGCGAGGCCAAGAGCCGGTTTGTTGCACCGATGAATCGTTAAGGCTTTAGACTGCGGTGCGCCATTCGCGAGCAGACGCCGCATCGTTCTTGTGGGAGCGAGCCTGCTCGCGAAGAAGTCACCTCGTCTTTTCTGAAAGACACCAATCCGGGCATACGATGAAACGCTACGAAAAATTCGCCGATGACATTGCTGAACTGATCCGCACCGGCGTTCTCGGGCCCGGCCAGCGTGTGCCGTCGGTGCGCTATGCCAGCCAGACCCATGGGGTAAGCCCGTCCACGGTGTTCCAGGCGTATTACTTGCTTGAGCGTCGCGGCCTGATTCGCGCCCGACCGCGCTCTGGATACTTCGTCAACGCCCATGCACCGCGGCCATTTTCCGAGCCTGGGATCAGCACCCAGGTCAATGAATCCACCGAAGTCGATGTCAGCGAACTGGTGTTCTCGGTCCTTGAATCAATCAAGGATCCGAACACCGTAGCCTTCGGCTCGGCATTCCCCAGCCCGACCCTGTTTCCGCTGCAGCGCCTGTCGCGCTCCCTGGCCAGCGCTGCCCGGGACATGGACCCGCGCATGGTGGTCACCGACATGTCGCCGGGCAACCCGCAATTGCGCCGACAAATTGCCCTGCGCTACATGGTGGGCGGCTTGATGCTGCCCATGGAAGAATTGCTGATCACCAACGGCGCGTTGGAAGCGCTGAACCTGTGCCTGCAAGCCGTGACACAACCCGGCGACCTGGTAGCCATCGAGGCCCCGGCGTTCTACGCCTGCCTGCAAGTGCTCGAACGCTTGAAACTCAAGGCCGTGGAAATCCCCGTGCACCCGCGCGACGGCATCGACCTCGGGGTGCTCGCGCAAACCCTGGAACGCCACCCGATCAAGGCCTGCTGGTGCATGACCAGTTTCCAGAACCCCATGGGCGCGACCATGCCCGAAGCGAAAAAGCGCGAACTGGTGGAATTGCTGCGCGTCCATCAAGTGCCGTTGATCGAGGACGATGTCTACGCCGAACTCTATTACGGTCAGCAAGCACCGAAACCGGCAAAGGCCTTTGATACCGAAGGACTGGTGATGCACTGTGGGTCTTTCGCCAAGAGCCTGGCCCCGGGTTACCGCATTGGCTGGGTCGCCGCCGGGCGGTATGCACAGAAGATCGAGCGGTTAAAACTCATGACCTCCCTTTGCGCTTCGATGCCTGCCCAGGCAGCCATTGCCGACTATCTGCAGCACGGGGGTTATGATCGGCATTTGCGCAGGTTGCGATATGCCCTGGAGGAACAGCAAAGCGCCATGCTGTCGGCCATCGCCCGCTATTTCCCGGCACAGACCCGCGTCAGTCAACCCGCTGGCGGCTACTTCCTCTGGCTGGAATTACCCGAGCAGATGGATTCTCTGAAGTTGTTCCAGATGGCGTTGGCGCAAGGGATCAGCATTGCGCCGGGACCGATTTTTTCGCCAACGCAGCGCTTCAGGAATTGTATTCGGCTGAATTATGGCAGCCCGTGGGATGAGGCTTCGGAGAAGGCGATGGAGACGCTGGGGCGGATTGTAAGATCCTTCTAAAAGCAAAGATCGCAGCCTGCGGCAGCTCCTACAAGGAAATGCAATCCCATGTAGGAGCTGCCGCAGGCTGCGATCTTTTGATCTTGATGTTTACCGGCCGCCGCCAAGGTCGACAAAGGTCCCGGTTGCATAGGACGCTTTATCCGACAACAACCACACAATCGCCTCCGCCACTTCATCCGGGCGCCCGCCACGGGCCATTGGAATTGCCGACTCCAGCTTGCTGACCCGATCCGGATCGCCGCTCAGGGCGTGAAAATCGGTGTAGATATAGCCCGGACGCACGGCGTTGACCCGAATTCCCTCGCCGGCCACTTCCTTGGACAGGCCAATGGTAAAGGTGTCGAGCGCACCCTTGGAGGCTGCGTAGTCGACGTATTCGTTGGGGGCGCCCAAACGCGCGGCGACCGAGGATACGTTGACAATGCTGCCGCCCTGCCCGCCGTGCTTGGGCGACATGCGCAAGATGGCGTGCTTGGCGCAGAGGACCGGCGCCAACACATTGGTCTTGAGAATTTTGAGGATGCGGAATTCGGACATCTCGTCGACCCGGGATTTTTGCCCCACGGTGCCGGCGTTATTCACCAGCGCGGTGACTCGACCCAGCTCGCTGTCCACCCGGTTGAACAAAGCGATGACTTCGTCTTCGATGCTGACGTCGGCGCGCACGGCGATGGCTTGGGCACCCAAGGCGCGGACCTGGTCCAGCACCGTTTGCGCCGCCTGCTCATCGGACTGGTAGTTGATGCAGATCCGATAACCTTGCCTGGCGGCCAACAGCGCAGTGGCGGCACCGATGCCGCGACTTCCACCGGTGATGACGATGACTTTGTCCATGCCCACTTCCCCCCTTCAAACCTATGCAGTCGGGGGGAAGAATAACCGTCATTTGCGGATTTTGCATGGCACCGTCATCGGTCCCGCCAGATCAGGCCAGTTCCAATTGCTCACTGCGGTGGATTTCCTTCATGAAGCGCTCGGCCGGCAACGGGTGCCCCAGCAAATAACCCTGCAGCGAATCGCAACCGAGTTGGGTCAGGAAGTCCTGCTGCGAGCCTGTTTCGACGCCTTCGGCGACGATCCGCAAGCCCAGTGCCTGGCCGAGGGCGACAATGGCTGAAACGATGGCGGCGTCGTCGCTGTCACGCTCCAGGTCACGGACGAAACCGCGGTCGATTTTCAGCTCGTTGGCCGGCAGGCGTTTGAGGTACATCAGGCTCGAATAGCCGGTACCGAAATCGTCGATGGACAAATCAACGCCCATATCCGACAGCTCCTGCAACACCGTCATGCTGGCATCGGCGTCGCTCATGGCCGTGGTTTCAGTGATCTCCAGGGTCAGGCTGTTGGCTGGCAAATGGTGGGTGGCCAGCGCCTTGGCGACGCTCTGCACCAGGCCCGCGTGGCAGAACTGCAACGCCGAGAGGTTAACCGCGATGCGCCAGTGGGTGTAGCCGAGCACATACCATTCGCGCATCTGGCGACAGGCTTCGTTGAGGACCCATTCGCCGATGGGAATGATCAGCCCGGTTTTCTCCGCCAGCTCGATGAATTTGTCCGGCAGCAGCATGCCCTGGGTCGGATGCTCCCAGCGCAGTAACGCTTCAGCACCCACCGGACGGCCATTGTGAGCGTCGAATTTGGGCTGGTAGTGCAGGCTGAACTCGTTCTGGTCCACGGCATTGCGCAGGTCTTGCAGCAATTGCAGCTGCTTGCGCGCGTTGCTGTTCATCGAGACATCGAAAAAACTGTAGCCGTTCTTTCCCGTCCCCTTGGCGTGATACATCGCCGCATCGGCATTCATCAGCAATTCGTGGGCAGTCTGGCCATTGCCCGGATACAGGGCGATGCCGACACTGGCGGATATCTGCAGATCATGCTCGGCCACCCGGAATGCCCGGGCGATCAAGCTCACTTGCCGGGCTGCGAGGCTCATCGCGTCATCCGGCTCGCTCAATTGAACGAGCAGCACGAACTCATCGCCGCCGATGCGTGCCAGGGTGTCCTGGCCACGCAGGTCTTCGCGCAGGCGCAAGCTGACTTCACGCAGCAACTGGTCGCCCATATGGTGACCGAAGGCGTCATTGACCGGCTTGAAGCCATCGAGATCGATGAACATCAGCGCCAGGCAACCACCCTCGTTGTCGACCCTGGAGATCCCCTGATCGATGCGGTCGGCCAGCAACATCCGATTCGGCAGACCGGTCAGGGTGTCGTGCAAGGCCAGTTGGGTCAGTTCGCGGTTGGCTTCGGTCAGCGACTGGGCAAGACTGGCGGTTCGGGCTTCCAGGCGCGCATCGAGGATCGAAGTCAGCAAGGCGATGCTCAATACCGCCAGGGTGGTGATCAGCACCAGGTTGTCGAGGCCGTTGCCGCTCAGGCCATTGGCCGCTGCACCGCAAAAACTGCCTGCGGGAAATTGCGCGGCAGCCATGCCGGTGTAGTGCATGCCGACAATGGCAATGCCCATGATTACTGCCGCGCCAGCGCGAATCAGGCGCACATTAGGCGCGTGCTGACGCAGGCGGAACGCAATCCATAGTGCTGCGCCGGAGGCGCCAACCGCTATGAGCAAAGAGGTGCTGAACAGCGTCGGGTCGTAATCGATTCCCGGCTGCATGCGCATGGCCGCCATGCCGGTGTAGTGCATGGCACTGATCCCGGCGCCCATGACCAGTGCACCGAACGCCAGCTGCCAGGCCGGTAATTGCGCCTGGCTGACCAGCCACAGGGCGAAGCCGCAGGACAGGATGCCGATCAACAGCGACAGCAAGGTGATGGAGAGGTCGTACCCCAGGTCGATGGGTAGCTTGAAGGCGAGCATGCCGATGAAATGCATCGACCATACGCCGATGCCCATGGCGAACGCACCGCCGGCCGTCCAGCAATGCACCGCCCGGCCGTTGGCCGTGGCAATACGCCCGGTCAGGTCCAGTGCAGTGTATGACGCGAGAATTGCCACGCAAAGCGAAATGATGACCAGCGTTGGGGAATAACTACCGATGAGCATGAGATGTCTCGCAATCACCCCCGTACTGCTTCCATTCTCGGAGGTGTAAATCCGAGGGATTGTACTGATTCCAAATGAGAACGCACTCAGAAAATTAGCAAAAGGCCAGCAAGGCGATGAAACGCTTGTTTTAAGGTTTTACATTAACTCCATCGGCACATGTTAATCCCTGTAGGAGCTGCCGCAGGCTGCGATCTTTTGATCTTGTTTTTGAAAAGCAACGTCAAAAGATCGCAGCCTGCGGCAGCTCCTACAGTGAGGGGCGGCGTCAGGGGTTATCAGTCACCTGAAGCTGGCCGTCCCAGCCGCCACCCAATGCCGCAATCAACTGCACGCTGGCGATCAGGCGGCTCTGCAACAGGTCCAGGTTACTGCGTTCATTGCTCAAAGCCGCGGCCTGGACCACCACTACATCCAGATAAGCGATCACCCCCGCCTTGTACTGGTTCTCGGTCAGTCGCAAGGACTCACGTGCTGCGTCCAACGCCTGTTGTCGCACCACGGCTTCGTCCTGCAGCACCTTGAGCTGGACCAGATAATTTTCCACCTCCCGGAAACCGTCGAGTACAGTCTGGCGATACTTGGCCACGGTTTCGTCATAGGCTGCTTCGCTACGGTCCACTTCCGCCGAACGCTGCCCGCCGTCGAACAGGGTCATTGCCAGTTGTGGGCCGACCGACCAGAACCGGTTCGGCAGGCTGAACAGGTCTTTCGACGTGCTGCTGCTGTAGCCACCGTTCAAACTCAGGGTCAGGTCCGGGTAATAGGCGGCCTTGGCCACGCCGATGTTGGCGTTGGCGGCGATGACCGAGCGTTCAGCCGAAGCAATGTCAGGCCGGCGTTCCAGCAGTTGCGAGGGCAGGCTCAGTGGCACCTCGGGCAAGGCCGGGATCGTTTGTGTTTCCGCCAGGCTGAATTCGGCCGGTGGTAAGCCGATCAATACGGCGATGGCGTTTTCCAACTGGGCGCGTTGCCAGACCAGATCGACCATGTCTGCCTCGGTGCCCTTGAGTTGCGTCTGGGCCTGGGCCACCGCGTCCTTGCCGGATACCCCGGCGCGGTATTGATTTTCGGTCATTTTCAGCGAACGGCGGTAGGCCGTGACGGTCGCTTCAAGCAAGCGTTTCTGCTCGTCGATCACCCGCAACTGCAGGTAGTTCTGCACCAGCTCCGACTGCTGGCTCAGGCGCATCGCCGCCAGGTCGGCAAAACTCGCTTGGGCATTGGCGGTGTCGGCTTCAAGACCACGGCGCAACTTGCCCCAGACATCGGCCTCCCAACTGACCCCGGCCTGGGCGGTGTAGGTGTCTCGAATACCGCTGGACGAACTGGTCAGGCTGGAACTGCTACTGCCGGTACCCTGGCTGGAGCGGTTTTTCCCCAGTGTCAGGTCCACCGTCGGAAAAAACGCGCCACGGGCGCTGCGTACCAAGGCCTGGGCCTGGCGGTACTGGGCTTCGGACTGGGCAACGGTCTGGTTGGCGCTGTTGAGCTTCTCGATCAAGCCATTGAGTTGCCGGTCGCCGTACAGCTCCCACCACGCACCGCGAGCCAGGGAATCGCTCGGGTTCGCCTGGCGCCAGCCGGCCGCTTCCTTGTACTGCGCAGGTTCTGCGGTTTGCGGGCGCTGGTAATCCGGGCCGATGGCGCAGGCACTGAGCATCGCGACGCACAGCGACAGGCTCAGCAACCGCGACCCTCGAGCGCTGATCAGCGGTGCAGCCAGGTTGAATAGCGAACGGTCAGTCATAGCGGAGTTTCCAAAGCAGCATCGGTACGCACCCCACGCCAGTGGTTGAAGCGATGGCGCAGTTTGTCGAGATAGAGGTAGACCACCGGGGTGGTGTAAAGGGTCAGCACCTGGCTGAAGATCAGCCCGCCGATGATGGTCAGGCCCAGCGGCTGGCGCATTTCCGCACCTTCCGCGCGGCTCAGCAACAGCGGCAAGGCGCCGAGGATCGCGGCAAGGGTAGTCATCAAAATCGGCCGCAAACGTTGCAGGCACGCGCTGCGAATCGACTCCAGCGGCGCCATGCCCTGATGCCGCTCGAGCTGCAACGCCAGGTCGATCATCAGGATGGCGTTCTTCTTCACCACGCCGATCAACAGGAACAGGCCGAGCAACGAGATCAGGCTGAACTCACCGCCCAGGGCGTAGATCGACAGCAACGCGCCGACTCCCGCCGAAGGCAAGGTGGACAGAATGGTCAGCGGATGAATGTAGCTCTCGTATAGCACGCCCAGCACCAGGTACACCGCCACCAGCGCGCCAAGGATCATCCACGGCTGGCTTTTCTGGGTCGCGGCGAAGGCATCGGCGGTGCCGGCCATTTTCGCGATGACGTCTTCCGGCAGGCCCACCAAAGCAATCGCTCGCTCGATGGCGGCACTGCCCTGCTCCACGGTCACGCCTTCGGCCATGTCGAAGGCGATGCTTTCCGAGGCGAACTGGCCTTCATGGCTAACCCGATCGTCTGCCAGGCTGTTCTCGTAATGGGCGATGGTCGACAGCGGAATCCGCGCGCCGTCCGCGGTGATCACCTGCACCTGTTTGAGCGTGATCGGGTCCTGGGCATACTTGGGATTGACCTCCATCACCACCTGATACTGGTTGAGGCTGTCGTAGATGGTCGAAATCTGCCGCTGGGCATAGGCGTTGTTGAGCACCGCCGTGACCATGGCCATGTCCACGCCCAGGCGCTTGGCCTGGTCGCGATCGACGATCAACTTCACCTGCTGGGCGCCCCGGCCTTCGCGGGCATCAATCGCGGTCAGTTCCGGTAGCGCCTTGAGCGCCGCCAGCACTTTTGGATACCACTCGCGCAGCGCGCCCAGGTCACCGCTTTGCAGGATGTAGGAATATTGCGACGAGGTCTGTTCGCGGCCACCGCCAAACTGCAGGTCCTGGTCGGCCATCAGCATCAGTTGCGCGCCGGCGACCTTGGGCATTTCCTTGCGCAGGCGTTCAATGACCTTCTGCGCGGAAAGGCTGCGCTCCTTGATGGGTTTGAGGCGCACCAGCATAAACGCGTTGTTGGTGCCGTTGCTCCCACCAATGAAACCGGCGACGCTTTCCACGGCTACGTCTTTGAGCACGGCGCGGCGGAACGTCTCCATTTTCGGTTGCATCACGCTGAACGACAAACCGTCATCGCCACGCACGAAACCGATCAGTTGGCCAGTGTCTTGCTGAGGAAGAAATACTTTAGGAACAACAACATAAAGCGCAATATTCACGCCAATTGTCACGAACAAACTGAGCAAGGTCAGGCGACGGTGGCGCAACACCCAGTCAAGGCTGGTGGCGTATTTGCCGACCATCCATTCGTTGGCCTGCTGACTCCAGCGCTGCAGGCGGTTTTCCTGGCCTGGCGTGTGCGGCTTGAGCCAACGGGCGCAGAGCATCGGTGTCAAGGTCAGCGAGACCACCAGCGATACCACGATCGCCGCCGCCAGGGTGATGGAGAACTCGCGGAACAGGCTCTCGATGATCCCGCCCATGAACAGGATCGACAGGAACACCGCCACCAGCGACACGTTCATCGATAGCAAGGTAAAGCCGACTTCCTGGGCGCCGAGGTACGCCGCCTTCATCGGTCGCACACCCGCGTCGATGTGCCGGGAGATGTTCTCCAGCACCACGATGGCGTCGTCCACCACCAGCCCGGTGGCCAGGATCAACGCCATCAGCGACAGGTTGTTAAGCGAGAAGCCATAGAGGTACATCACGGCAAAGGTGCCAACCAGCGATACCGGCACCGCCAGGGTCGGGATCAGCGAGGCGCGAAAGTTGCCGAGAAACAGGAACACCACCAGGATCACCAGCGCCACGGCGATCAGCAGGGTCATCTCCGCCTCGTGCAGCGTGGCCTTGATCACTGGCGAGCGGTCCATGGCCAGGTTCAGCTTGACGCTGGCCGGCAGAACGGCCTGCAACGCCGGCAACTGGGCCTTGATCTCATTGACCGTCTCGATGATGTTGGCACCGGCCTGGCGGTTGATCACCAGCAGTACCGCCGAATCGTCATTGAAGAAGCCGCTGTTGTAGCGATCCTCGACGCCGTCGCTGACCTTGGCCACATCCTTCAGGCGCAGGGCTGCGCCGTCCGCGTAGTGGATGATCAGCGACTCGTAGTCCTTGGCTTTTTCCAGCTGATCGTTGGCCTGTACCTGCCACAAACGTTGATCGTCTTCGACCGAACCCTTGGGCCGGCGCACGTTGGCATTGGCGATGGTGTTGCGCACATCGTCCAGGGCCACGCCGTACTGGTTGAGCGCCTGGGGCTCAAGTTCGATGCGCACCGCCGGCAGGGAGCTGCCGCCGATCTGCACTTCGCCAACGCCCTGCACCTGCGACAGGCTCTGGGACAGGATCGTCGAGGCCAGGTCGTAGAGCTGGCCTTTTTCCAGCACGTCGGAGGTCAGCGACAGCACCATGATCGGTGCCTGGGACGGGTTGACCTTCTTGTAGGTCGGCATGCTGCGCATCCCGCTGGGCAGCAGGTTGCGCGAGGCATTGATCGCCGCCTGCACTTCCCGCGCCGCGCCGTTGATGTCGCGGTCGAGGTCAAATTGCAGGATGACCCGGGTCGAACCCTGGCTGGAGCGGCTGCTCATGGTGTTGACCCCGGCGATGGCGCCGAAGGAACGTTCCAGCGGGGTCGCCACCGTCGAGGCCATGACCTCGGGGCTGGCGCCCGGCAAGCTGGCCTGCACCACAATCACCGGGAAGTCCATTTGCGGCAGCGGTGAGACCGGCAACAGCCCGAAACTTACGCCGCCCAGGAGCATAATGGCCAAGCTCAGCAGCATGGTTGCGACCGGGCGCTTGATGAAAGGTCCGGAGAGGTTCATTGACCCACCTCTGTGGGAGCGAGCCTGCTCGCGAAGAGGCCTGCACGTTCAACATCGAAGCTTACCGACCCACCGCTTTCGCGAGCAGGCTCGCTCCCACAGGTTGTGCATGCCGTCATACCGCCGTCTCCTGAACGTCGGTTTTGCCAAAACGTCGACCGAGGCGGTCGAAGTACAGGTAGATCACTGGCGTGGTGAACAGGGTCAGCACCTGGCTCAACAGCAAGCCGCCGACCATCACCAGGCCCAGCGGCTGGCGCAGTTCCGCGCCGGAGCCAGTGGCCAGCATCAACGGCACCGCGCCAAACAAGGCTGCCAGGGTGGTCATCAGGATCGGCCGGAAACGCAAGAGGGCCGCCTGGTAGATCGCCGTTTGCGGGTCCATGCCCTGATTTCGTTCAGCGTCGAGGGCGAAGTCGATCATCATGATCGCGTTCTTCTTCACGATACCGATCAGCAGGATAATGCCGATGATCGCGATCATACCCAGGTCATTGCCACTGAGGATCAGCGCCAACAGCGCGCCGACCGCCGCCGAGGGCAAGGTCGACAGAATGGTAATCGGGTGGATATAGCTCTCGTATAGCACGCCCAGCACGATGTACATGGTCACCACCGCCGCCAGGATCAGCAGCAAGGTGCTCGACAGCGACGCCTGGAACGCTTCGGCCGCGCCCTGGAACTGGGTCTGCACACCGATCGGCATGCCGATATCCTGCTGCACCTGCTCGATGATCTCTACCGCATGCCCCAGCGCCACGCCGGGGGCCAGGTTGAACGACATCATCACCGCCGGGAACTGGCCGATGTGGGTGATCGCCAGTTGCGCCTGGCGCTCTTCGACGTGCGCCAGGCTGGACAGGCGCACCTGCCCGCCATCGCTGGTCTTGACGTGGATCTGGTCCAGCGCCTGCGGGCCGATCTTCTCGCCGGACTGCGATTGCAACACCACGCGGTACTGGCTGGCCTGGGTGTAGATGGTGGAAATCTGCCGCTGGCCGAAGGCGTCGTACAGCGCGTCGGTGATGTCCGACACCGATACCCCGACCCGCGACGCGGCGTCGCGATCAATCACCAGGTAGACCTGCAAGCCTTTGTCCTGCAAGTCGCTGGCGACATCGGTCAATTCCGGCCGCTGGGCCAACGCTTCGACCAGGCGCCCGCTCCACAGGGTGAGAAGTTCGGAATCCGGCGACGACATGCTGAACTGGTACTGCGTTCGGCTGACCCGATCCTCGATGGTCAGGTCCTGCACCGGTTGCATGAACAGGCGAATGCCGACCAGTTTGTCCAGTTCCGGCTGCAAGCGAGCGATCACTTGCGTCGCGCTCAGGTCTCGGTCGCTGTGGGACTTGAGGTTGATCAGCAGACGGCCGCTGTTGAGCGTCGAGTTGTCACCGTCGACGCCGATGTAGGACGAAAGGCTCTCCACCGCCGGGTCAGCCAGGATCACCTTGGCCAGTTCCTGCTGACGTTCGCTCATCGCCGCGAAGGAAATCGACTGCGGCGCCTCGGAAATGCCCTGGATCACCCCGGTGTCCTGCACCGGAAAGAACCCCTTGGGCACCACCATGTACAGGAACACGGTCAACGCCAGGGTGGCGACGGCCACCAGCAACGTCAGCGGCTGATGCTTGAGAACCCACGTTAACTTTCGCCCGTAAGCTGCGATCATCCAATCAATTGCCGCGCCACTGGCTCGATAGAAACGGCCCTGCTCCGCTTCCTTGGGTTCACGCTTGAGCAGTCGTGCGCACATCATCGGCGTCAATGTCAGCGACACCACCAGGGAAATCAGGATAGCCACCGCCAGGGTGATGGCGAATTCGCGGAACAGCCGCCCCACCACGTCGGCCATGAACAGCAGCGGGATCAGCACGGCAATCAGCGACAGGGTCAGGGAGATCAGGGTAAAACCGATCTGCTTGGCGCCCTTGAGCGCAGCGTTCAAGGGGCTGTCGCCCTCTTCGATGAATCGGGAAATGTTCTCCAGCATCACGATCGCATCGTCCACCACAAAACCGGTGGCGATGGTCAGGGCCATCAGGGTCAGGTTGTTGACCGAGAAGCCGGCGAGGTACATCACCCCGAAGGTGCCGATCAGCGACAGCGGCACGGCCACCGACGGAATGATCGTGGCACTGGCCCGACGCAGGAACAGGAAGGTCACCATCACTACCAGGGCGATGGCGATCAGCAGTTCGTGCTGTACGTCCGTGACCGAAGCGCGGATGGTCTGGGTGCGATCGGTGAGCACCGTGACGTCAAGGCCGGCCGGCAGGTTGTCGGTGATGCTCGGCAGCAAGGCCTTGATCCGGTCAACCACCTCGATGACGTTGGCCCCGGGCTGACGCTGGATGTTCAGCAATACCGCCTGGTTTTCGTTGGCCCAGGCTGCAAGACGTTCGTTCTCGGCACCGTCGACGATCTCCGCCACGTCCTTGAGCCGCAGCGGCGCGCCATTGGCGTAGGCCAGGATCAGGTTGGCGTAGTCTTTGGGCGAGGTCAGTTGATCGTTTGCATCGAGCATCGAGACCCGGGTCGGGCCGTCGAAGTTGCCCTTGGGCTGGTTGACGTTGGATGCGCCGATCAGGGTGCGCACGTCCGCCAGGTTCAGGCCGTTGGCCGCCAGGGCCTCGGGATTGACCTTGATCCGCACGGCCTGACGCTGGCCGCCCGCAATGCTGACCATGCCGACGCCGCTGATCTGGGCGATTTTCTGCGCCATGCGGGTGTCGACCAGGTCATTGAGCTTGGGCAACAGCATGGTCTTGGAGGTGATGGCCAGGGTCAGTACGGGGGTGTCGGCCGGGTTGACCTTGTTGTACACCGGCGGTGCCGGCAGATCCTTGGGCAGCAAATTGGTCGCGGCATTGATGGCCGCCTGCACCTGCTGTTCAGCGACGTCCATGTTGATGTCGAGGCTGAAACGCAGGGTCAGCACCGAAGCGCCGCCGGAGCTGGTGGACGCCATCTGGGTCAGGCCGGGCATCTGCCCGAATTGTCGCTCAAGCGGCGCGGTCACGGCGCTGGTCATGACATCCGGGCTCGCGCCGGGATACAGCGTCATGACGCGGATGGTCGGGTAATCGACCTGAGGCAGGGCCGACACCGGCAACAAGCGATAGGCGATCACGCCGGCCAGAATGATGGCCAGCATGCTCAGGGTGGTCGCTACCGGGCGAAGGATGAACAGCCGCGAGAGATTCATGCGCCGCCCTTTTTCGCCTTGTCCACAGCAGCCGGCTCAGGCGCGTTGGCCGCCGATTTACCCTGCAGGTGGCCCGCGGGGCTGGTCGGGACTTGCTGCGGCTCATTGACCACTTCCACGTCGCTGCCGTCCTTGAGGCGGTCGGTGCCTTCCAGCACCACACGATCACCGGCGGCAAGGCCTTCGGTGACCACGGTGTTTTCGCCGTCGCTGGCGCCGATCTTCAGTTGGCGGATCTTGACCTTCTTGTCGCCGTCCAGGGCATAGACGAACGTGCCGTTGGTGCCGAACTGGATCGCCGCCGATGGCGCAAGCACCACGCCTTTGAGGGTGTCCGCCAGCAGGCGCACATTGACGAACTGGTTGGGGAACAACGATTGGTCGCGGTTCTCGTATCGCGCCTTGAATTTCAGGGTACCGGTGGTGACGTCGATCTGGTTGTCCAGGCTCTGCAGTACGCCGGTGGCTTGCAGCTTGGTATCACCGCGATCCCAGGCTTCGGCCGGCAGTTTGGCGCCGCTGCGATAGCGTGCCAGCACCACATCGAGACTGTTTTCCGGCAAGGTGAAAACCACGCTGATCGGTTGGGTCTGGGTGATGATCGCCAGCGCCGTGGTGTCGTTGGCCGCTACCAGGTTGCCAACATCGAGCTGGCGCAGGCCGACGCGTCCGGTGATGGGTGCGCGGATCTTGGTGAATTCGAGATTGAGCTTGGCGTCGTTGACCGCTGCCTGATTGGTCTTGACCGTGCCCTGGAACTGACCGACCAGCGCTACGGCGGTGTCCAGGGTCTGCTTGGCGATGCTGTCCTCGCGGTACAGACCGGTATAACGCTCGACATCCACCTGGGCATTCTTCAACTGCGCCTGGTTCTGCAGCAAGGTACCTTCAGCCTGGAGCAAGGCGTTCTGGTAGGGGCGCGGGTCGATTTCGGCCAGCAAGTCGCCCGCCTTGACCATCTGCCCTTCCTCGAAATAGATCTTCATCAGCTCACCGCCGACACGGCTGCGCACGTTGATGGTGTTCAGCGCCGTCACCGTACCCAGCGCCTTGTAATACAGTGGGAAATCCCCCGTGACCGCTGGCGCAACGCGCACCGGAACCGGCCCTGACGCACCGCCAAAGCCCGGCCGCATCCCACCCGATCGGCCGGTGTGCCCCGCCACGGCTTTTTGCCCCGCGCCCTCTTTCGGCGCAGCGCTGCCAGGCCAGAATTTCCAGCACAGGGCGGCGATGACCAACAGGACCAGCAGGCCAAACAGCCAGCGACGGGGACTACGGGAAGCGGAGGATTGCATTGAGTGATCAACCATTGGGCGCGTGGGCTTTATTACATGAGGCTGAACGATAAGCACTGGCGGGTCTGAAGCAAAGCGCCTTTACCGGCAATTTACCTTCGGCTTACGTAACAGGAGATATATCCAAGACACTGAAACACAAATGAAAACGGCCTGGACAGGGCCAGGCCGTTAACAATTGTAATGCTTTACTTATTTCAGAACGGCAAGGGCTGCTTCGTAGTTCGGTTCTTCAGCGATTTCCTTGACCAGTTCGCTGTGCAGCACGTTGTCGTTCTCGTCCAGGACCACCACGGCACGGGCGGTCAGGCCCTTGAGCGGACCGTCGGCGATGGCAACGCCGTAGTTCTCGATGAACTCTGCACCGCGCAGGGTCGACAGGTTCTGCACGTTTTCCAGGCCTTCGGCGCCGCAGAAACGGGCCTGGGCGAACGGCAGGTCAGCGGAGATGCACAGCACGACGGTGTTGTCGACGCTGCTCGCCTTGGCGTTGAACTGGCGCACGGAAGTGGCGCAGGTCGGGGTATCGATGCTTGGGAAGATGTTCAGCACTTTGCGCTTGCCGGCAAAGTCTTTCAGGGTGACGTCGGACAGATTGCCGGCAACCAGGGAAAAGGCTGGCGCCTTGGAACCGGCTTGAGGCAGTTGGCCGTTGACTTGAACCGGGTTGCCTTTAAGAGTGACTTGAGCCATGAACGGAGTCCTTCTGAACGTTGGTGTAGAGAATCTTGAAGAGGCAGAAGTTAACCACGAAATGCTCCGGCGACCTATGGGGTGGATACAAATTGTCATGTATCGGTGCACAAAAACGCCGCACTCCGCGCCCCTCGGTGGGGTATCGCAGAATTTGTTGTAACACCCTTGTCGATTTGGCCGGTGATCATTCGACTATAAGTGAACAATTCCACTCCAGCGGAGGCTACACCATGCGTTTCATGATCATCGTCAAGGCGAGCAAAGACTCCGAAGCCGGCATCATGCCCAGCACCGAACTGCTGACGGCCATGGGCAACTACAACGAAGAACTGGCCAAGGCCGGCATCCTCCTCGCCGGCGAAGGCCTGCAGCCGAGCAGCAAAGGTGCCCGTGTACGTTTCGAAGGCGACAAACGCACGGTGATCGACGGCCCCTTCGCCGAAACCAAGGAACTGATCGCCGGCTATTGGCTGTGGCAAGTGAAATCCAAAGAAGAGGCTATCGAATGGGTCAAGCGCTGCCCCAACCCGATGCCAGGCACCGAAGCCGAAATCGAGATTCGCCAGGTGTTCGAGCTGGAGGATTTCGGTGAGGAATTAACGCCCGAGTTGCGCGAGCAGGAAGAGCGGGCATTTGGGCAGGGGAAAAAGTGCTGAATGTTGGGCTTCTCCCCCCTGTAGGAGCGAGCATGCTCCTCCTACAGGGATACAAACGGTCTCCACGGATCGGCGTTCTTGTTTCTATGTTTCCCTGGATTTCGTGAACAACCTTCTGGTTCCAGTGCCTTGATTCGTATTGACTTTTTAGTTCACAACGTTCTCGAAAAACTTGTACAAACCACCAACGAATTAATCCCTTGGACTGGCTAACGTCCATTTAGCTGCTAGGTTCAAGAGACGTGTCCTACAGACTTGATAGCAAAGAGACTACGTCGTTACGGCCACCAAGTGCCGGGTTGTCCAAATTAGCCACCATGGAATTGGGGAATCATGACAAACAAAATGGCGATCCGCGCCTGTCTTTTGGTGGCTTCGTTTGCGCCTGTCGTGTGCGCCCAGGCGGACAACGCCGAGACCGCCAACAAAAGCAACAACCCGCTGAACTTCGCGCCAGGCATGAGCGCTCAGGACTACTACACGCCCAGGTACTACGACTCCAATATTCACACCAATGACCTGCTGATACGCGGCACGCTGCCGATTGC
Source organism: Pseudomonas sp. PSB11 (assembly GCF_014596605.1). Lineage (NCBI taxonomy): Bacteria > Pseudomonadati > Pseudomonadota > Gammaproteobacteria > Pseudomonadales > Pseudomonadaceae > Pseudomonas > Pseudomonas sp. PSB11. The sequence goes on from NZ_NOIO01000016.1 coordinate 49,895, forward strand.
GCCCAACGATTACATTGGCGTGCCGCAATTGATCCGCGCCACGGCGCCAATCAGTACCCACCCGGATCCGAACAGCGGCTACAGCACCGGTGAAGGTGACCTGAACCTGTTCGATATTTTCCTGGTGAAGACTGAAGGCGTGCAGTTGGGCATCGGCCCGATGATAACCGCCCCCACTGCCGATCAGGACGAACTCGGCACGGGCAAATGGCAGGGCGGCCTCGCTGCAATCGCCATCGACTCTTCGCCACGGGGGCTGTTGGGCGCGCTGGTGCAATACCAGAGTTCGTTCGCCGGTGACAACGACCGGCCCCACGTCGAAAGCGCAACGATGCAACCCTTCATCATCCATAACCTGGAAAAGGGCTGGTACCTGCGCTCCACCGGCATCTGGACGTTCGACCTGAAGAACGACACCCACTACATCCCACTCGGCTTGGGTGGTGGCAAAGTGTGGAAAGACGGCTCCAATATCCTCAACGCCTTCATCGAACCGCAATGGACCGTCGAGAAGAAAGGCGATGGCATGCCGCAATTCACGCTGTTTGTCGGCCTCAACGCCACCTTCGGCAAATAAGGAACTCCCCCTATGCATGGAGCCATTCGCGCAGCCGGTTTCAGCCTGATGACGATGTTCGTCAGTTGCGGGGTCGGCGCCCAGTCGGATACCCGAATCGGCCAGATCGTCATGGAAGGTGAACTACCGGCCTCGATTCAAACAAAACAAGCAAGTGGCGTTGTTGATGGTAGGGGCTTTGCCTCGTGCCTGCGTGGCCGTGGGTTGAATTTCGATGAACTGCGCCGGGGCTGTGTTTCACCCAGAACATCGGCACTGCTCTAACTCAGGCAACCTTTGGCTACGCTGCATAGCAAGGCCGAAAACATCAAGAATCCGTCGCTAGCGCACTACGACCACTCAACCCCGTTCACGAGAAGGATTTCCCATGACGAGTCCGATAGCGCACCGCCAGTTCCACGGGTTAAAGCTGCTGCTGGCATTGGCCCTGAGCCTGCCAATGCTGGTCCAGGCCGCTGAACCATTGCCGTCATGGAATGACGGCCCGTCGAAAATGAACATCATCGAATTCGTCCAGGCGGTGACCGATCAAGGTAGCAAGGACTTCGTCAAACCCGAGGACCGTATCGCCGTGTTCGATAACGACGGCACCTTGTGGAGCGAGCAGCCGATGTACTTCGAACTGCTGTTTGCCCTGGAAGAGGTCAAGCGTACGGCGGCGCAGCATCCGGAATGGAAAACCACCCAGCCATTCCAGGCCGTGCTGGAAAACGATCACCAGGCCCTGGCCGCCAGTGGCCTTGAAGGCATGATGAAAATCTTCGGTGCAACCCACACCGGCATGACAACAGAAGCCTTCGACGATTACGCCAAGACCTGGCTGAGCCAGGCCCGCCACCCGAAAACCGGCAAGCCGTACACCGAAATGATCTTCCAGCCGATGCTGGAAATGCTCGACTACCTGCGCAGCCAGGACTTCAAGACCTACATCGTTTCCGGTGGCGACACCGGCTTCATGCGCGCCTTCGCCGAAAAGGTCTACGGCATCCCCCCCGAACAGGTGATCGGCACCACATTCGTCACCTCGTTTGAGTACAAGGATGGCAAGGCGTCGATCCTGCGCACCCCGAAACTGGCACATAACGACGACGGGCCGGGCAAGCCGGTGAGCATCGACGCCGTGATAGGGCGTCGACCGATTCTCGCGTTCGGCAACTCCGACGGCGACCTGCAAATGCTGCAGTGGACTGCGGCCGGGACCGGCAAACGTTTCATGGGGCTGGTGCATCACACCGACGCCAAGCGCGAATGGGCCTACGACCGCCAATCGCAGATCGGCCGTCTGGACAAGGCCCTGGACGAAGCAAAAGCCCGTGGCTGGACCGTTGTCGACATGGCTGCCGAATGGCGCCGGATCTATCCGTTCGATGCCGCTACACCCGAGCAAGTGCAATAAAAAAGCGTGACGCAGGACCGCAATGAACGTTTGTCGCAGTGGTCCTGGCCGGATGCGGCGACCATGCGCCGCGTGGGAACGATAAGCACCGGGATCAGTGTATTTTTGCCGACCTGACTTTGGGTGATGCGCGGGGATGGCGGGAATCCGTATTACCGCTGGTTTGTCGGCGAGTGATCAGTTGTCTGTCAAACCGCTTTCGCGAGCAGGCTCGCTCCCACAGTGAATTGCGTTCATAAACGAATTTTGTGTACGACACAGACCAAATGTGGGAGCGAGCCTGCTCGCGAAGAGGCCATCAGCTTCACCGCAACCATCATTTGACAGAAGCCGGCCATCCAGCAAAGCTGCATCAAGCTTGTACGCGCGCCTTGCGGCAAACGCACCTGGACTACGGAAGTCGTAATGCCGAAACATAAAAATAAAGCAGCAAACCCAAACCCTGATTCGCAACCGACCCTGATTCATCGATACCTGTTCCCCGCCACCATCGGCGTCTTGTTGCTGGCGGTCGCGGGCATCGGCTGGTTTCTGCTGCACAGCCAACCCGCTCCGCTGACCTACGCGCCGAGCAACACACCTGTTGCGCAACCCGTCAAGCCGCCGTCGCAAGCCGTCGCCGTGGCGCCGGCGACGATGGTCGACGAACAGCAATGCCAAGGCTGCCACAGTGCACAGGTCAAGGACTGGCAAGGTTCCCATCACCAATTGGCGATGCAGGAGGCCAACGCCCAGACCATGCTCGGCGACTTCAACAACGTCACCTTCAAGGCCGAAAACGAAACCACCCGGTTTTCGCGCAAGGATGACGGATTCTGGGTCAACACACCGGGCATCGACGGCAAGAACGCCGACTTCAAGGTCGCCTACACCTTTGGTATCGCACCCTTGCAGCAATACCTGATCGAGGTCGGTGAAGGTCGCTTGCAAGCCCTCGGCATCGCCTGGGATACCGAGAAGCACCGCTGGTTTCATCTCTATCCAGGCCAGGGCGTGACCTTCAAGGACCCGCTGCATTGGAGCAAGCCGAGCCAGAACGCCAATTTCATGTGCGTCGAGTGCCATACCACCGGCTACAAGCGCAATTTCGATGCCGCGAAAAACACCTTCGACAGCCACTGGAACAGCCTCGGCGTCGGCTGCCAGGCCTGCCACGGCCCGGCCTCCAATCATCTGCAATGGACGGCGAAAAAAGGCGATCTGATCCACTCGGGTTTCGCCGTCGACCTCAAGGACAAGAACGCGACCGTCGAGATCGAAACCTGTGCCCGCTGTCACTCCCGTCGTGCGCCACTGGGCGACGGTTTTACCGTTGGCAAGCGCCTGATGGACGACTACCTGCCAAGCGCCCTGACCCGTGAACTGTATGCCCTGGACGGCAAAATCAAGGATGAAGTGTTCGAACACGGCTCGTTCGCCCAGAGCAAAATGTTCGACAAGGGCGTGCGCTGCAGCAACTGCCACAACCCCCACAGCACCGAACTCAAGGCGCCGGGCAATGGCGTATGCCTGCAATGCCACAACACAGCTGGCAAGACCTCCGTCGAAGGTGTCGACGGCAAAGGCTTGCAAGCGAAAAACTACGATTCCATCGAACACACCCGCCACACCATGGGCCAGCCGGGTTCGCAGTGCATCGATTGCCATATGCCCGGCAAGTTTTATATGGGCAATGACTTTCGGCACGACCACAGTTTCAGCATTCCCAACCCCGAGCGGGCGAAAAAACTCGGTACGCCGGACGCTTGCCTGACTTGTCACCAGGGCAAGGCCGGTGACAAGGTCACCGAGCAGTTCAAACTCTGGAACACCTCCACCGCCGCGCAGGCCCCGCGTTACGACGAAAGCCTGTGGCTGATCCGCAATGGACAGCCTGGCGCGGCACAAGCCCTGTACGAACAGCTGCAACGCAGCAACCTGCCGGCGATTCAACGGGCGACACTGCTCGCCGAACTACCGCTGTACCCCAGCGAACAGGCGCTGAAACTGGCCACTCGGGACTTGAGCAACCCGGCGCCGCAAGTGCGTGAAAGCGCCGTACGGGCGATCAGCGCGTTCTTGCCACCGCCGGAGCGTGCACCGCTGTTGACACCGTTGCTGAGCGATCCGGTGAAGGCTGTACGTATTGCCGCGGCCCGGGATTTGCTCAGCGTTGCACGCAATGGCCTGGGCGCTGCCCAAGACAAGTGGAACGCGGCCATCACCGAATATGAGAACGTGCAAAAAAGCCTGGCCGAACGCGCCGAAGCCAACCTCAACCTGGCCATGCTGTATCAGGCCAGCGGTCGCAGTGGCGAAGTCGAAGGCTTGCTGCGCACATCACTCAAGCGCGACCCGGACTTTTATCCGGCGCTGGTGACACTGGTGCAATGGCTGGAAGCCAATGGTCGCGGCCAGGAAGCCCAAGCACTGCTGGCGCAGAGCCTCAAGGCACACCCCGACGCCGCTCTGTTGCAACACACCCAGGGCTTGGCGCTGGTGCGTGCCGGCCAACCCGTACAGGCCATGCCCTTCCTGCGCAGGGCCGCACAACTGGAACCGCAGAGCGGACAATACGGCTATGTGCTGGCGGTGGCCCTGCATGACAGCGGCAAGATCGATGCCGCGTGCGAGGAACTGGAAAGGCTGTTGAAAGTGCAGCCAGCCGACCGAAATGCGCGGATGTCGCTGATCCAGTACTACCTCGATAACGGTCAGGAACCGAAGGCCCAGGTGCTGTTGCAGGGCTGGAAGAAAATGAACATGGGGGATCCGGCGTTGAAGTGATCGGGGGCTGATCCAATGGCCCCTTCGCGAGCAAGCCCGCTCCCACATTGGATCTGTGTGGGTCACAGATTTTTGTGAATGCCAAGGATCAAATGCGGGAGCGGGCTTGCTCGCGAAAGCGTCAGCCCTGCCAATGCGTAATTGACGTCAACGCCGCCGAAACAACGGTCGCGGCTCAATCACCGAGCGTCCATACAACACGCTCATTCCCGCCAATCCCTTCAGCGCATCCTCGGCCGACTTGTCTTCTCGCACCGCGAAACTGTCGAACCCACATTGGCGCATATGGCTGAGCTGATCGCGCAACACATCACCCACGGCGCGCAACTCACCGGTCCAGCCTAATCGAGTGCGCAGCAAATAAGCCTGGCTGTAGGCCCGACCGTCGCGAAAACTCGGGAACTCCAGGGCGATCAAGGGCAACTGGCCAAACCACCGTTCAAGGCCTTCCACCTCATCATCCGGTCCGAGCCAGACTGCGTTTTGCTGCGGATTTTCCAGCCAGCGGGCCACCGGCAAAATCACCTGGCCCTCAGGCAACGGCGCCTCAAGGTCCCGAACCAGCGTCCAGGGATCATCCTCGACAATCCGTGCCCCTCCCTCTTGCAAACGCAACAGATTGTTCATGCCGACACCTCCAGCGCTGACGGATAAACCGCCTCTTTGAACGGCTCCAGGCCGATGCGCTGGAAGGTATCGACAAACAGCTCCTCGCTTTCGCGGTAACGCACGAACGTATCGACGATCTGTTCGACTACCGCAGGCACTTGCGCAGCGCTGAACGACGGGCCGATGACCTTGCCCAACGCACTGTTCTTGCCCTGGGCGCCACCGAGGGTGATCTGGTACCACTCGCTGCCGTTCTTATCGACACCCAGAATGCCGATGTTGCCAATGTGGTGATGACCGCAGGCGTTCATGCAGCCGGAGATGTTGAGGCTGATGTCGCCCAGGTCATGCAGGTAATCGAGGTCTTCGAAGCGCGCTTGAATGGCTTGGGCGATGGGGATCGACTTGGCGTTGGCCAGTGCACAGAAATCGCCGCCGGGGCAGGCGATGATGTCGGTGAGCAAACCGACGTTGGCGCAGCCGAGGTTGTGTTCGCACGCCAGGCGCCAGAGGGTGAACAAGTCGGCTTTTGGCACGTCCGGCAGCACGATGTTTTGCTCATGGGCGATGCGAATCTCGCCAAAACCGAAATGCTCGGACCACTGCGCCACCGCCTCCATTTGCGTGGCCGTGACATCCCCCGGCGGCGCGCTGCCGCCCGGCTTGGTCGACAGCACCACGCTGGCATACCCCGATACCTTGTGTGCCTGTACATTGCGCAGCACCCAGCGGGCGAACGCCGGGTCCTGGGCCAGCTGCGTGCCGAATTCAAGGCTGGTATCCGCCAGTTCGCGATATCGCGGCGCAACGAAGGCACTGGCCACGCGCTCGAACTCATCAAGGGTCAGCTGTGCCGGGCCATCCTTGATATGCGTCCACTCTTCCTCGACTTCCCTGGCGAACGCTTCGATGCCCAGGGCCTTTACCAGAATCTTGATCCGTGCCTTGTACTTGTTGTCCCGCCGGCCATGGCGGTTATACACCCGCAGCACCGCCTCGACGTAGGACAGCAGGTGCTGCCACGGCAAGCCCTGGCGGATCTGCAAGCCAAGGATCGGCGTGCGCCCAAGGCCGCCGCCGACAATGACCCGCAGCAGCATTTGCCCGTCGTCACCGGGATAAAGATAGAGGCCGATGTCGTGCATCATGATTGCCGCGCGATCCTGCTCGGCCGAGCAGATGGCGATCTTGAACTTTCGTGGCAGGTAGAGGAATTCCGGGTTGATGGTCGACCATTGCCGCAGGATTTCCGCCAGCGGCCGCGGGTCGATCATTTCATCGGCCGCAACCCCGGCAAAGGCTTCGGTGGTGATGTTGCGCACGCAGTTGCCGGACGTCTGGATGGCGTGCATGTTGACCTGGGCCAGGCGTTCGAGGATGTCCGGCACCTGGGCCAGTTCGATCCAGTTGAACTGCATGTTCTGGCGCGTCGTGAAGTGGCCGTAGCCGCGATCGTAATCCCGGGCAATGCTCGCCAGCGTGCGCATCTGCCGGGCACTCAGGGTGCCGTAGGGAATGGCAACGCGCAGCATGTAGGCGTGTTTTTGCATGTACAGGCCGTTTTGCAGGCGCAACGGCAAAAACTCTTCCTCGCTCAGTTCGCCGGCCATGAAGCGTTCGACCTGATCGCGAAACTGCGCAACCCGCTCGAACACCAGTGCCCGGTCATAGTCGTCGTACTGATACATCTGGCTACCTCATCAAGAGTGATCGGGCTCTGTTGCCAATGCCTGGCGCGACCCTTGTGGGCGCGGCATTAACTGCGGCTCGTTTCGAGGCAATGACTATGGACCCGTGCCGGTTTTCATTACAGATTCAGCTACTCATGAAAAAACCGTATCAGGATCAGAGGCGCCCGATTTGATTCGCTGCATATCTGATCCGCATAAATCAGTTTTTCCTGAGTCTGTTTTGTTTTCGCCAGGGTTTTTACAGTGCACGTCATTGCAACCGTGGAAGCATTGAACATGAGCACTACAACTATCGGACAGGCTTATAACTACAAGGTCGTGCGCCAATTCATCGTGGCAACCGTGATCTGGGGCGTCGTGGGGATGGCGATGGGCGTCTGGATCGCGTCGCAACTGGTGTGGCCGCAGTTGAACCTGGACCTGCCGTGGACCACTTTCGGGCGCTTGCGCCCGCTGCACACCAGCCTGGTGATTTTCGGATTTGCCGGCAGCGCGCAGTTCGCCGCCAGCTACTACGCGGTGCAGCGTACCTGCCAGGTGCGACTGTTCTCGGACAAGCTCGCAGCCTTCACGTTCTGGGGCTGGCAATCGGTCATCGTCGTGATGCTCATCACGTTGCCGCTGGGCTACACCACCACCAAGGAATACGCCGAGATCGAATTCTCCGGCGCGGTGTGGATGACCCTGGTATGGGTGGCCTACGCCATCGTGTTCTTCACCACCGTGGTGCAGCGCAAGACCCGACACATCTATGTCGGCAACTGGTTCTTCGGTGCGTTCATCGTGGTGATTGCGATGCTGCACGTGGTCAACCACCTGGCGATTCCGGTGGACTGGTTCAAATCCTACCCGGTGTATTCGGGGGCAACCGACGCCATGGTCCAGTGGTGGTACGGGCACAACGCCGTGGGCTTTTTCCTGACCACCGGTTTCCTTGGGATGATGTACTACTTCGTGCCCAAGCAAGCGAACCGGCCGGTGTATTCCTATCGTTTATCGATCGTGCACTTCTGGGCGCTGATCACTTTGTACATCTGGGCAGGTCCGCACCATTTGCACTACACCGCCTTGCCGGACTGGGCGCAGTCACTGGGCATGGCCATGTCGCTGATCCTGTTGGCACCGAGCTGGGGCGGGATGATCAACGGCATGATGACCCTTTCGGGCGCCTGGCATAAGCTGCGCACCGACCCGATCCTGCGTTTCCTGGTGCTGTCCCTGGCCTTCTACGGCATGTCGACCTTCGAAGGGCCGATGATGGCGATCAAGACGGTCAACGCCCTCTCCCACTACACCGACTGGACCATTGGCCACGTGCACGCCGGGGCCCTCGGCTGGGTGGCGATGATCACCTTCGGCGCGACTTACCACATGGTGCCAAAGGTTTTCGGTCGCACGCAGATGTTCAGCACCCCGCTGATCAACTTGCACTTCTGGCTCGCCACTATCGGCACCGTGCTGTACATCGCCTCGATGTGGGTCAACGGCATTACCCAAGGCCTGATGTGGCGTGCGATCAACGATGACGGTACGCTGACCTACTCCTTCGTCGAAGCGTTGCAGGCCAGCCATCCGGGGTTCGTGGTGCGCTTTGCCGGTGGCGTGTTGTTCCTCACGGGCATGCTGGTGATGGCTTACAACGTGTGGCGGACGGTACGGGTATCCGACGTGGCGATGGCGCAAAGCGAGGCGCAGATAGCCTGATGACTGAAGTCCTGTTGAATATCCTGGGGGTAGTGTTCCTGTGGTGCGCCATCGAATACTGCTTGCGCCACCAGACCGCCGAAAGCCTGGACGATGCCAGCCTGATGCCGTTTGCCGATGACCCGGAAGTCGCCCGGCGAGTGGAGGCCGCTACCGGCAAGCGGATCAACGCGGTCGCGCCGCAAGAGCCAAAGCCGGGTTGGGGCAAAATCGAAATCTGACCTACAACCCATTCATTGTGGGAGCGAGCCCGCTCGCGAAGACGGGCTGACAGTCGACATCGATATTGACTGATTCATCGCTTTCGCGAGCAGGCTCGCTCCCACAGGGGATTCACAGTGTCGCGAAAACTCAGCCGCGTTCGCGCGGAATCAGGCTCTGCAACTGCTGCGCCAGGAAATCCGCATCGAAGACAAAGGTATCCGGATCTTTAAGACCATTGGTCTTGCGCCACTGCCAGCCATTGGACGATGGCATGCACACCAGTGAAACACTGCCGTAGCGCGCAGCGGTAAAGCCCATCACTGCCAGGGAAATCTGCCCACCGGCACCCATCACATCCGGCACGAACTCCACTGGTTTGCCGGCGATCGTAATGCTCAGCTTTTCAGTCTTGAAGGTAGACGTCTCCACCGGCACACTCGGCCCGGACGCGACATACGCTTCGCGGCTCACCTCCAGCAGATTCGGTGCCAGAACCGGCTCCAGCCACTGCTGGATCTGATCGAACAACTCCTCGATGCGCCTGGCCCACTCGGCTGATTGTGTCTCGAACAGCTGCTTTTTGTGCGCTTCGCTGTCTGCGTAGTGACGAAGCATCTCGCCCAGTTGCCGTACGTCGTCCATTGCGGTGTTCCTTTGATTGAAGCGGTGCTGCGGACATTGAGCATGGCAGATGCGCGCCGCCGGCGTACGACTAAAAGCGCGAGTGGTATGGATCAATCGCACTTGGGCATGCGGCGGATGCGCGCCATGCTCAAGGTATCGACGTAGACGCCATCGCGCACCGCATAGTCGCGAAACAGCCCTTCGGTCTCGAAACCGAACTTGCGGTACAGGCTGATGGCGGCTTCGTTGTCGGCATACACGCTCAGTTCAACCCTTCGCAGGTTCATCCAGTTGTCAGCGATATCCAGCACCGCCGCCAACAGTTTCGAACCCACGCCCTTGCCCTGCCATTGGGAAGCAACGCCCATGCCGAAGCTGCCCGCATGGCTGCGGCGGATGCGTGGAAACTGTTCCAGGGTGATGCTACCGATAACCGTCCCTTGATGCAGGGCGACCAATTGCACGATCCGTTCATTGTCCGTCTCCACGCGTTTTTGCCAAGTCTCGGAGGATGGAAACGGCATTTGCAGGGTCTGACGGGCGACGACCGGTTCGTGGTAAAGCGCGGTGATGCCCGGGACGTGGGAATGGTTGAGGCGTTCGAGGGTGATGACAGCGTCGGTGCCGGTCATGGGTGATTCATCCTTGATAGAGACATGGCCGTTCACTCTACAACGCATCCAACATGGAAAAACACCCTGTAGGAGCGAGCATGCTCCGGGCGGCGTTCCGACGAAAAACCTGGGAACACCGCGGGGTTTCAGGCGCCCCGCGTTATCGTTGCCGTCCATCGCGAGCATGCTCGCTCCTACAGGAACCAGTCCCGACGTTCACTGAAAGTGTTCTGGATCAACTCGACAATCGTCTGCACCTGCGCATCGCCCTCGGCCTCGGTATTCACCGCCAGCCACACCTGGCGCTGCATCGGCTGGCTGAACAACCCCGGCAAACCGATCAAGCCACGGTCGAAATGGCTCATGTAGCCAGGCAACAGGCCGATGCAGGCGCTGCAACGGACCATCTCCAGCATCAGTGGATAGGAATGCGACTGCACGACCCCGGCCAGGCGCTGGTCGACCAGGTCGTTCCAAAGCCGAAAACTGTCGATCTGTCGATCATGCTGCCATTGCACCAGCATGAAATCGGCCAGGTCATCGAGACCGGCCGGCCGCGCGGCGACTCGTGAATAGCGTTTGGCGATGTGCGGCAGATAGTCGAGCCGTGCCAGGCATCTGGGCACGTTGACAGCAAAACTCGGTCCCGGCGTTGGCGAGTCGATGCCTGTTATCCACACCACGACATCGGCACTGACCGCCTGCAGGGACAATTCGCTGTCGAGGGTAATGATGTCCAAGCGCGCACCGGCATTGCGTCGCAGCAGCGCCACCAGATCGCGGCCAAGGATGTCGTGCAGGATCGTCTCGGCCACCGCCAAGCGCACCACAGGTTGCTCGAGCACCGGCAGATCGCGTTCATGCGCCAGGGCGATCAGCTGCTTGTGCAGTTGCAGGCCGTCTCGACTGAGTACCAGGCCATCCTCCGAAGAGCTGAACAGTGAACACCGCAGCTGTTTTTCAAGCTGCGCCAATTGCTGGCGCAACCGGGTTGCCTTGATGTTGAGGCGCCGCGCTGCCTGCATGAAGCAGCCGCACCGGGCGATCACACTGAAGCATTGCGCCAGCAGTGGATCGATCTGCGCCGCGCGGGTGCGCCAGGAGGAGGTTGTATCGAGGGGTGCGGGATATTGGGCTACAGGCTGGTCGCCCCGGGTTTCCATGAATGACATCGATGACTCCCTGTCGATCTTTCACTGGGAGCACCATCCTGCGCAAGGTACATGAACGACGTGTGACAGCCTTTCAGGCGCTGGGGGCCTGGCGAAAACTAACGGCCAGTCGATTCCAGCTGTTGATGGTGGTGACAGCGATGGTCAGGTCCACCAGTTCACCTTCGCTGAACTGCGCCCTGGCTTGCTCGTAGACAGCCTCTGGCACGTGGTCCTGCGAAAGCAGCGTCACCGCTTCAGTCCAGGCCAGCGCGGCGCGCTCGCGCGGGTTGAAGAAGTTGCTGTCGCGCCAGACCACGATGGAGTACAGGCGGCGGTCGGTTTCGCCCAGGCGCCGTGCGTCCACCGAGTGCATATCGGTGCAGAACGCACAGCCATTGATCTGCGAAGCACGGATCTTGATCAGGTGCAGCAGCGCCGGCTCGATACTCAGGTTGCTGGTCAGGGCTTCCATGGCGATCAGCGCTTTCATCGCCTTGGGCGAGGCGCTGTAATAATCCAGGCGGAGGGTCATGGCGTGACCTCATATGGCGTCGATATGCCGCCAAGGTAGACGTTGTTAACGCTGCGTTACATATCCAATTGCGCGGAATTTCCGTGGACCACCTGGGCCCAGACCAATTGGCGGTTTTTACGCCACGCAACTACTGCATAAACGCCAGTTGAGGGTAATCTGGCGTAACGCACACGCGCCTCAATCGCCATGGAGCCTTGCCGGTATGGAACTACACGTTGTCATTAACGGACGCAAGGACCTGGCGGGCCAGTTGTACACGCAACTGCGCAGCGCCATCGAATCGGGTCGCCTGGCCGCCGGGACGCAACTACCTCCCAGCCGCCTGTTGGCCGAACAGTTGGGCATTTCGCGCAAGACCATTTCCGATACCTATGCCCAGCTGACCTATGAAAACTACCTCACCGGGGTGATCGGCAAAGGCACCTATGTCAACGCCCGCGTCTCGAAAATCGATCGCAAACAAACTCATAATGAGCTAGCGGGCTTCGAGGTCATCGAATCCTGGCGCAGCCTGCCGGTGTTTCTGCGACATCCGACGCTGGAAGGCTCGCTGCGCTACGACTTCATTGGCGGCGCCACCAGCAAGGGCCAGTTTCCCCAGGACGACTGGCGGCGCTGCACGTCCCACGCCTTGCGCCAGATCGCCGGGTCCAAGGGCTTCTACAGCCTGCCCGAAGGCCTGCCTGCGCTGCGCAATGCCATCGCGCAGCACATCGCCTTTTCTCGCGGGGTCGTCTGCCAGGATGAGGACGTGGTGGTGTGCAATGGTGCGCAACAGGCGCTGGATCTGATTTCCCGGGTGCTGATACGAGCGGGCAGTATCGTCGCCATGGAAGATCCCGGTTATCCGCCGGCGCGCCTGTTGTTCGGCACCCATGGTGCCACGGTGATTGGCGTGCCGGTGGACGCCGAAGGGATTGTCGTGGAGAAAATCCCCCTCGGTACGCGGCTGATCTACGTCACCCCGTCACACCAGTTCCCGTTGGGCATGCCCATGAGCCAGGAGCGCCGTGCTGCGCTGCTGGCGCGCGCCCATGAACTGGGAGCGATCATCATCGAGGATGACTACGACAGCGAGTTCCGCTACGAAGGCCGGCCCACGGACTCGCTGCAAAGCATGGACGAGCGCGGGATCGTCGCCTATGTCGGGACCTTCTCGAAAACCCTGCTGCCAGAGCTGCGCCTGGGTTACGCGATCCTGCCGCCCGCGATTCTCGAGGCGGTGGTGCGCGCCAAACAACTCACCGACTTGCACACCTCCACCCTGCCCCAGTGGGCGCTGGCCAAATTCATCGCCGAAGGTTGCCTGCTCAAACACATTCGTCGCTGCCATACCATCTATGCGGGCAGGCGTGAGCGAATCCTGGCGCGCATGGCCGGTGATCTCGCGCCCTGGCTCGAAGCGGTGCCGACCACGGCGGGATTTCACATGGTGGTGCTGTGCAAGGTAGCGATCAACGTGCCACTGGTGGTCGAGCTGGCGAAAAAGGTTGAGGTCGGGCTCTATGGCATTGACAGCTTTTTCTACCAGCAAGCGCCGCAGGACGGGTTTTTCCTCGGCTTTGGTGCTATCGAGACCCTGGATATCGACATCGCCCTGGACCGTTTCCGGGACATTTTGCAGCAGGTTGCCTGATGGATTGGACTGCGCCTTTATTCGGCGATTGGCTATTGGTGGTCCGGGGGTGCAGGCCTATCCTGCATAGGCGTTATCCCTCAATGAGGAGTGTGAGCCAATGTCCTACAAAGTGATCAATACCGTACAGGTGCAGGCCGTCGCCGGTCGCTCGGAAGAACTGGGTCAGAAATTGCAAAAGATTGTCGATACCCTGCGCGAACTACCGGGCTGTGAATCCTATATGGTCGACCGCTGCCCTGAGGACAGTAATCGCTGGACTGTCAGCGCCCACTGGCAATCGGAAACGGCGATGCAATCGCATTTCAACAACCCCCAGGTGCAAGGCTTCATCGACCTGATCGATTGCCAGTTGGCCAACGCTGTCGACTTCAATAGCTTTCCGATCAGATAAAACACGGTTAAAGATCGCAGTCCTTGGTCGCGCTTGCAGAGTATGGGTACCTCTGCAAACCTTACCGGGGACTGCGATCTTTTTCGTGGCGGCGCCGCAAATTGGTCACCTGGCCTTCGCAAGAATTGGCTGTTTGTTTATCCCACCTGGCGCAATAGATTGGTCCCTGACAACCAACCACTGCAGGTGATGAACCATGAACGTTTTGCGCTGCTCTCTCGCTGCCCTTGCCTTGACCGTTTGCGCCTCGGCGTTTGCCCACGAAGCCGGTGATCCTTCAGAAAAGGTCACGGTGCTGCAGGACCAGATGCTGAAGAACGCCCCAGGGAAAAAGGCCTTGATGATCGAGGTCGACTATAAGCCAGGCCAAGCGTCGATCGCCCACAAACACGATGGCACCGCCATGGCCTATGTCCTTTCGGGATCGATCACTTCCCAGGTGAAGGGCGAAAAAGAGGTTACTTACAAGGCTGGCGAGTATTGGTACGAACCTGCCGGCTCGGAACATCTGGTCTCGAAAAATGCCAGCAAAACCAAACCTGCGAAGCTGTTGGTGTTCATGGTGTTGTCACCGGACGAGAAAGTGTTGACCCCACTGCAAAACTGATCGTTGAACCTGTAGCCATAAATAAAAACGCCCAACCTCTTGATTTGGGCGTCTTTATATCTTCAGGCAATTAACCGCGCTCCGTTAAACCAAACAAAACTATTGTCTATTGGATAAGTGCATAGATTGGCTATTTCAATCAGCAATACACGGTTTAGTCTGGAGTGACTGCCGTGCTCATACGGCAACTGTAACTTTCCGACCGAAGTTGTTTCACTGGAGAAACACCATGAAACTTGCGTTCGTCAGTACATTGACCATGGCCACTCTGATAACCGGTTGCTCAATTCCCACGGCACCTTCAGCGGTGACTCCGCTGGAGGGTATCTTTACGCAACCGGTGGGTCGCAGCAGTGCAACGCGCATACCCAACGGCAGCGATGTCACGCTTGGCATTGTCTACAGCCGCAATACCCAGGCCAACCGCGCCTACCTGCAGGACTACCAGGCCAATGCCGGCACCGGTTTCGGCCAGAGCCTGCTGGTGCAGTCCATCCATGATGCCTATGTGACCACGTCAAAACCCGATTTGGCGGTGGACTGGGTCAAGGCCTCCCTGCAACGGCAATTCGGCTCAGTCACGGTATACCCGGACATGCAAAGCCTGCAGGCGGCAAAACCGGACGTGGTCGCCGTCGTCGACAGCCGCAGCCAGTTGATCACCTCGCGCAGTTCGGACATCGAGGCCAATGTCAGCGTGGACTTCTACGATAAGAACCTGAGTTATATCGGCACTGCAAAAGGGTATGATGCGAAGGCGCTAAGTCCTGTATGGGCAGACTTTAAACGCAGCGAAGAGATTGTCGCCGACATTAACGAACAACAGAATGTGCAAGTAAGGGCATTGCAGAAGTTTGACCAGTCGCTCAATAATTTGTTGACCAGGCCGACAGATAAAGTGTCGATGCTTGATGATAACAAGGTTCAGAAGTTGTATTGACCCCGAAGGCCTCTTCGCGGGCAAGCCCGCTCCCACAGTGGATCGCGTTCTTATGGAAGTACTCGGTCACCTGTGGGAGCGGGCTTGCCCGCGAAGAGGGCCGAAAGGATGATGAAAAACCCTCAGACATAAAAAAGCCCCGCATCTCTCAATGCGGGGCTTTTTCATTCAACGCCTGATCAGGCCGCCGGTTCCAGCTCGGCGCTGACAGCCGCAGTGACAGGCACTACCGCTTGCCCGCTCAGAGCCAGGTCCAGCAGCTCACGGTTGGCCACCGCGTACATGGCGTAGTCCGTACCGCTGGCGGCACGGATTTCCACCAGCATCGCGCGCCAGCGTTCGATCATGCTTTCGTGCTGCGACATCCACAGGGACAGCCGTGTTTCCACGTCCTGGGTGCCGTCGCCCTGTTGCAGGACCGAGATGGTGATAGCGCGTTGCTGCCAGTCGACGTCATCGCGGAACGCTTCACGGGCCAGGGCCTGCCAGTTGTTTTCCACCGGCAAGGCGCTGATCTGTTGCAGGTACCAGGTGATGTCCAGTGCACTGCCCACGGCGAAGTAGGCCTTGGCCACGTCCGCAGGGTTCTGGCCGGTCACGTCGGAGGCCTCGATGATCGGCAGCAGGGTGTACAGGTGCGAAGTGCCAGCCACCATGCGCGCCAGCAACTCCGGGACACCGGCTGCGACGTACGCCTGATAACGCGACTGCCAGTTCTCGCGGATCTCGCCGCTGAGCAGTTCGTCGAGCTTGAGACCCAGCTCCTTGAGGTGCGGACCGAAGTGCGCGACGTCACGGGCAGCGTTCTGCTCGTTGCGACGGGCGCGCAGGAACCAGCGCGTGGCGCGACGGCCCAGGCGCATCAGCTCGTCCATCAGCTCCAGCTGTACGTCGGCGGACACCTGGTAATCCAGGGCTTCGATCTGACGGAACCAGTGCGGGAGGTGGAAAATGTCACGCACGATCACATAGGCGCCGGCCACGTTCGCCGGGCTCATGCCGGTCGACTCCTTGAGTCGTTGCACGAAGGTGATGCCCATGTGGTTGACCAGATCGTTGGCGATCTGGGTGCTGACGATCTCGCGTTTCAGACGGTGACGGCGCATGGCTTCGGAGAACTTGCTCACCAGGGTCAGCGGGAAAGCGGTTTCCATGTCGCGGGTCAGGTAGTCGTCATCCGGCACCAGGGAGCCCAGCAGCTGCTCCTTGAGGTCGATCTTGCTGTAGGAGATCAGCACCGACAGCTCGGCACGGGTCAGGCCATGGCCCGCCGCGACACGCTCGTTGATCTGGTCTTCAGACGGCAGGAATTCGATGGCGCGGTCCAGCTTGCCGCGACCTTCCAGATCGTTCATCAGGCGCTTGTATTCGGCAATCCGTGGCAAGGCACGACGGGCCGCCAGGGACAGCGCCTGGGTCTGCTTGTAGTTGTTGCCCAGCACCAGGCCACCGACTTCGTCGGTCATGCTCGCCAGCAGCTGGTTGCGCTGCTTGTCGGTCATGTCGCCGGCCTGAACCACTTCGTTCAGCAGGATCTTGATGTTCACTTCGTGGTCGGAGCAGTCCACGCCACCGGCGTTGTCGATGAAGTCGGTGTTGGAGCCGCCGCCGTTGAGGCCGAACTCCACGCGACCCAGTTGGGTCATGCCGAGGTTACCGCCCTCGCCCACCACTTTGCAGCGCAGTTCGTTGCCGTTCACGCGCAATGCATCGTTGGCCTTGTCGCCGACATCGGCGTGGCTTTCGCTGCTGGCCTTGACGTACGTACCGATACCGCCGTTCCACAACAGGTCCACCGGCGCCTTGAGCAAGGCGTTCAGCAGCTCGGTCGGGGTCAGCTTGTCGGCCTGGATGTCGAAGCGTTCCTGCATCTGCGGGGAAATCGCGATGCTCTTCGCGCTACGGGAGAAGATGCCGCCACCTTCGGACATGATGCTGGTGTCGTAGTCAGACCAGGCCGAACGTGGCAGGTCGAACAGGCGCTGACGCTCGGCGAAGCTGGTCGCCGGGTTCGGGTTCGGGTCGATGAAGATGTGCAAGTGGTTGAATGCCGCAACCAGTTGCAGCTTGTCAGACATCAACAAGCCGTTACCGAACACGTCACCGGCCATATCGCCGACGCCAACCACGGTGATGCTGTCTTCCTGGACATTGATGCCGCGCTCGCGGAAGTGGCGTTGTACGCCCACCCACGCGCCCTTGGCGGTGATGCCCATTTTCTTGTGGTCGTAACCGGCCGAACCACCGGACGCAAACGCGTCACCCAGCCAGAAGCCGTAGTCGATGGCGATGCCGTTGGCGATGTCGGAGAACGTCGCGGTGCCCTTGTCCGCGGCCACCACCAGGTACGGGTCATCGTCGTCATGGCGCACGACGTTGGCCGGTGGCACCAAGGCGCCGTCCTTCAGGTTGTCGGTGATGTCCAACAGGCCGGAAATGAAGATCCGGTAGCAGGCGATGCCCTCGGCCGCGATCTCGTCACGGCTGCCGCCCAGTGGCAGGCGCCGCGGCAGGAAGCCGCCCTTCGCACCGACTGGCACGATGACCGAGTTCTTCACTTGCTGGGCTTTTACCAGGCCCAGGACTTCGGTACGGAAGTCTTCTTCACGGTCAGACCAGCGCAGGCCGCCACGGGCCACGTTGCCGAAGCGCAGGTGCACGCCTTCGACGCGCGGCGAATAAACGAAGATTTCGAACTTCGGCACCGGCTTGGGCAGCTCAGGAATCAAGTGCGGGTTGAACTTGAAGCTGAAGTACGGCTTGTTATGGCCGTTGGCGTCGGTCTGGTAGAAGTTGGTGCGCAGGGTGGCCTTGATCAGGTCCAGGTAACGACGCAGGATACGGTCTTCGTTCAACACCTGGACGTCGTCCAGCGCGGTGAGGATCGCGTGTTCCAGGCGCTGCTCCAGATCGTCGCTGCTGAGCTTGCGCGCCAGGTAGAAGCGGGTCTTGAACAACCGGGTCAATTCGCGAGCGATGTCGGTGTGGTTGTTCAGGGTGCTGGCGATGTAGCCCAGGTCGAAGCCCAGGCGAATCTGCTTCAGGTAACGGGCGTAGGCACGCAGCAGCGCCACGTCACGCCACGGCAGGCCGGCGGTCAGTACCAGGCGGTTGAACGCATCGTTCTCGGCATCGCCGCGCACGATGTGGACGAACGCGTCCTGCAGGGTGTCGTTGAGTTGCTGGATGTCCAGGTCCAGGCCTTCGGCTGCGGTGAAGGCGAAGTCGTGGATCCAGAACTCGCGGCCGTTGTTGTGACGCAGGTGGTACGGGAACTCACCCAGCACGCGCAGGCCGAGGTTTTCCAGGATCGGCAACACGTCGGACAGCGCCAGCGGCGTATCGGCGTGATACAGCTTGCAGTGCAGCTCACGCTGGCCCACTTGGCCCAGTGGCTGGTAGAAGCTCATCACCAGCGGATTTTTTTCGCTGAGGTTCAGCAGGTGCTGCATGTCGACCACAGCCGAATGAGCGGCGAATCGCTCGCGGTAACCGGCCGGGAAGCCTTTCGGGAAGTCGGCCAGCACGTTGGTGCCATGGGCTTCGCCAAAAGTTTCGACGGTCAGGGCCGAGTAATCGTCCTGCCAGCTGCGGCACGCCTGGATCACTTCGTTTTCCAGTTGCTGCGGGTCGATGTCGATGCGGTTTTTCGGGTCGACGCGCAGGATCAACTGGACGCGGGCCAGCACGGACTCGGAGAAGAAGGTCCAGAACTCGCAATCCGAGGCCTTGAGGCGATCCATCAGCACTTGCTGGATCTTCTGCCGCACTTCGGTGGAGTAGATATCACGCGGCACGTAGGCCAGGCAGTAGCAGAAGCGGCCGTACGGGTCCTTGCGCAGGAATACGCGGATCTTGTTGCGTTCCTGGATCTGCACGATCGACATCACGGTGCTGAACAGCTCGTCCACCGGGGTCTGGAACAGGTCGTCGCGTGGCAGGACTTCGAGCACCTGCGCCAGTTCCTTGCCCAGGTGAGCCTTGGCCTGGAAACCCGAACGGCGTTCGATTTCCGCGACCTTGCGGCGGATGTACGGGATGACCCGCACGCTCTCGCCATACACCGAGGAGGTGTACAGGCCCATGAAACGGCATTCCTTGATGACCTTGCCGTTGGCGTCGATTTCACGGATCGACACGTAGTCCGGGTAAGCCGGACGGTGTACACGGCTTGGATGTGCGGCCTTGGCGAACGACAGCAGCGTCGGTTCGCGCAGGTATTTCACGGCGTAGTCTTCGATGCGCAGGTCATCGTAGCTCAGGCCGGCGCGCAGCAGTTTGGTCAGGCCGAGGAAGGAGTCCTTGTCATAGACGATGTGGCCGCCATCGGCTTCATCGCTGACCACGAACTCTTCATAGCCCAGGAAGGTGAAGTGGTTGCCCACCAGCCATTCCAGGAAACTCTTGATTTCGCTCTTTTCGTCGGCATCGACGGCGAACTGGCTGTTGTCCAGGTTGGTGAGTATTTCCTGGACCTTGGCTTTCATCGGTTCGAAATCGCCGACCGCGACACGCACTTCTGCCAGCACCTGCTCCAGCTCTTTGCTCAGCACGTTCAGTTCGGCCGGATTGGCGCACCGGTCGATTTCCAGGTACATCAGCGACTCGTGCAACACGTCGTCGCCCTGGGTGCCTTTGGGCAGGATTTCCAGCAGCTCGCCCTTGCTGCCACGACGCACGCTCAGCACGGTGGTTTGCAGGGTGTGGATGCTGTAGCCGCGGCGGTTCAGCTCGGTACGCACCGAGTCCACCAGGAACGGCAGGTCATGGTGCAGCACTTCGACCGCGGTGTGGGTCGACTGCCAGCCGTGACGTTCGTAATCGGGGTTGTAGACGCGCACTTGCGGTTGCGCGTGATCGAAGCGCTCAAGCAGGCGCCACGCAGAAAGAGTACAGCCAGCGAGGTCAGACAACCGACGTTGGGTCAGTTCATCCAGGGAAATGATGCCGAAGAATTGTTCAGCGAACAGCGCCACTTGTGGCAGTGCCTGTTCACTGATGTGCTGCGCCAGTGCCGCTTGCAGTTGGTGCTGGAAGTCGGCTTTGCTGGCTGCGGTGAAGAACGCCATCTGTGGTACTCCGCTTGGGCTTGTTATTGATGGAAGCGTCTCTTGCAAAACCCCTGTTCGGGGCTACCCGTCACCCTGTTCCTGATTCTCGGGCAGAGGAAACACAGGTGACAGGTGGGTGAAGCTAAACGAGACACTCGGGTCACATTCACCTCCGTGAATGGGCATCTGCAAAAGCGACTGGGCTGCGGGCAACGCAATGCCTTTACGGGTGCTCATCCGTTGCGCAGCTTAACGAGTGCGGCAAGGCCCATGCTTGCGATGCTGCGACATATTCGGTCAACGGTACGCTGCTCTTGGCGTGCGCATCGAACAACACTAGCAGTCGTACGGGAAAATGACGGTTTTACGGGACTTGCGTACCAGAAATGACCGGGAACACCTTGCTCGCCCCTAACAGACTCTGACACTCGAACAAGCAGAAATTCGCGGGGGCTGGCAGAATTACCGCCTAATCGCCTTCACAACGCTCGTCGAGCCAGGAAATACCCATGCAAATGACCACCGCCCTCTTGATCGTCAACCCGTGCGATGACGAGGAAGACAACATGGCCATGCTCTGTTGCCACAGCGACAAGGGCGAAATGTTCCTGATGAGCCGTTACCCGGATGAGGACGAGCTGGAAATCACCCTCGATGGTGAGCCTTCGACCCTCGACGGCGTGAAAGTCACCCTCAGTCCTACGCTGCTTAAGATCGAAATCGCTGCCGCGGATGCCGATGCGTTGAATGGGGATGATGTGCTGGAGATCACCTTCAACCCGGACATGGTGGACCTGGCTGAAGTGGAAGAAACTTTGCAGAACATCCTCAAGGGTACTGGCACTTACATTAGCCAGCTCTGATATTTCAGCGATTGTGCGGACGCCTTCGCGGGCAAGCCCGCTCCCAGAGGGTTCTGGGGAGTTGCGCAAACCGCATGCTTAACGCAGATACTGTGGGAGCGGGCTTGCCCGCGAAGGCGTCCGCAAGAGCGGCACCAATCGGCATGCCCCACGAACTTCCAGCAGTTTTGCCAGTCATTTCCCACTCTTTGCGCAAAATGCCGTTAGTCGCCGCCCCCCGCGATGGATTAAAGTAACGCCCCCAGCCCTGGCGTTATATGAACGTCTTCGGTCACCCTTTCCAGGAACAGTCATCGATGGAACATCGTGAAGCGCTGCTCGCGCTGCGAACCTTTCTTTCAACGCAGATTCTCGGCCAGGAAAAACTCATCGAGCGCTTGCTCATCGCCCTGCTTGCCGACGGCCACATGCTGGTCGAGGGCGCTCCCGGCCTGGCCAAGACCAAGGCCATCAAGGAATTGGCGGAAGGCATCGAAGCGCAGTTCCATCGCATCCAGTTCACTCCCGACCTGTTGCCAGCCGACATCACCGGCACCGAGATCTACCGTCCTGAAACCGGCAGCTTCGTGTTCCAGCAAGGCCCGATTTTCCATAACCTGGTGCTGGCGGACGAAATCAACCGCGCCCCGGCCAAGGTTCAATCGGCCTTGCTCGAAGCCATGGCCGAGCGCCAGGTCAGCGTCGGACGCAGTACCTATGAGTTGTCGCCGCTGTTCCTGGTGATGGCCACGCAAAACCCCATCGAGCAGGAAGGCACCTACCCGCTGCCGGAAGCCCAGCTCGATCGTTTCCTGATGCACGTGAAAATCGGCTTTCCCGATGCCGCCGTCGAACGACGAATCCTGCAGCAGGCCCGCGGCGAAGCCCTCAATGGCGAAACAAAGCCTGAACGCCGGGTCAGCCAGCAGGCGATCTTCGCCGCGCGCAAGGAAATTCTCGGCCTGTACATGGCCGATGCCGTGGAGGAATACCTGGTGCAACTGGTCATGGCCACCCGCACCCCGGGCAAGTTCGACCCGGAAATGGCCGAGTGGATTGCCTACGGCGCCAGTCCTCGCGGCTCGATCGCACTGGACCGCTGTGCCCGGGCGCACGCCTGGCTGGCCGGGCGCGACTTTGTCAGCCCGGAAGACATTCAGGCGGTGTTGTTCGATGTGCTGCGCCACCGCATCATCCTGTCCTTTGAAGCCGAGGCTGCCGGGATCGACCAGGATCGGGTGGTCCAGCGCATTCTCGACGTCGTTGCTGTCGCTTGAGTCCGATGAACGCCCTCCTGCCGCCCCAGCCGGGCATCCGCGTCACGCTCGCCGAGCTGATCGAGATGCGCCACCGCGTGCGCGAAGTGCAGCTGTTCTCCACGCCGAGCCAGCGCAGCCCGCTGATCGGCCTGCATCACTCCAAGCTGCGGGGCCGCGGCGTGGATTTCGATCAGGTGCGGGTTTACCAGGCCGGCGACGACGTACGCACCATCGACTGGCGCGTGACGGCGCGCACCCAGGAACCCCACACCAAGCTGTTTCACGAAGAACGCGAGCGGCCGATCTTCATCATGGTCGAGCAAAGTCGGCGTTTGTTCTTCGGCTCGGGGCTGATGTTCAAGTCGGTGCTGGCCGCCCAGGCCGCGAGCCTGATTGGCTGGGCCGCGCTGGGGCATAACGACCGGGTCGGCGGCCTGGTGTTCGGCGACAACGAGCATTACGAAATCAAGCCAAGGCGCAGCAAACAGAGCCTGCTGCAGTTGCTCAACCGCCTGGTACGGGTCAATCAGTCGCTACACACTGAAAGCGAGCCTGATCGCGATGCTTTTGGCATCGCCTTGCGCCGTGCGCGCGAAGTATTGCGCCCCGGCAGCCTGGTGATTGTGATCTGCGATGAGCGTGCCTTGTCCGGCAACGCCGAACAGCAGCTGAGCCTGCTGTCGCGCCATTGCGACCTGTTGCTGCTGCCAGTATCCGATCCGCTTGACCATGCGCTGCCCGCCGCCGGGTTGTTGCGCTTCGCCGAGCGCGGCGCACAACTGGAACTCGACACGCTCAACTTCGACCTGCGCCAGACCTACCGCGCCCAGGCCGAAGACCGCATCGCCCGCTGGGAATTGCTGGCGCAGAAGCTACGGGTGTTGCTGATGCCGTTGAGCACGCAAAGTGAAATGGTCGAGCAATTGCGTGAGTACCTCAACCCACAGAAACCGGGAAAAGGTCGATGAACGGTCTCGAGCAACTGCAGCCACTGATTTTCCCGCCCCCCGTGGACTTCTGGCCACCGGCCCCGGGCTGGTGGTTGCTGCTGCTGTTGCTGCCGGCCATCGGCTTCGGCCTGTGGAAACTGCGGCACCTGTTGCCAGGCAAGCCGCCGGTCGCGCCCGTCGAACAACCCCTGGACCCGGTGCGCGTGGCCGCACTGGCGGAACTGGCGCGCATGCCCAAGCCTTACGACGGCGCGCCCGCCGGTGCCTGGCTGCAACAGCTAAATGGCCTGCTCAAGCGCCTGTGCCGCAACCATTATCCCTACAGCCAGAGCCACACCCTCAATGGCCGCAAATGGCTGGCTTTTCTCGATAACCGCTGCCCCGCTGCCGGCCTGACCCGTTGGATGGTGCTGGTCGAAGGCGCCTACAAGCCCGAATGCAAGCTCGACGACAAGGCCATCGCCGGCTTGACCCAGGCAGTCGACACCTGGATTCGCAAACATGTTTGAGTTCGCCTGGCCATGGATCTTCGCCCTGCTGCCGCTGCCCTGGCTGATGCGGGTGCTGTTGCCGGTAGCCGACAGTGGCGAGCCGGCGCTCAAGGTCAGCTTCCTCAGCGACCTCGAAGGCCTCGCCCGCCGCCGGGCCCGCGCCAACCTGCCTGCCTGGCGCCAACAGGCACCGTTCCTGCTGCTCTGGTTGCTGTTGCTGAGCGCCGCTGCGCGCCCGCAATGGCTCGGCGAACCGCTACCGATTGCCGCCAGTGGACGCGATCTGCTGGTGGCGGTGGATGTGTCCGGTTCGATGGACTTTCCCGATATGCAGTGGCAGGGCGATGAGGTCAGCCGCCTCTCGCTGGTCCAGCATTTGCTTGGCGATTTTCTCGAAAGTCGCGACGGCGACCGGGTCGGCCTGATTCTGTTCGGCAGCCGGGCGTACGTGCAGGCGCCGCTGACATTTGACCGGCATACCGTGCGCGTCTGGCTCGACGAAGCGCGCATCGGCATCGCTGGCAAGAACACCGCCATCGGCGACGCCATCGGTCTGGCCGTCAAGCGCCTGCGGCAACGCCCGGCGCAAAGTCGCGTGCTGATCCTGGTGACCGATGGCGCCAACAACGGTGGCGAAATCGACCCGCTCACCGCCGCGCGCCTGGCGGCCAGGGAAGGTGTGAAGATCTACCCGATCGGCATCGGCGCCGACCCGGAACAAAGCGGCACACCGGGTTTCCTGGGGATCAATCCGAGCCTGGATCTTGACGAACCCACTTTGAAAGCGATCGCCGATGCCACCGGCGGCCAGTACTTCCGCGCTCAAGATGGCAAGCAATTGCAAGCGATCAAGGCCACCCTCGACCAACTCGAGCCTGTGACCCAGCAACCGACCCAGGCCCGCCCGGCCCAGGCGTTGTATCACTGGCCACTGGCACTGGCGTTGTTGCTGAGCATGCTGCTGGTGGCGCGCGTCCTGTGGCCGGACAACCCGCTGCAACGACTGTTTACCAAGGATTTGTTCTTGCAAACGCAATTGCCTGACTGGCGCCAGCGCCTCAATCGGCTGCGCCTGCGGAGGCGCCGATGAGCGCTCTCTGGCCGTACTGGTTCCGCCCGTGGTGGCTGCTGTTGCTGCCACTGCTTGGCTGGTTGCTTTGGCAACTGTGGCATCGGCAGAAGCGCGCCGGGCGCTGGCAGATGATCCTGCCACCGGCGTTCCATGCGGCGTTGCTCAGTGGCGGTAGCGGGCGCGAAAGCAAACTGCCGTGGGTTGCGTTGGGCGTGGCGTGGTTGATCGCTGTCCTCGCATTGCTCGGACCAAGCTTTGCCCGCGTCGAGCAGATCAGCCAGAAACCCGCCGATCCGCTGGTGGTGATCCTTGAGCTGACCCCGCAGATGCTCGCCACCGACGTTCAGCCGAACCGCCTGGAACAAGCCCGGCGCAAACTCTTCGACCTGCTGCAGAGCCGCAACGATGCACAGACGGCGATCGTCGTCTTCGCCGGCAGCGCCCACACCCTGGTGCCGCTGTCGGACGACCTGTCCACCAGCCGCAACCTGCTCGATGCGCTCAAGCCGTCGTTGATGCCCGAAGCCGGACACCGTGCCGACCTGGCGGTGCTCAAGGCCCTGGCACTGTTGGAACAGGCAGCGCTGGGCGACGGCCGGATCCTGTTGATCGGCACCAGCCTGAATGAACAGGAACGCCTGGGTATCAGTCGCGCCTTGAGCGGCAAATCGACGCAATTGCTGATGCTCGGCATCGGTACCGCCGAAGGCGCGCCCATTACCCAGGAAGATGGCAGTTTCCTCAAGGATGAACAGGGGGCGATTCTCGTGTCGCGCCTGGATGAACCCGGTTTGAAAGCCTTCCTCAATGACCTGGACGGACACTACCGCCACGCACGCCTGAGCGACGCTGACCTGCGCGCCCTCGGCCTGCTCGACGGTCCGCGCAACCTGCGCAACGACGGCCAGACCCTGCGTCTCGATACCTGGGCCGACCAGGGCTACTGGCTGCTCTTGCCACTGCTGTTGCTGGCGGCCTGCGCCGGTCGTCGCGGCTGGTTGCTCTGCCTGCCGCTGTTGCTGATGCTGCCGCAACCGGGCTATGCCTTCGACTTTCAGGACCTGTGGTTGCGCCCCGACCAGCAAGGCCAGCACTTGCTCAAGCAGAAACGCCCGGCCGAGGCTGCCCGGCACTTCGAAGATCACCAGTGGCAAGGCGTTGCCCTCTACGAAGCCGGCGACTACAGTGGCGCCGCCCAGCGGTTCGCCGAAGGCAACGACGCCCATGCCCACTACAATCGTGGCAACGCCCTGGCCAGGAGTGGCGAGCTGGAAGCGGCACTGGATGCTTACGAGCAAGCCCTTGAACGCCAACCAGACCTGCGTCCGGCGCTGACCAACAAGGCCTTGGTGGAGAGTCTGCTCAAGCAGAAGGCCGCAACGCCACCCCCTGACAAAGCCGGCGATGAAGCAACCAGCGATGTCGAGCAGCAAGCACCACCCAGTGACGCTGCGCAACCGTCGAAAGCCGGTGAGCCCGAAACGGCTGGCGAACAAACGCAGGCAACCTCCGAGCCCTCCGCCACCACGCCCCCGCGCCCTGGCACCAATGAGGTCCCGGGAAGCGAACTGGGAGACGAACAGCACACCGTTGCGCCCATGCGCCCGGCCAGCGACAGCATCGACGGCGAGCAGCAGCAGGCACTGGAGCAATGGCTCAGGCAAATCCCGGACGATCCGGGAGAATTGCTCCGGCGCAAATTCTGGTACGAACAGCAACAACATCAGGATCAGGGAAAAACTCGATGACCCGCTTCACCGCCTTCATGCTTGTGCCGCTGCCCGCCTTGCTACTCTGCGTCGTGCAGACCCAGGCAGCCGAGCTGGTTGCCAGTGTCGACCGGGCTCGACTGAATTCCGGCGAGACGGTCGAACTGACCCTGGAATCCAACGACGTGACCCAGTTTGGCAAGCCCGACCTGACCTCACTTGAGCCACTGTTCGAAGTCCGTGGCACCCGCCAGGTCAACCAGCTGAATACGCTCAATGGCGACAACCAGGCCACCACCCGCTGGATCATCACCCTGCTGCCCTTGCAAAATGGCACCGTGGTGATCCCCGCGCTCAAGCTGGGCGACGTGCAGAGCCAGCCGATCACCGTGCAAGTGATCGAGAGCGACCCACAGGCGAACCCGGACAAACAGGCGCCGGTGTTCATCGACGCCAGCCTCGATCAAACCAGCGTGTATGTGCAGGCCCAGGCCATCCTGACCTTGCGCATCTACCATTCGGTGTCTCTGTACGACGACAGCAGCCTGCCGCCCTTGCAAATTCCTGATGCCCGCATCGAGCAGTTGGGCGAGTCGCGCACCTACGAGAAAGACATCAACGGCATACGCCACGGCGTCATCGAGATGCGCTACGCGATCTACCCGCAACACAGCGGCGAGCTGATCATTCCGGCGCAGATATTCAATGCCGCGCTGGTGGGCGCGCAACCCGTCCAGGACGCCAGCGCCCAGGCACCGAAATCCGGCAAATTGATGCGCGTCAGTTCCGGCCAACTGCTGTTGACGGTCAAGGCGAAACCCGTCACCTACCCCGCCGACCTGCCCTGGTTGCCGGCTCGCAGCCTGACGCTCAGCGAAAGCTGGAACCCGGAACCGGAACGCGTTCAGGTCGGTGACTCGCTCACCCGCAGTCTCACGGTCAAGGCCGAAGGCCTGGGCAGCTCGCAACTGCCGCCACTGCCCGGCACCGAGGCCAGTGGCTTGCGGCGCTATCCCGATCAACCGGTGCTGGGTAACCAGAACAGCGAGCGAGGCCTGGTCGGCAGCCGCGAAGACCGCGAAGCACTGGTGCCTTCGCGCAGCGGCGCCATAGAGTTGCCTTCGGTCGAAGTGGTCTGGTGGAACACCTTCGAAGACCATCTGGAGCACAGCAGCCTGCCCGCCCGGACCCTGCAGGTGGCCGCCAATCCAAGTTTGCTGGTCGACACCCCGGCCGGGACCTCGGCACTCGACAGCAGTGCCATCAGCGAATCCCTCTGGCGCTGGAAACTCAGCAGCCTGATCCTGGCCTGCACCACCCTGTTGGGCTTTGGCCTCTGGTGGCGTGCGCGCTCGCAACCGGCCATCCAGCGTGCGGCGCAAACCGGCCCGAGCCCACGCACCGTGCTCGACGACCTCAAGCGTGCCTGCCAGGCCAACGACCCCCACGCCACCCGCCAGGCACTCGACGCCTGGGCCCGCCAGCAACCGGAAACCCTGGCCGACATGGCCGCTCGCTTCGTCCCCCTTTCAGACGCCCTCGACGGCCTGAACGGCGCGCTGTACAGCGAAACCGGGCAGCACTGGCAAGGGGAAGACCTGTGGCGGGCCATCCGTACGATCCCGATCGCAGAACGGGTTCAGGATCCGGTCGCCGACAGTGGCTTGCCGCCGCTGTATCCGAAGTAACACCCCTCTGTAGGAGCCGGCTTGCTGGCGATAGCGGTATGTCAGGCACCATCGAAGTCCATTGACCCACCGCTATCGCCAGCAAGCCGGCTCCTACAGGTCTACGCGCAGTGTCTGGCCACACCCACCCCGTTTGCCAGTAAACTCTCCCCCTTTCGCCGTTGTCATTTTCCCCGCGGCCATCATCTTTTTTCCTACGGAGTTCGCCTTGCGTCTGTTCCACACCTCCGACTGGCACCTCGGGCAGAATCTGCACGGCCAGGATCGCGATTTCGAGCACGGCTGTTTTCTCGACTGGCTGCTGCGTCAGCTCAAGCTGGATCAGCCGGATGTGCTGCTGATCGCCGGCGATATCTTCGACACGGTCAACCCGCCGGTCAAAGCCCAGGAACGTCTTTACGACTTCATCGTCAGCGCCCATGAGCGGCAACCGTTGCTGACCATCGTGATGATCGCCGGCAACCACGATTCCGGTTCGCGGATCGAACTGCCCGCGCCCTTGATGCGCCGATTGCGCACCCACGCCCTGGGGCGTGTGCTGTGGCTGGATGACGGGCATCTGGATGCCGAACGCCTGTTGCTGCCACTGCCCGATGCCCGGGGTGACATTGCCGCCTGGTGCCTGGCGCTGCCGTTCCTGCGCCCAGCCGAAGTGACGGGCGCGCATCTGGGCGATGACTACCTGCGCGGTATCGGCCAGGTTCATGAATGGCTGATCGAAGCGGCCAATGCCAAGCGCCAGCCCGGTCAAGCGCTGATCGCCATCAGCCATGCGCACATGGCCGGCGGTTCGGTGTCGGAGGATTCCGAGCGCAGCCTGATCATCGGCAACGCCGAAGCCCTGCCCGCCAGCCTGTTCGGGCCGACCATCAGTTACGTCGCCCTGGGGCATTTGCACAAGCCACAGAAGGTCAATGGCGAGGCGCGCATTCGCTACAGCGGCTCGCCGATCCCCCTGTCGTTCTCGGAGATCGGCTACCAGCACCAGATTCTCGACATCACACTCGATGGCGAAAGCCTGGTCAGCGTCGAACCGAAACTGATCCCCCGTGCCGTCAATCTGCAACGTATCGGCCCTGCGCCCCTGGCGGACATCCTGGTGCAATTGGCCGACCTGCCCATCATCGACCTGTTGGCCGACTACCAGCGCCAACCCTGGCTGGAAGTGCGAGTGCGCCTGGACGAGCCGCAACCGGATTTGCGTCATCAAGTGGAAAGCGCCCTGCAGGGCAAAGCCGTGCGCCTGGTACGCATCGCCGCCGAATACGCGGGCAACGGCAGCCGCGAAGGCGCCGATAACGGCGCCGGGTTGATTGAGCTGGACCAGCTCACGCCCCAGGAACTGTTCAGCCGCGCCTGGCAGGACAACTACGGCAGCGAGGTCGATGAGCAAACCCTCAAGGACTTTGCCGAGCTGCTGCAAGACGTGCAGATGGAGGATGAACAGCCATGAAGATCCTCGCCATCCGCCTGAAGAACCTCGCCTCACTGGCCGGTCCGTTTGAAATCGACTTCACCGCCGAGCCCCTGGCCAGTGCCGGACTGTTCGCCATTACCGGCCCGACCGGCGCGGGCAAGAGCACCCTGCTCGACGCGCTGTGCCTGGCGCTTTTCGGTGCCGTGCCGCGCCTGAACAACACCGGGCGCGACGCCAAGGTGCCGGACGCCGATGGCGAAATCGGCACCGGTGACCCACGCACCCTGCTGCGTCGCGGCACCGGCGAAGGCTATGCCGAAGTGGATTTTGTCGGCGTCGACGGCCGGCGTTATCGCGCGCGCTGGGAAGCCAATCGCGCCAGGGAAAAGGCTGGCGGCAAGCTGCAAGCCAGTCGCCAGAGCCTGCGCGACCTCGATCAGGATCAACTGCTGGCCAGCCAGAAAGGTGAGTACAAGACCCAGCTTGAAGCCGCGCTGGGCCTGAACTTCGAGCAGTTCACCCGGGCCGTGCTGCTGGCACAGAGCGAATTCAGTGCCTTCCTCAAGGCCGATGACAACGACCGCAGCGAACTGCTGGAAAAACTCACCGACACCGCGCTCTACACTCGCTTGGGCCGTCGAGCGTTCGACAAGACCAAGGAAGCCCGCGAAGCGCACAAGCTGCTGCAGGATCAAGCCAGCGGTGTCACGCCGCTGGCGCCAGAAGCGCGCGCCGAGCTCGATGAGCGCTTCCATGCCGCGCAACAGCAACTGAAATTGCAGCAGGCGCAGCTCAAGCAGCTCGAGCTGCAAGACGCCTGGCTTAAAGAACTGCGCCGTTTGCATGACGCGCAACTGGCCGCTGCCGAACAACTGCACAGTGCCCGACACACCTGGGAAAGCCTGGCTGGCGAGCGCTTGAAGCTGACACGCCTCGAACAGCTGGCCCCGCAGCGGCACCAGTTCGCGCGCAAGGCCGAGGTCGATTCGCTACTCACGCCCCTGGCAGAGCAGATTGCCCAGCATACCCGGCAACATGGCGAACTCAGCGAGCGTCAGGCGCTACTGGAACAGCAACTGGGTGCAACGCGGATCGCCCTGGGCGAGGCGCAGCAACGACAAACCGAATGCGCGCCGCTGTTGCGCCAGGCTTTCGAGGAACAAAGCACCCTCGCCCGCCTGGCCAAGGACGCGACCCTGAGCGCCGAAGCCAGGCAAGCCGCCGAACAGGCCTGCACCCAGGGCCAGAACGCGATTCAAACCTTGCATGAGCAACTGGCCCGGGCGACCGAACACTTGCAACGCATGGCGGCCGAGCTGGCCCAAAGCGCTCATCTGGCGCCGTTGAGCGATGCCTGGAATGCCTACCGTGATCGCCTGCAACAGCTGATGTTGATCGGCAATCGACTGAACAAGGGCCAGGCGGAACTGGCGAACCTCGAGCACAATGCCGAGCGCACCGCACAAGCCTTCGCAGCGCAGAAACAGCAACTGGAGGTGCTGTTCAAAGAGGCTGGCGCCGAGCCGGATGCCGTCGCCGAACAGATCGGTATCCTCGGCAGCCTGTTGCAGGACAACCGCAAGCAACTGCGTGCCATCGAAGATCTGACCCGGCTGTGGGACAGCCAACAGGACCTGGACAAGCGCGGCGCCGAGTTGCAACAACGCCAGGTCGCCGCGCAACAGGAACGTGAGCGCCTGACCCAGGACGGGGTAAAGGCCAAGGCTGAACTTGCCGTCGCCGAGCAGACCCTGACGGTCACTCGCGACCTGCTGGAACGCCAGCGCCTGGCCCGCAGCGCCAGCGTCGAGGAACTGCGCGCGCAGTTGCACGATGACCAACCCTGCCCGGTCTGCGGCAGCCATGAGCATCCCTATCATCAACCCGAAGCCCTGTTGCAAAGTTTGGGTCGCTTTGATGAAGGCGAACAGGCCTCTGCGCAACAGGCGGTAGACCAGCTCAAGGAAAAACTCGGCGAACTGCGTGCCGAAGTGGGCGGGTTGATCGCCCGGCAAAAAGAACTGCTGCAACAGCAGGAACAACTGGCGATCGCGCAGCAAGCCCTCGCACCCAGCCTTCAAGCGCATCCGTTGGCCACCACACTGCTCGATCAGGATGACGACAAACGCGGCGCCTGGCTCAGCCAGCAAAACAGTCAGTTGAACCAGAGCATCACCCAGGACGAACAACGGCAAACCGCCTTGCTCACCTTGCAACAGGATGCTGCGCGCCTGACCCAGCAATTGCGCCAAGCTGAAACCGCGCATCAGAGCGCCGCCCAGCACCTGGACAATCAACGGCGTGAACTGGCCAATGATCGTCAGCGCTTGGACGAAGAACTCAGCGCATTCGCCAGCCTGCTGCCAGCCGATACCCTGCAAGCACTTCGTACTGAGCCCGCCGCGACCTTCATGCAGCTTGATCGGCAGATCGCCGAGCGCCTGGCGCAACTCGATCAGCAAAAGGACGAGCTGGCCGAACAGCAACAGCGTCAGCAACAGCTGGAGAAGGAACAGGATCGGCAGCAGACCCGCGTGCAGCAATTGCAAATCGCCGAGCAGCAGTTCCATGCGCTGGCCGCACAACAACAGGCCAGCCAGCAGACGCTTGGACAATTGCTCGGCTCGCACGGCAGCGCCGAGCAGTGGCAGCAGCAGCTTGAGCAAGACATTGAACAGGCGCGCAACGCCGAATCCGGCACAGCCACGGAACTGCAAAACCTGCTCACCCAACGGGTGCGAATCGCGGCCGAACTCAAGGCGCAGCAAGAGCGTTTGCACACACTGGAAAGCGAAAACCGCGAACTGAGCGGCAAAATCGCCGAATGGCGCGCCCGTCATCCAGAACTGGATGACGGTGGCCTTGAAGACCTGCTTCAGGTCGACGATGCCCATGTGAGCGAACTACGCCAACGCTTGCAACTCAGCGAAAAAGCCATCGAACAGGCCAACGTCCTGCTCCAGGAACGCGACAAGCGTTTGCTCGATCACAAGGCGCAGCACATCGGCGACCTGGATGACGAGCAACTCGCCAACGCGCTCACCGAGTTGCAGAACCAATTCAACGTCAGCGAACAACGCTGCGCCGAGCTGCGTGCCGAACAGGCCGAGGATCAACGCCGGCAGAACGCCAATCAGGCCCTGGCGCAACAGATCGCCGACGCGTACACCGAGTACCAGCGCTGGGCTCGCTTGAACGCGCTGATCGGTTCGGCCACCGGCGACACCTTCCGAAAGATCGCCCAGGCCTACAACCTCGACCTGCTGGTGCACCACGCCAACGTGCAATTGCGCCAACTGGTGCGGCGCTACCGCCTCAAGCGCGGCGGCAGCATGCTGGGCTTGCTGGTGATGGACACCGAGATGGGCGACGAACTGCGCTCGGTGCATTCGTTGTCCGGCGGCGAGACCTTCCTGGTGTCGCTGGCCCTGGCGCTGGGCCTGGCGTCGATGGCCTCGAGCACGCTGAAGATCGAATCGCTGTTCATCGACGAAGGGTTCGGCAGCCTCGATCCGGAGTCCCTGCAATTGGCCATGGACGCCCTCGACGGCCTGCAGGCCCAGGGGCGCAAGGTCGCGGTGATTTCCCATGTGCAGGAAATGCACGAGCGGATTCCGGTGCAGATCCAGGTTCGGCGCCAAGGCAATGGCTTGAGCACCCTGGAGGTGAAATGAACACCCTCTACTCGTTCCGCCGCTGCCCTTACGCCATGCGGGCACGCATGGCACTGCGCTACAGCACAGTGGCCGTGGACATTGTCGAAGTCAGCCTTAAGGCCAAACCCGCCGAGATGCTCGCACTGTCGAGCAAAGGTACGGTTCCGGTGCTGAACGTGGACGGCCTGGTTATCGATGAAAGCCTGGAAATAATGCAATGGGCCTTGGCACAGCATGATCCGCAGGATTGGCTGCTCAAGGATGATCCGCAAGGGCAGCGCGCCATCGCGGCGTTGATCGAGGAGAACGACCAGGTCTTCAAGGTGCATCTGAACCGCTACAAATACGCCGAGCGCTATCCGCAACAGCCGATGGCTTTTTACCGCGCCGAGGGCGAGGTGTTCCTGCGTAGGCTGGATGAGTTGCTGGAAGGCCGCGATTATTTGCTGGTCAACCACCCAACCCTGGCCGACGTCGCGCTGATGCCCTTCATACGGCAATTCGCCCATGTCGATCGCGAGTGGTTCGCGCAAACGCCCTATCGACGGCTACAGGACTGGTTGCGGCGGTTTCTGGCGTCGGAGTTGTTTACATCGGTGATGGCGAAATAACCGATCCTTGTAGGAGCGAGCATGCTCGCGATGGTCGTCAACGATTACGC
This sequence comes from Pseudomonas sp. PSB11, assembly GCF_014596605.1. NCBI lineage: Bacteria > Pseudomonadati > Pseudomonadota > Gammaproteobacteria > Pseudomonadales > Pseudomonadaceae > Pseudomonas > Pseudomonas sp. PSB11. Next base: position 84,142 of record NZ_NOIO01000016.1, read on the forward strand.
GGGGTGACTGATACCCCCGCGGCGTCCTCGGGGTTTATCGCGAGCGTGCTCGCTCCTACAGGGGGTGGCGTTTCAGGCCAATACCTCGCACATGCCAATCACCGAGCAATCCACCTGGAACGGCCCGAAAAACCCGCTATCGGGCTCGTGTGGCGGGTTGCCCGCGAGCATCCCCATGGCCTTGGCGATCTCGATGTTGCGCGCGATGTTGTGGTTGGCCTCGATGGCCCGTGCCACCCCGCCTATTGACCCATTCCCGATCCCCAGCAGGGAAAAGCCATTGGTTATGAATGCCAGGAAGGCGATCAGCAGAAGTTTGCACCGGTTCATGCTCCGCCCACTCCCGCCAGTTCGGCCGGATCGACCATCGCCTGTTGTGCGCGATGTTCAAACTGGATGCCAGGGTGCGCGACGTGAATCGGCGGCTCGACGGTTTGCCGCGACTGCGGCGAAAGACTGACAACCAGCACCATGACCAAATAGAGACCGATTGCCACGTAGGCGCCGTGTTTGGCAGAGGTGATGATGGTGCTGGCCATGATGAACTCCGTGGACATGTTTCAGAGTCCATAGAATCAATCAAAAAAGCAGCGGTAACCAACGAGTCTGATGCATAGCAAATATCAACTTCGTTGATCATTGAGCCCGTCTATCTCAGTCTTCAATAAAACTGATCATGCGCTCGCGGGCAGCGTCGGGTTCGCCGGGAATCGGGTCGGCAGCAGACAGGATCGGGGTCGAATAGAGGAACAACAGCACCACGGCAAGACGCATCGTCATTTTGGCAATCCTTTTCTTGAGAAGGAGGAGTCAAAAAATCAGCGTCAAATTTAGAGATATGGCCACCTGATATCAAGCATTACATCGGTGGCTAAATGACATTGTCGCAAACGCGTTATGCAGGAGCGACATCACTTCAACGCCTTTCGCTGCCTGGGCTTCGATCGGCAAGTGACGTCGCTCCTGCATAAAAGGCTGCAGGTAGGGTCTTTCAGTGCTGGGCTTTGTGATCCAGGGCGGCGTAGAAGTTGGCGCTCTGTTGCAGGTATTTCTGGGTGTAGCTCTGGGCGTGGGTTTTCTTGTCGCTGATTTCAACGTTGGCGCTGGCTGGCAGGGCCACGGTGGCGGAAATGGCGGATGCGGCAATTACGGAGAAGAGATTGAAGTTCATGCGGATATTCCTCGAAGTCAGTTGGCTTGCATGCCCGGTGGGGCCGTGAAGCAAACTTAACCCTCGAGGGTTATCAGCTTGAAATGCTTTGTGACACTTACAGATATCACCCTCATTGATAGAAGGACGCAGGCCCCATCAACCGGAGCCTGCGGCCTATTGACGCACCATGAATTTCAGGTCACTGGGTGCATCCATCGGCAGTTTTTGCACGGTTTTACCCAGCAAGCCGGTGATGGCATCGCGCTCGACGACGACAATCTGGTTACTTTTCTGATTGGCGATCAGCACGAACTTGCCGCTCGGATCGAGGCTGAACTCCCGTGGATGATCGCCTTCCACAGGGCGCCTTTGCAGTTCCTTGAGATGCCCGGTCGCCGGGTCGATGGCGAACACCAGCAACTGGTTGGCCGTGCCACGGTTGCTGACATACAGGAACTTGCCGTCCCTGGATGCGTGCAAGGCCGCAGCGGCCTTGTCCGAAACGGGCTGACCGGCAGCCAGATCGACCAACTGGGTTTGCTCAAGCTTGCCGTCGCGGTAATCGAACACCGCCACTTGCGCGCTCATTTCCATGGTCAGCCAGGCGTGCTTGCCATCGGCACTGAACAGCAGATGGCGCGGCCCGCTACCGGGCGGCAGCTGCACGAACGACGGTGTTGCCGGGGTCAACGGCAAGTCAGGATTGGCCTTTGGGTCGAAGCGGTAGGCAAAGACCTTGTCCGCCCCCAGGTCGTTGGAAAACACGTATTGGCCGTCTGGCGACGGTATCGTCGCGTGTACGTGCGCTGACATCTGCCGCTCGGGGTTGACCCGGCTGGCCGGATGGCTGCTCATCTGCACCACCGGTTTCAACGAGCCGTCCGCCGCCACCGGCAACACCGCCAAGGTGCCGCCCGGATCTTCAGCCACCGAGTAGTTACTGACAAACAAGTGGCTCGCTTCAAGGCTCAGGCTCGAATGCGTTGGCTCGTTGCCCAGGCTCTGTACCTGATTGATCAGGGTCAGTGCCTGGGTCTTGGGGTCGATGGCATAACTGCTGACCCGCCCGACCGGATCGGTCTGGCCCGGGCCATTCTCGTTGACCACGAACACGCGCTGCTGATCCCTGGACAGGGTCAGCCAGGACGGGTTTTCGCTCTTGATCACTTGCAGCGGCCTGGCGTCGATCTGCCCGGTCGCACTGTCAAAGTTCAGGCGATAGATACCCTGGCTTTGCCCGGCGGTGTAGGAACCCACGAGCAATTGATAGTTATCGGCGGATGCCACCTGGACGCCCATGGCGCCGATGCTGCCGGCGATCAGCAGTGGCCAGACGTTACGCATCCTGTTGATCATCATCGTCGTCGTTATCGCCGCTGATGACGTCGCCGAGGCATACCAGACGGTGTTCGCCGTCTTTGCCCTTGATCAGCCAGCTTTGCAGGGTGGTATCGAAGGTGGCGTCCTGGACCTGTGCCGGGGTGAATTCCCAGTGCCTGGCCGCTCGACCGTCCATGCATTCGATGTGCAGGTTGTCGTCGACATCGAGGGCGAATTCGAAGGCGTGCAGCCCATCGATTTCCACCATCCCGCAATGTTCGAGGGCGTTGAGCAAGGTATCTGTTACGGCAGTCATGGCAGTCAATCTTTGAATGGGAAAAACGCAATGATAGCTCAATGAGAGGCAAGCCCGTGTCGGTCACAACTCTCGCACACGACGCTAATCATATGTGGGAGCGGGCTTGCTCGCGAAGGCGGTGTATCAGTCAATCCAAGTGCCGACTGATACACCGCCTTCGCGAGCAAGCCCGCTCCCACAGGGGGGTGTGTAACCGTCAAAGGGCGTCGCGAGTCGGCTTGCCATCCACCAGGCGTTGAATGCGCAGTGGGTTGCTGTTTTTCAACGCATCCGGCAGCAGGCTATCGGGGTAGTTCTGGAAACACACCGGGCGCAGGAAACGGTCGATGGCCAAGGTCCCTACCGACGTGCCGCGCGCATCCGAGGTCGCGGGATACGGCCCGCCGTGCACCATCGAATCGCAGACCTCCACGCCGGTTGGATAACCATTGAGCAGGATTCGCCCGACTTTCTGCTCCAGCAACCCCGTCAGTTCGCTGAACTGTTCGAAATCGGCCTGCTCACCGATGATCGTCGCGGTCAATTGACCATGCAGACCGTTCAACGCGGCGCTCAGTTGCGCCTGATCCGCCACTTCGACTACTACTGTGGTCGGGCCGAAGACTTCCGCTTGCAGCACTTCATCAGCCTCGATCAGCAAGCTCACATCGGCCTTGAACAATTGCGGTTGCGCCTGACGCCCTTGTTGCGGTTTACCCGCCAGGTGTTCGATACCGGGGTGATCAAGGAGCTTTTGCACGCCCCGTGCATAGCTGCCCAGCGTGCCGACGTTGAGCATGGTCTGCGCCGGTTGATCGGCCATCATGTCCGCCAGTGACTGGAGGAAAGCGGTGAACTGCGGCGAACGGATACCCATCACCAGGCCAGGATTGGTGCAAAACTGACCGCAGCCTTGCACCACCGAAGCCGACAGGCCGCGGGCGATGGTGTCCATGCGCACTTGCAGTGCCTGGGGCAGCACGATCACCGGATTGATGCTCGACATCTCGGCGAACACCGGGATCGGTTGTGGGCGTGCCGCTGCCATGTCGCACAGCGCCCGTCCACCCGCGAGCGAACCGGTAAAGCCCACCGCCTGGATGGCCGGGTGCTTGACCAGCGCTTCACCGACTCCGCCGCCGTAGATCATGTTGAACACGCCGGCCGGCATCGCGGTTTTTTCTGCCGCACGGATGATCGCATCGGCCACCTGCTCGGCCGTGGCCATGTGGCCGCTGTGGGCCTTGAACACTACCGGGCAACCGGCAGCCAGGGCCGATGCCGTGTCGCCACCGGCGGTGGAAAACGCCAAGGGAAAGTTGCTGGCCCCGAACACAGCAACGGGGCCGAGAGCGATACGGTATTGGCGCAGGTCGGGACGTGGCAAGGGCTGGCGCTCAGGCAGCGCCTGATCGATCCGCGCCCCGTAGAAATCGCCCCGCCGTAGCACACTGGCGAACAAGCGCATCTGCCCGCTGGTGCGGCCACGCTCACCGATGATCCGTGCGGCCGGCAATGCCGTTTCGCGGCACACCAGGCTGACAAACTCATCGCCCAGCGCATCCAGTTCGTTGGCGATGGCATCGAGAAATTCTGCGCGACGCTCCGCGCTCAGATTGCGATAAGCCGAATACGCCTGCGCGGCAGCCTTGGCGACGGCATCGACTTCTTGCGGCGTGGCCTGGGTGAAATCGTGGGGCAACGCCTCGCCTGTCTCGGCGTCGACACTGTGCAATTTGACGCTGCCCAACGCACTGCGCTGGCCGCCGATGTAGTTGTGGCCAAGAATTCGAAGCATGGGGAAATTCCTCAAAGAGTGCCGACAGTGCCGGGTTCGAACGCCGCATCGACAGCAACGATGCCATTGATCAACGGCGCGCCGAACTCGCCCTGGCTGATCTCGAACACGTCGCCCGGTTGTGGGCGAATGCCGTCAGCGAAGGACAGGGTCGCGGTACCGAAGAAGTGAATGTGCACGTCCCCTGGACGCAGGAACTGGCTGTACTTGAAATGGTGGAATTCAAGGTTCGCCAGGCTGTGGCACATGTTGGCCTCGCCACTGAGGAACTCGTTCTGCCACAGCACCTGGCCGTCGCGCAGGATGCGACTGGTGCCGGCCAGGTGTTGCGGCAGTTCGCCGACCCGCAGCTCCGGGCCGTAGCTGCAACTGCGCAGTTTCGAATGGGCCAGGTACAGGTAGTTCTTGCGCTCCATCACGTGATCGGAAAACTCGTTGCCGACGGCAAAGCCGAGGCGATACGGCTTGCCGTCGTGACCGATGACATAAAGGCCGCTGAGTTCAGGCTCTTCACCGGCGTCTTCGGCAAACGGTGGCAACGGGAATGGCTGGCCGGGGCGCACAACGATGCTGCCGTCGCCCTTGTAGAACCATTCCGGCTGCACGCCCGCCTGACCGGCCGCAGGCTTGCCGCCTTCCACGCCCCATTTGAAGATGCGCATGGTATCGGTCATCGCGGCTTCGTCACCAACCTGCTGGTGCATCTTGTCCCGGGCCGACGCGCTGCCCAGGTGAGTCAGGCCGGTGCCACTGACCAGCATGTGCGCCGGATCCGGGTGATCCAGCGGTGGCAGGATGCGCAATTGCGCCAGCAGTTCGGCATAGTCGTGGCTGATGCCAAGCCCCAGGCTCTGCACCTGTTGCTCCAGATTGACGCCTGCTTCGATCGCCGCCAGCGCCAGGTCGCGAACCGTGCGCGCCTCACGAACTTCCAGGACCTGCGACCCCTCGACCACGCCGACACGGCGCTCGCCGTTACTCAATTCGAACTGAACCAAACGCATGATTTTTTTCCTTTTACTTGAAAACACCGCAAACCCTGTAGGAGCTGGCTTGCCAGCGAAGGCGATCTGACAGTCAATACTGATGTCTGCTGACAGGGCCTCTTCGCTGGCAAGCCAGCTCCTACAGGTCTGTATCAGGCCTGTGTCAGGTACGGGTAGCCCCACGGGCACTGGCAGCAAACTGATCGGCCGGCAACACATGCTTGCGTTCCAACTGGCGGTACACCACACCGGTCAACACCAGGCCGAACACCATCACGCAGGACAGGAAATACAGCCCCGACGCCAGGTTGCCGGTGTATTCCTTGAGCGCGCCGATCACGAACGGGCCGATGTAGCCGCCGAGATTGCCTACCGAGTTGATCAGGGCAATCCCCGCCGCCGCACTCGCGCCGGCAAAGAAGCGCCCGGGCAAGGTCCAGAAAATCGCCGTGCAGGAAAACAGTGCGAACGCCACCAGGCACAGCGCCATCAATTGCAATACCGGAAACGTCAGCCAGGCGCTGAGGAACAAGCCGATGGCGCCCAACACATACAGCACCGCCAAGTGACCATAACGATCATTCAATCGATCGGAGCTGCGCGGGATGATCAGCAGACCAACGATCCCGAAGACATAGGGCACCGATGACACGAACCCGGTCATCAGGTCGCTGCCGCCGAACTGCTTGATCAAGGTTGGCAACCACAGGCCCAGGCCATAGATGCTGAGGGTCACCGGCAGGTAGAACAGCGCCAGCAGCAACACGCGTTTGTCCTTGAGCGCGTGCAGCGGGTTGCCGTGGCGGGTCTGGCCGTATGCCTGCAGGTCCTTTTGCAGTTCGCCGCTCAGCCAGTCCTTCTCGGCCTGGTCCATCCACTTCACCTGTTGCGGGCCATCCGGCAACCAGCGCAGTACCGGCCAGGTCAGCAGGATCGCCGGGGTGCCGATGACGATAAACAGCCACTGCCAGCCGTGCAGGCCAAGAACGCCATCCAGGCCCAACAGCCCGCCGGACACGGGCCCGGTGATCATCATTGCGATGGGTTGGGACAGGATGAACAACCCCAGGATCTTGCCGCGATGGCGCACCGGGAACCACTGGGTGATGTAGTACAGAACGCCAGGAAAGAACCCGGCTTCCGCCGCACCGAGCAAAAAGCGCATCAGGTAGAAGCTGTTTGGCCCCTGGACGAACGCCATGCCGATGGTAATGGCGCCCCAGGTGACCATGATCCGGGCGAACCAGCGTCGTGCGCCAAAACGGTCAAGCATCAGGTTGCTGGGGATTTCCAGGAGGAAATAGCCAATGAAGAACAGCCCTGCGCCTAACCCGTACGCCGCATCACCGAGACCGATGTCGGCGCCCATGTGCAGTTTGGCGAAGCCCACTGCGGAGCGATCCACGTAGGCGATCAGGTACAGCAGGATCAGGAAGGGAATCAGTTTCAGTGTGATGCGGCGGATCAGCCGCAATTCCTGGCTCATGAGATCGGTCTCCGATTGTTGTTTTTATAGAACCTCGGGGGACGCCTCTCACGGCTAACCGTCAGGGCCATCCCTCCGCTGAAAACGACTATATAGTAATACTATTTATCCAACAACACTTCCAAACAGGCGAATTTGCGCTTATGTTACGCCTCAGCTCGAACAATATAGTCATACAATAAGAGAATCGATCATGTCTGATAAGAAACCCACCCTGCGCTCCGCCCAATGGTTTGGCACCGCCGACAAGAACGGCTTCATGTACCGCAGCTGGATGAAGAATCAGGGCATCGCCGATCACCAGTTCCATGGCAAGCCAATCATCGGCATCTGCAACACATGGTCGGAACTGACCCCGTGCAACGCGCACTTCCGCCAGATCGCGGAACACGTAAAGCGCGGAGTGATCGAGGCTGGAGGCTTTCCGGTGGAATTTCCGGTGTTCTCCAACGGTGAATCCAACTTGCGCCCCACCGCCATGCTGACCCGCAACCTGGCGAGCATGGACGTGGAGGAAGCCATTCGCGGCAACCCGATCGACGGGGTGGTACTGCTGACCGGCTGCGACAAGACCACCCCGGCATTGCTGATGGGCGCGGCCAGTTGCGACGTGCCAGCGATCGTCGTCACCGGCGGCCCGATGCTCAATGGCAAGCACAAAGGCAAGGACATCGGCTCGGGCACCGTGGTCTGGCAACTGAGCGAACAGGTCAAGGCCGGCACCATCACCCTCGACGACTTCCTCGCGGCCGAGGGCGGCATGTCTCGCTCGGCCGGTACCTGCAACACCATGGGCACCGCCTCGACCATGGCCTGCATGGCCGAGGCACTGGGCACCTCCCTGCCCCACAACGCGGCGATTCCCGCCGTGGACGCTCGTCGTTATGTGTTGGCGCACATGTCCGGCATGCGTGCCGTGGAGATGGTGCGCGAGGATTTGAAGCTGTCGAAGATCCTCACCAAGGAAGCCTTCGAAAATGCCATCCGGGTCAACGCCGCCATCGGCGGTTCGACCAACGCCGTGATTCACCTCAAGGCCATCGCCGGCCGCATCGGCGTGGAGCTCGACCTGGACGACTGGACCCGCATGGGTCGCGGTATGCCGACCATCGTCGACCTGCAACCGTCCGGGCGCTTCCTGATGGAGGAGTTCTACTATGCCGGTGGCTTGCCAGCGGTATTACGCCGCCTTGGCGAAGCCAACCTGATCCCCAATCCCGATGCCTTGACCGTCAACGGCAAATCCATCGGCGAAAACACCAGGGACGCGCCGATCTATGGCGAGGACGAAGTCATCCGCACCCTCGACAACCCGATCCGCGCCGACGGCGGGATCTGCGTATTGCGCGGCAACCTGGCGCCACTGGGCGCGGTGCTCAAGCCCTCCGCCGCCACACCCGAATTGATGCAGCATCGCGGGCGAGCCGTGGTGTTCGAGAATTTCGACATGTACAAGGCGCGAATCAACGATCCGGAACTGGACGTTGATGCCAACTCGATCCTGGTCATGAAGAATTGCGGGCCGAAGGGTTATCCGGGCATGGCCGAAGTCGGCAACATGGGCTTGCCGGCCAAGCTGCTGGCCCAGGGCGTGACCGACATGGTGCGCATTTCCGATGCGCGCATGAGCGGTACCGCGTATGGCACCGTGGTCTTGCACGTCGCCCCGGAAGCAGCGGCTGGCGGTCCTTTGGCAGCCGTGAAGGAAGGTGACTGGATTGAACTCGACTGCGCCAGCGGTCGACTGCACCTGGACATCCCGGACGCCGAACTGGCGGCGCGCATGGCCGACCTGCAGCCGCCACAGCAATTGTTGGTGGGCGGCTATCGCCAGCTGTACATCGACCACGTCCTGCAGGCGGATCAGGGTTGCGACTTCGACTTCCTGGTCGGTTGCCGAGGCGCCGAGGTGCCCCGCCACTCCCACTGACTCCGCAGCCCTCCCCCTGATCGTTTCCACGCTCTGCGTGGGAACGATCACTTCAAGACAGTGCCGCGCCTGTTATCATGCGCGGCATCGCCATCGCACAGGACCGCGCCGTTCCCCATGGATTACCGCAAACCCTCCGACCGCAAAAGCATGCACTCGCGCATCGTTCAGGAACTGGGCATGCAGATCGTCTCGGGACGTTTCCTGCCGGACGACAAACTGCCCGCCGAAGCCCTGCTCTGTGAGGAGTATGCCGTCAGCCGGCCGGTGTTGCGCGAAGCCACCCGTGTTTTGGTCGCCAAGGGCCTGGTGTATTCCCGTCCGCGGGTCGGCACGGTGGTCAAGCCGCGCAAGGAATGGCACATGCTCGACCCGGACGTCCTGCATTGGCTGATGCAAAGCAGCCCGCAGAACCAGTTTTTCGACCTGCTGACCAGTGTGCGCAGCATCATCGAACCGGCCGCTGCCGCCCTCGCCGCGCAGTTCGCCACCGATGCGGATATTGCCGCCATCGGTGAAGCCTACCAGCGCATGGAGGCGGCACCGACGCCGGAAGCCTTGCTGCAACCGGACCTGGATTTCCACAGCCGTATAGCCGACGCCACCCACAACGACTTGCTGGCGAACCTGTGCAACATGCTCTCGGTAGCGATTGCCGAAGCGTTGAAGCATTCCAATCAGCGACCAAACCTGCATGAGCTGGCGTTGCCGCGGCACAAGGCGATTCTCACGGCCATCGAAAACCGCGATGCGCTGGGTGCGCGGCATGCAACGCTGGTGCAGCTGGATGATGCGCGTAGTGCGCTGAATGTGGTGCTTGGCACCGATCCCTCGTAAAGCAAAATCAAAAGATCGCAGCCTGCGGCAGCTCCTACAGATGTACATCATTCCCCTGTAGGAGCTGCCGCAGGCTGCGATCTTTTGATCTTCACGCACAAAAAAAAGCCGCAACCCTGAGGTTGCGGCTTTTTTGTTTCAACCAGGGATCAGTGAGCAAACAGCGAATTACCCTTCTGCCCCGCCAGCTTTTCCGGCTTGATCAGGAACCGCGCCAGTGCCGGCAGCAGCCACAACGCACCGAACATGTTCCACAGCAGCATGAAGGTCAGCATCAGGCCCATGTCAGCCTGGAACTTGATGGCCGAGAAGATCCAGGTGCATACGCCGATGGCCAGGCACAAGCCGGTGAACAGCACGGCCTTGCCGGTGGATTTCAGCGTCTGGTAGTACGCCTCTTGCAACGGCAGGCCGGCACGCAGGAAGCTTTCCAGGCGGCTGTAGATGTAGATGCCGTAGTCCACGCCAATCCCCACCCCGAGCGCCACCACCGGCAGGGTCGCGACTTTCACGCCGATGCCCATGAAGGCCATCAGGGCGTTGCCCAACACCGACGTCAGCACCAGCGGCAACACGATGCACAAGGTCGCCGCCCAGGAACGGAAGGTGATCATGCACATGACCGCGACGCAGATGTACACCAGGATCAGGATGGTCAGTTCGGACTTCTTGATCACCTCATTGGTGGCCGCCTCGATACCCGCGTTACCGGCCGCCAGGATGAATTCCAGGTTCTCGGTGTTGTGTTCCTTGGCGAATTCCTGCACCGCATGCACCGCACGGTCCAGGGTTTCGGCCTTGTGATCGTTGAGGAACACCAGCACCGGTGCCAATGAGCAACTGTTGTTGTACAGGCCATCGGCGCGGGCGATGGAGTTGTTCAGCACGTCCGGGTTACGCGACAGGGTTTCCCATTTCAGGTTGCCCTCGTTCATGCCCTTGATCATCTGCTTGGACACGGTGACCAGCGAGATCGCCGACTGCACGCCCTCGGTGTTCTGCATCTTCCACATCAGCTCATCAATCGGCGCCATGGCTTCGTAGCGTGAGCAGCCTTCGGCCTTGGTCTTGACCATCACCACCAACACGTCGGAACTGGTGGAGTAGTTGCTGATGATGAAGTTGTTGTCCTTGTTGTAGCGCGAGTCCGGACGCAATTCCGGCGCGCCCTGGTCGAGGTCACCGATCTTCAGGTTCTGGCTGTACCAGAGGCCACCGCCAAAGGCGACCAGCGCCAGGAAAATCGAAACCGGTGCAACCTTCGCGCTGGCAAAGTTCGACAACAGGCGCCAGAACGGGTGCTCGCGGATCGCATCCTTCTTGCTGCGAGCTACGGCACGCTTGCTGATACCTACGTAGGAAATCGCCACCGGCAACAGGATCAGGTTGGTGAACACAATCACGGCCACACCGATGGAAGCACCGATGGCCAGCTCGCGGATCACACCGATATCGATGATCAGCAGCGTGATGAAGCCCACTGCATCGGCGAGGATCGCGATCATCCCCGGCAGGAACAACTGGCGGAAGGTGCGCCGCGCCGCCGTCAGGGCGTTTTCCGCCTCGCTGGATTGCAGGGCGATGCCGTTGATCTTCTGCACGCCGTGGGAAATACCGATGGCGAAGATCAGGAACGGGACCAGCATCGAGTAGGGATCGAGCCCGAAGCCGAAGAAGTGCATCAACCCCAACTGCCAGACCACCGCCACCAGGGTGGTACTCAATACCGCCACTGTGCTGCGCATGCAGTTAGTGAACCAGTACAGCAGGATCAAGGTGATGACGAAGGCAACACCGAAGAACATCACCACCATCACCAGGCCGTCGATCAGGTCGCCAACTTTCTTGGCGAAACCGACAATGTGGATCTTCACGTTGGGGTTTTGTTTCTCGAACTTGTCGCGGATCTTGTCTTCCAGCTCGTGGGAGAACTTGCGATAGTCCAGTGCCAGCAACTTGCCCTGGTCCTGCGGGTCCGGGTAGGACTCCAGCAGCGGGATGTCGACGATGCTCGACTTGAAGTCGTTGGCTACCAGCCGCCCGACTTGCCCGGACTTGAGCACGTTGTTACGCAACAGGTCGAGGCTTTGCTGGGAGCCGTTGTAGCTCTGCGGGATCACTTCACCGCCAGCAAAGCCTTCCTCCGTCACTTCGGTCCAGCGCACGCTCGGGCTCCACAACGACTTGAGGCCGGAGCGGTCAACACCGGAAATGTAGAACACCTCGTCGTTGATCTGGCGCAACGTCTCCATGTACTCCTTGGAGAAGATGTCGCCGTCGGTGGCTTCCACGGAAATGCGGACGGTGTTGCCCAGGTTCGCCAGATCGTTACGGTGCTCCATCATCTTCTGGATGAACGGATGCTCGAGCGGGATCATTTTTTCGAAGCTGGTGGACGGGCGGATCAGCGTCGCCTGCCAGAACAGGAACACACTGACCAGCAGGCAGATGAAAATCACTGCCGGGCGATTGTTGAAGATCAGGCGCTCAAGAAACGTCGCCTTGTCCTGATGATGGGTGCTTAAGGATGTCATGACTACGCCTTCTTATTATTAACCCGGCTCATTTGCCCAGCTCAGCGCCATTTGGCGAAGTGGCGCGAACGCCGCCCTGTCCAGCCAGAATCAGATTGCCGTTCCCCGCCGCGACGACCGAAGAGAGCGAGATACGATCCCGACGGTTGAAGACGCTGAAGGTTTCACCGTTGTCGCTGCTGCTGATCACCGAACCGCCGTTGCCGACGATCACAATGGAACCATCGTCAAGCAATGTACCGCCGGACAGGCCGAATTCCAGGTCACCGCGTTCAGCCTTGAGTTCGACCTTATCCCAGTTGCTGCCAAAATCCGTGGAGCGGTAGAGATTGCCGCGCAGGCCATACGCCAACAACGTGTTGGGTTGCGCGGTTCCGATCACACCGAACAGCGAACCTTCATACGGGCCCTCGAGTTTTTCCCAGGTCTGGCCCCAGTCGGCGGAGCGGAACATGCTGCCCTGCTCGCCAACGATGAACAGGCCGGCGTCCTTGACCGCCGCGATGGCGTTGAGGTGGAACTGGTCTTCGTTGTCCAGGCGATCGCTGACGTCTTCCCAGTTCTTGCCGCCGTCGGTGGTGGCCATCAACGCACCGTAGGCGCCCACGGCAAAACCGCTGTTGGCGTCCTGGAACCAGACGTCAAGCAGCGGAGATTCGCGTTTCAGATCTTCGAATTGCTTGGTCCAGGTGACGCCACCATCCTCGCTGGCAAGGATCTGCGCGTCATGGCCGACGGCCCAGCCATGCTGGCCGTCGACGAAGAACACCGACGTCAGCAGTTGCCGGGTCGGCACCTTGGCCTGGGTCCAGGTCGCACCCTGGTCATCGGAATACAGAATGTGGCCGCGATCACCGACCGCCACCAGGCGCTTGCCGGCGTGCACGACATCGAGTACCAGGCTTTTGCTGGCCTTGGCCGATTCAACGGAATAAACGACGTCGGATGCTGGCGCAGCCGCGGCCAGCACAGGTGCCGACAGCATGACAGAGCCCAACAGCGAGAGCGCTGTGGCCAGCAACGCGAATTTGCGCAGTGCCGGCGGGCGGCAGATACCCACACCCATGACAGGCTCACTCATAGACCTTCCCCCATTATTATTGTTAGGTCATTCAACCTTTCAGGGCGCCGCAAGGGGTGTTCGCGGGATGACCTGTTTCAAGCATAGTCTCGAAACCCGCAATCCAGAGCCCCTTCGGAAGCTGGCTTATCCTATAGAGGTTTTTAAAGGGCTGACAATCGATGGCACGTTATGTTTTGTTAACCGCAGGGGGATGTGGTTTTACTGAATGATTGGATATCAGGTGGGGTGATTGCGGGGTTGGGGGTTGGTGTACATATCCGTTATTTAGGTAACGGCGACTGATGGTTCCACTCTTACAGCGGGTCACTTTGAAGAGTCTGTAGGAGCGAGCATGCTCGCTCCTACAGGGGATTGGGTGCATTCGCGAAAGTCAGGTCGGCTGGCAGGCGCCAAGATCAAAAGATCGCAGCCTTCGGCAGTTCCTACAGTGGGGATGTGCTACCTCCGCCAAAGCAGGTCGAGTGTCAGCTCGCCTCGCTTGCTTTTGATTTTGATCCACCCGCCCCTTCGGAAGGCTGAATGGAGGCGTTCATCCGGGGATTGGCGCGCAGCGCCGTTCGACGCGGTCGAACACATCGCATGTAGGTGCCAGCGAAGCCAACCGGAGGGCGATGCCCCCGGATGAATGCCGGAGCGAAGGAACCCCGAGCCCCAGCGAGGGGCCGGACGCTCGGGGCGAGCCTTTTTTTGCTTACTTTTTTTTGGCGTTTGAAAAAAAAGTGAGTCGCCGTAAGGGCGAAACCGCCAGCCGCCGTTGCCGCAGCAATGGATATGTACTCAGCCCCCCATGAACCTGGTCGGCCCGAAGGCCGCCAAGTTCAAGCCAGACTCAAGCCAGACTCTTGCTGACGACCTCAAACACATCGCTGGACAGTTGCCCCGAAGCCCGAATCCGCTCCAGCTCACCCTTCATCAGGGCCTGACGTGCATCATCGTACTTGCGCCAGCGTGTCAAAGGCGCCAACTGCCGGGAGGCAATCTGCGGATTGAAGCCGTTCAACTCGATCACCAGATCCGCCAGGAAGCGATACCCGGAACCGTCCGCCGCGTGGAAGTTGATCAGGTTCTGCCCGGCGAACGCACCGATCAGTGCCCGCACCTTGTTCGGGTTCTTGATGTTGAACGCCGGGTGCTGCATCAATGCCTTGACCCGATCCAGGCCACCCGGCAACACACTGCCGGCCTGGACGCTGAACCACTGGTCCATGACCAACGGGTTGTCCTTGAAGTGATCGGCGAAGCTGGCCAGTGCCTTGGCTTTCTGCTCTTCGAATGGCGAGTTGACCAGCACAGCGAGCGCAGTCAGGCGTTCGGTCATGTTGTCGCAGGCATCGAACTGCTCCAGCGTCGCCGCCAGCACTTCGGGCTTGCCGCTGAGCATCAGGTACGACAGCGCAATGTTCTGCAGTGCGCGACGGGCAAAATGCTCGGCTTCGGCCACGTACGGGGTCTTTTTCGACAGGTCGCGGTTGGCCTGGTAACGCAGCCACAAGCCTTCGAACAACGCATCGGCCAGTTGCTTGCGGGCAAACTCGCGGGCGGTGTGAATCGCCTCGACATCGGCCACTTCGCTGATTTCGGTCAAATACGCTTCGCTTGGCAGCGACAGCATTTCGGCGACCATTGCCTGGTCCAGCGTCTCGTCGGACAGCACGGTACGCAAGGCCGAAACCAGACGCTGATCCAGTACCAGCGCTTCGCCCTTCTGCTGCTGGGCGATCAGTTCCTGCAACACCTGCACCGACAGTTGCTGACCGGCATCCCAGCGGTTGAAGCCGTCGCTGTCGTGCTGCATCAGGAACATCAGTTGGTCACGGTTGTACGGGAAGCTCAGTTTCACTGGCGCCGAGAAACCGCGCAGCAGCGAAGGCAGCGGCTGTTCGGCGATGTCGACGAAGGTGAACGTCTGCTCGGCTTCGGTGACCGAGAGGACCCGGGAAGTCTCCTGCGCCGCCGCTTCGCCGGCAAGACGCAGGGCAATTTCACCGCCCTGGCTGTCAAGCAGGCCGAGTTCGACGGGAATCACGAACGGCAGTTTTTCAACTTTGTCCGGGGTCGGCGGACAGCTCTGGCGGAAGGTCAGGCTGTAGGTTTTCGCCGCGGCATCATAAGACTCGCTTACCGCCAAACGAGGCGTGCCAGCCTGGCTGTACCAGCGTTTGAACTGGGTCAGGTCGACGCCATTGGCATCTTCCATGGCCTTGATGAAGTCATCGCAGGTCACGGCCTGGCCGTCATGGCGCTCGAAATACAGGTCGCTGCCTTTACGGAAGCCTTCGGCGCCAAGCAGGGTGTGGATCATGCCGACCACTTCCGAGCCCTTTTCGTACACGGTCAGGGTGTAGAAGTTGGAGATCTCGATGAAGCTGTCCGGGCGTACCGCGTGAGCCATGGGACCGGCGTCTTCGGCAAACTGGTGGGTACGCAGGTAGGCCACGTCCTGGATGCGCTTGACCGTCGCCGAGTTCATGTCGGCGGAGAAGGCGGAATCGCGGAACACCGTGAAGCCTTCCTTGAGCGACAACTGGAACCAGTCGCGGCAGGTCACGCGGTTGCCCGACCAGTTGTGGAAGTATTCATGGGCAACGATGGCCTCGACCCGCTGGTGCGCGGCATCGGTGGCGGTTTCGGCCTTCGCCAGCACGGCGCTGGAGTTGAAGATGTTGAGGCCCTTGTTCTCCATGGCCCCCATGTTGAAGTCGTTCACGGCGACGATCATGAAGATGTCCAGGTCGTACTCGCGACCGTAGACCTCTTCATCCCAGCGCATGGATTTCTTCAGGCTGTTCATGGCGTGCTGGCACTTGTCGATATTTTCCGGCTCGACATAAATGCGTAGCGCTACGTTACGCTGGGTCATGGTGGTGAAAGTGTCTTCGACGCACCACAAATCACCGGCCACCAGCGCGAACAGGTACGCCGGCTTCTTGAACGGGTCTTCCCAGGTCGCCCAGTGGCGGCCATCTTCGCCAGGACCACTGGCGATCGGGTTGCCGTTGGACAGCAGCACCGGGTAGCTGTGCTGTTCGGCGACCACCGTGGTGGTGAAAGTGCTCATCACGTCCGGACGGTCGAGGTAATAGGTGATCTTGCGGAAGCCTTCGGCCTCGCACTGGGTGCAGAACATCGTACCGGACTTGTACAGGCCTTCCAGCGCGGTGTTGGTTTCCGGGTGAATCCTGACGCTGGTATCGACCGTGAACGTCGTGCTGGTCGGCTGCAGAGTCAAATGATTCTCGGTGAGTTGGTAATCGGCAAGGCCCAGCTCGCGGTCGGCCAGGGTCACCGACAGCAATTCCAGCTGCTGGCCATCCAGCACCAGCGGTGGCAGGCCCGGGCCGCGCTCGGGGTTGCGGCGCATCACCAGTTGCGCATGGACCAGGCTGTGGTCCTCGAACAACTCGAAGGTCAGGTGAGTTTCGTCGATCAGGTACTCGGGCGCCTGATAGTCCTTGAGGTAGATCATCTTCGGTTGTTCGGTGCGCATGCTGGAGTCCTTAACTATGCACGGCGAGCTGATAAGCCGTGTATTTACGAATGTTGATCACGCCGGTATCGAAGATCAGGTATTGGCCCTTGACCCCCATCAACGTGCCTTCGGCAATCGGGTTCTTGTCCAGGTTGAAGCTGACGATTTTCGCCGGATACTGCTCGACCGGGAAGCGGATTTCGAGCGGTTCGACGTCGGCAATAGTCTGGATCGCCTGCAGGCCGAATCGTTCCTGCAAGCCTTGCAGGCCCTCGGCGCAGCTGTCGAACAACTGGTCACGGATCTGTGGCAGGTCCACCGACACCGCATCGCCCTTGAGCAAGGCACGCCAATTGGTCTTGTCGGCGACCTGGCTGCGAAACAGATCTTCGACGAAGCCTGATTGCTGGCGGGTCGCGACGCGCATGATTGGCAACGCCTGGCTGGCGCCCTGGTCGATCCAGCGGGTCGGCAGCTGGGTGGCGCGGGTGATGCCGACCTTTACCCCGGAAGAATTCGACAGGTAGACAATGTGATCGGTCATGCAGAACGTCTGGCCCCACTCCGGCTCCCGGCAGGTACCGGCGTCGAAATGGCAGCGTTCCGGGCTCATGATGCACACATCACACTGGGCCAGCTTGGTCATGCACGGGTAGCAGTAGCCTTGGCTGAAACTGGTCTTGGTCTTGCGCCCGCAATGGGTGCAGTGGATCGCCCCCAGGTATTCCAGGCGCACCGTGGTGCCGATCAACGGATTGACCGGAACCTCGTCGTCGCCCAGGCGAAAGGCATATTGCACGTTCGGCCCGTCCAGGCGCGCCGACATTTTACTGATTGCACCGCGGCCAATCTCGATCAATGGATGGCATCCGACTTGAACAGGATATTGGGTACTTGAATCGATTTGGAGCTGCATTCCTGGGGCCCCATGTAGCCAGTACGCTCTTCTTCAGGCAGGTTCTTGATTTCCCAGGCGATCATCGCCTGCAACGACAGTTCGCGTTGTTCGGCGGTGAGCTTGCCACCGTCGGACCATTTTCCGATTTCCACCGCCAGTTTCAGGCTCTGGTAGATATCCGGGGTGATGTTCTTGATCATTTCGTTAAAAGAGGACATTGGGTCTCCGCGCTCTTTGAATCACATAACAGTTTTAGACGGCCAGTTTACGGCGGTTGTACAAACCACCCAACAAACCGGTCAAGCATCCGACGAGCAGCCCGCCAACGTGGGCCGCGTTGGCGATTTCGCCGAAACCGATCATCGAAACCAGTCCGGACATGCACAACAATAGCCATATCAGCATCATCGCCAATACCCCTCGGGGCAGGCGATAGGCGCTGTTGGGCGACAAAATCTGAAAAATCCAGCAGTGCCCGAGCAGGCCGTACAGCACCCCGGACAATCCGCCAAACAGGGTTGGCCCGCTGAACACGAACTGGGCATAGTTGGACACGAGGCTGAACAACAAGGTCAGGCCGATGAGGTTGACACTGCCCTGGCGCGATTCGATACGTCGCCCCAGCTCCCAGTACCACATGCCGTTCATGGCCAGGTGCAGGAAGCCGAAGTGAATCAGCATCGGTGTCACCAGGCGCCACCACTGCCCCGCTGCCAGGCTGTCGGCCAATGGCACGAAATGGATGTACTCGCCGACCACGCGAAAATCGAGAAACGTCAGCCAGCGCAACGTACTCAGGTTATCGCCCAGCAACGTCAGCGCGCCGACGACAAGGCTCAGCAGCAGCACTGCCGCGGTCGCTTTGCCATGGCGGACCTGCTCGGCGAAGTTCGGCCGGCGAATCGACTGCGCGATCGGGATATCGAGCTTGTGCTCCGGATCGCCCTCGGGATAGCGCTCGTACAACACACGCACGTCGTCGCTGATGTTGGCCGGTACCCAAAGCACCTGTTCACCGGCTTCCTCGCTAACCCGATGCGGCACCTGCATGCGCTGCAACAAATTGACGAACCCGCTCAGGTCCACCGCCAGCGGCAGGCGCAAGACTGCGACGCGGCTCATTGCAACACCTCCGGTCGCTCGACATCGACCCAGACAAACTTGTGCGGGTCGAGCCGGGTTTCCTGGTCCAGTCGATAGGCCACCAGTTTTCCGTAGAGCACCGCACTGTAGTCCAGGCACGCCAGGTTCGGACGAATCGGCGCCGGTTTGCCGCTGCGCCAGTAGTGACCGACGAACAGCAACGGCTGGTCGGCGCCGTAGCGCAGCAGGTTGTTTTTTTCGGTTGACGACAGTGGCGTTCGGGCCACCGGGTCGGGCAAGGCGTCGGGCTGGAACACGATGTCTCCGTAGGTTTGCGGATCGTCTTCCCAGAATTTGGTGCGGAAGAACGAGCGTGTCAGGCCATCGCCGCTGGTCATGGTCAGGCCATGGGGCAGGCGCATGTCGGTGCCGCGCAACAGGCGGTCGAACACGGTACAGGCAAAGCTGTCAGGCACGGCCGAGGACTGGAGGAAGTGCTCGTCGATGCAGCCATCGGGGAACAATGCCCGCAGCGGCTCGATCAATCCGGCGTCCCAACAGGCATGCACCACCCGGAAGCGTCCGGCATCGATAAACAGCGGCAGTTCATAGAACCACTGCTGGAAGTCATGCCAGTCACCCGGATGATGTTCGAACTGGGTTAAGGTTTCATGCAGCAAACGAGCGTGGCGCGGCGTGTGTTCGCGCACGAACTGCTTGCCGCTGCCAGGCAATGCCGGGGTTACCCAGCCCAGGGCGTTGAATTCATGGTTACCCATGATGCACAGCGCCTGCCCTGCCTCGACCATGTCGTGGACGATGTGCAGCGCCTCGCGAATCCGTGGGCCGCGGTCAATGATATCGCCGACGAACACCGCCATGCGCGAGGCATGGCGCCAAACGCCGGCTTGCTTGTGATAACCGAGCCGGTCGAGCAAGTGCTCAAGGGTCAGAGCGCAACCGTGCACGTCACCGATCAGGTCGTAGCTACGCGCGGGATCGAGCATCAGTCGCCTCCACCACCCAACCTGCTGCCCCAGCCGAGTTTGGTCCGGCACACTTCATAGTAGTTGTGGTCGAGGGGGTGGATCAGCCGCAACTTCTGGGCTTTCTTGCTGATGGTGATGGTGTCGCCGGGCGCACAGGTAAAGTGGTTCTGCCCGTCACACGAGACTTGCGGGTATATCTGCATATCCTTGGACACGACGATTTTCAGCTCACTGTTGCCATCGACCACAATCGGCCGGCCTGACAAGGTATGGGGGTACATCGGCACAATCACAATGGCATCGAGCTTGGGATGCATGATCGGGCCGCCGGCAGAAAGCGCATAGGCCGTGGAGCCCGTGGGCGTGGCGACGATCAGGCCGTCGGCCTTCTGGCTGCAGACGAACTGGCCGTCGATGTACAGCTCGAACTCGATCATGCGCGTCGATTTGCCGGGGTGCAGCACCACATCGTTCAGCGCATCGCCCTGGCCAATGGCTTCGGCGTGGCGACGAACTTCAGCTTGCAGCAGGAAGCGGTTCTCTACCAGATAGTGCCCATCGAGCACTTCGGCGACCTTGATTTCCAGCTCATCGGGGCGGATGTCGGTGAGAAACCCCAGGCTGCCCCGGTTGATGCCGAGCACCGGGATATTGTGCCTGGCCAGCGCCCGTGCCGCGCCAAGCAGACTGCCATCACCGCCCACCACAATGACCATGTCACAGACTTCACCGAGCATTTTGCGCGACGAGGTCTGCAAACCGTGGCCCGGCAAGACTTCGGCAATGGTGTCTTCAAGGATCACGTGCAGGTGACGATCGAGCAGAAAACGTTTCAGTCGGCGGACAGTATCCAGCACCTGGGAACTGCCGAGGCGTCCGATGATGCCGATATTACGAAATTGCTCCATGGGGCTCCTATGGGGACGCGGGGGCCTGCGACGGCGAAAAACACGATTATGGGTGAAAGCGCGAGATAGACAAAATCCTTTCAGCCTCAAGGTGTACCCACGATTCGGGCTATGCTCGCAAGATGATCCTATTTCCAGATTTGCTGCAGTTACCCCACCAGTTGCGCCACCCCGAAGTGCGCGACCTGGCGTGGGTCATCCTCGCCCCGCCGATGCTCGGCGCCACGCCCTGGCCGCAGCGACATCCATTGGCTGGCAGTGACTGGGTGCAGGCCCCGGAACACCTGGAAACCTGGCTTAGAAAACTCGACCGGGACAGTTACGGTTTGCTGCACTGGCTGGCCCAGGCCCGCACCCGACGCCTGGGCCTTTATTATGAACGGCTTTGGCAATTTGCCGTGCAGCATGCGCCCGGCATCGAGTTGATTGCCGCCAACATGCCTATCCGCCGTGAAGGTCACACCCTGGGCGAGCTGGACATGCTGCTGCGCGATCGCGACGGCGTGCATCACCTGGAACTGGCGATCAAGCTTTACCTCGGCCCGCAGAACGGCGACGGGCACGACACCGCGCAGTGGCTCGGTCCGGGCTGCCACGATCGGCTGGACCGCAAACTGGCCCACCTGAGCCAGCACCAATTGCCGATTTCCGCGCGTGCCGAGAGTCGCGCGGTGCTGGCGGCGCTGGATATCCGGGAGTTCAGCGCGCATTTGTGGTTGGGCGGTTATTTGCTCTACCCATGGCCGGGGCAGGCGGCCTCGCCCAGTGGCGCGCACCCACAACACCTGCGCGGTCGTTGGCTGCATCAAAAGGATTGGAAGCATTTTTTCGCGCAGAGTCCGCCCGGTCGCTGGCAACCCCTGCCCCGGCATGCCTGGCTGGCACCGGCGCATTACCCCGCGGAGCAGACCTGGGACGCGGAACAGTTGGAGGCCTGGCTCAGCGATCTGGAACCTGCGGCGCCGGCGCAACTGCTGGTGCGCCTGACGGAAAATGCCCACGGCGATTGGGAGGAAGCGGAACGCTTGTTCCTGGTGGCGGATCTTTGGCCGAATGTGCCGGGGCAGTATTGAGTTTTTCGCTGGCTGAACGCCCCCCTTCGCGAGCAGGCTCGCTCCCACAAGGGAACGCATTTCCAATGTGGGAGCGAGCCTGCTCGCGAAGGGACCACTTCAGTCACAACCGAATCACATGCCCCTCCACCGGCGCGACCTGTCCATGGAACAGGCGTGAAATAACCGTCTGCGCCGCTTCGTAACCCTGGCTTTGCACCACCTTCAGCAACGGCGGCTCATTGGCCGTGACTTTCCGGAAAAACGCCTGCAAACCCTCGCCGATATGCTGACTGACCCCTTCCGGCCCCCAATCGGCATTACGCTTGCGAATCTGGATCGGCGCAAAAAAGAACACCGGCTGCGGGCCCTCGATGGCTGTCAATCGAGCCTCATCGGTGCTTTGTGCCGAGCCGGCGAAACAACTGTAGGCCAACTGTCCAGCGAAATGCCGGTGCACTTGGTCACGCAGTTCAAGGTCGCCGGAAAAATCCACATATAGTGTTGGACGATCATTGGGCACGTCCGCCAAATCCGCGTAAGACACCGCTCGCTCGTAACAACCAAGACTCTCGACAAAAGCCTTGTTACCGGTTGAAGTCAGCGCAACGCGTTCCACGCCGGCAAGATTGCCCAGGCAGACTGCGGTGCCGTAGGCGGTTTTGCTCGAGGCGCTGGAGAACACCAGTCGAGTTGCACCAAAGAACTGCTTGTCCTGCAAAAAGTCCGCGAGCATGGAAGAGGTCAGGAACAAGGGTTTGAGCAAAATCTGCAGGTTTTCGGTTTCCGGGCTGTAGTACGAATCCCAACTGCAACGGGTGTATTGGTTGTACGCCGAGGTCAACCCGAGTCGATGCTCGGCACCGTCGTAGAAACCACGTTCGGTAACCCGCTCAGGGCGCATCCACAGATGGCTGGCAATCGGGAAATACCCGTAGAAACGTTCCCCGACCTTGATGCCAGCCACGTCAGAGGCCACGACATCGGCAAAGCCCCAGGCAGGGACGTGACCCCACTGCTCTAAACCTGTAGGGAAGAATCCCCAGTAGTTCATCGAATGGCCATAGGCGGCGTAAGTAATGTTATTGGTCGTCAGCGCGCAACGGTCAATCTTCAAGATCACCTCGCCGACCGCCGGAATCAGACTTCGCTGCAGCTCTTCAATCCGACTCTGGTCCAAGGCATTTTTGCGGGTTATCAGCCGTGTTACCGTACATGAACTTTGCATCCTTCAATCTCCTGCTGCGCTAGTGTGGCGGGTAGCACCAGAGTAATGGCAGCCGATGAAGAGCGGGTTCGGAAACACCAGGGGCGGCTCGCCCAACGTCAATCCCCGGGCAAAACCGCTGAAACGGCCGAGTCAGGCCCGGGCGATTTTCACCGTCGAAGCGATTTACCAGGCTTTTGTTCGGATTTGGCGCAGAAACGGTTGGCCTGGCTTGACCACCCGGGAAGTGGCGCTTGAGGCAGGCGTTGCGGTTGGCACGCTGTACGACTATTTCCCGAGCAAGGAAGCCCTGCTCTCCGGCTATATCCGACATCGACTGGATGCCTTGTTGCAGCATCTGGATGAAGCGGTTGTGCAAGCCAATGAACTGGACTGGGCAACCCGGATTAAACGCCTCATACGCCTGACCTGTACCCCCGACGATGAGCACCAGCCCTTTTTCAACCATGCCGTGCTGCTCATCGAACACCAGATCGCCGAGCCTAAACACCATCGAAGGCTGTTCGACGAGCTGTCGCAGAAATGGCGCGAAGCGTTCGCCGCCTGTGGCGATCTGCCTGCCCCCCCTTCACAGGCGATTATCGATGCCTGGGTCATCATGGCGTGGGGCGGACGGCGTTATTGCGTCACCGCGCAACCAGCGGCGGCGCAAACCGCCGCATGGTTGTCGGAAATGGAAACAATGATCTGTAGCCGACTGGCTAACGGTGCGTAATCCGATTCATCAAACCTTCTTGTGTTGTTCGACCCACTTGCCGTAGGCATCGATGAACTTCTGCAAGAACGGCCTGACGGATTCGGACAGGTTGCCCGCCTCGTCAAACGCGGCACCGGCGCCACTGAGGTAGGCTTCCGGTTGTTGCATCATCGGCACATCGAGAAACACCATGGACTGGCGCAGGTGGTGATTCGCACCGAATCCACCGACCGCCCCCGGCGAAACACTGATCACCGCACCCGGCTTGCCACTCCAGGCACTCTTGCCATAGGGGCGCGAACCCACGTCGATGGCGTTTTTCATCGGGGCAGGCACCGAACGATTGTATTCCGGGGTAACGAACAGCACTGCGTCGGATGAACTGACTTGTTGTCGGAAAGTACTGTAGGCTGCCGGCGGTGAAGCACCATCGATATCTTCGTTGTAGAGCGGCAAATCCCCGATTTCGACGATGTTGAGCTTGAGGTTGGCCGGCGCCAGATCCGCCAGCGCGAGGGCGACCTTACGGTTGATCGATGCTTTACGCAGGCTGCCGACCACTACGGCGATGTTATAGACATTACTCATGGAAGACGCTCGATTGTCCGTGGGAGGAGCCTGTAGTTATAGATGATCAGGCGACGGTTCAGCCAATAAACACAGTATTGTGCGTCCTGATATATTTTTTTTACGTAGGAAAACTTACCGTGCTCAGTGGCGGTCTACCCCACCGCACATTGAGTGATTTATCTCCAGAGGTTCTAAGCAGATGGCAGCAGTACTCGTCGGTCAGTTCCATGCAAGAGACGCGGAAGGCCGTGTTTATTCCGTACATGAGTTCCAGGAATCCACCCAGTCCGCTGACGGCACGTCTGTCACCACGTACAAACTGGCAATCGGCGACCGCGTCAACAAACTCGATGACAACGAGTTTCAATTGGTGCAAACGGGTGTAACGCTGATCCGCGAGCCGGAATCGATCCGCGCTTCATAACTCGGTGTTATGAGCAGAAGTCATATGCGCAGACTTGGGTTAGGATTCAGTCACTGACTCCTTCTTCACCTGCTGAACATGGACTTCACGCATGCGCTTACGCCATATCGAAGTGATCCAGGCGCTCCTGCAGACCGGTCACCTGGGCACCGCCGCTGAATGGCTGCAGTTGCCGGTGACCGAAGTCGAACGCATTTTGCGCGACGCCGAGGATCAGTTGGGTTTCATGCTGTTCGCAAGCGTTCGCGGACGCTTGCAGGCCACGCGTGAGGCGCGGGCGTTGCAGGTCGAAATCACCCGTGTCTACGATGCACTCGAACCGGTGCAGCGCCTGGCGAGCAGCCTGAGGCAATACCTGGCGGCGCCGTTACGCATCATCTGCACCCCGCCCCTGGCCCAGCAATTGTTGCCGCACAGCATCGCCGCGCTGCGCCGACGCTTGCCTGACGCACCCTGTACGCTCCTGAGCCAACCCACACGCGAGATCGTGCGCAGCCTGCTGCTTCGCGAAAGTGACCTGGGCCTGAGCCTGCACGATCCCGATCACGACGATATTCATTGCCAACCGATCGCTCACGGCAAGCTGCAACTGCTCGCCCCTCACGGCTGGCTGCAACCCAAGCAGAAGTACATCTCGCTCCAGGACCTGGCCGGCCAGGCGATGGTCGGACTTGAAGGCCACGACCCGATCAGCCCGGCGCTTGAAAACAAACTGCATGCGCTGCGGCCGGCACCGGTCATACAGACGCGGGTGCAAACCCACCAGATGATGCGCAGCATGGTCGAGGCCGGTGAAGGCCTGGCCATTGTCGACCCTTTCACCGCCCTGGGCGCCAAATCGACCGGGCTCGACGCTTGCCCGCTGGCACCAGCCGTGCCGGTCACCCTCTACGCCTTGACCCTTAAGAACGGCGAGCCCTCGCCAGCCCTTCAGGCTTTGCTGGCGATCATCACGGAACAAGCCGCGGTGATGTTGGCGAACTGATGGGATTTTCCAGCGGGTTGTCGAACAATCGGTACCAGAACAGCGCCACTTCGGCAGTATTGGGATCAATACCCCGATAACGCAGATGGTCGATGCCGCCGATCATGAAGCCGCAACGCTCGTAAAGCCGGCAGGCACCCAGGTTGTTGTTCTGGGTCTCCAGCATGACGCCGGGCAGTTTCTTCTTGCGACTCCAGAACTGCGCCACATCCAGCAATGCCTTGGCCACACCGTGTCGCCTGGCCGGTGCATGTACCGCCAACTCATCGATATGGGCAAAACCGTTCCAGTTGGTGCTGATCACCAGGTGGCCAACAGGTTCGTCGTCCAGGTACGCCATGAAAATCGCGCTGTCGGCGGCATCGCGAAAGCTGCTGAACTCTTCCGGATCGATGCCATAGCATTTGCGATAAGGGGTGATGGGCGTGACCTTCCACTGCTCTACCGGCTGGCCGATTTCGGCAGCGCCGTAGGCGGCGACTTCAAAACTGAAATCACTGCCCCATATATAAGCGGCAAAGCCCTCGTCGGCCACGCGCACCGACAGCCCTGGGTAATTCGGATTCATGACCGGTTGCATACTGGGAAAGGTCCTCATTCCTTGATGCAATCGACGGTGTAGTGCCGCCCATTGCCCTCGTCTTCGTGTTGCAATCCGTGCACATCAGCAACGAAACCCGGGAAACTGCTGTCGAACGTGCGAGCAAACGCCAGGTAGTCGATGATCGAGCGGGCCGCCTCGGTAAAGCGTTCTCCGGGCATGATCAACGGAATGCCCGGCGGGTATGGCACCAGCATCACGGCGGCGATACGTCCGTCCAGCGCATCGATCGAAACCGCTTCGACTTCGCCACGTACCAGATGATCATACGCATCCGCCGGCTTCATGGCGATTTGTGGCAGTACCGTGTACATCCGCTTGAGATGCTTGGCCGTGGCATTACTGCGATAACAGGCGTGCAACTGATCGCACAGGTCTCGCAAGCCCATGCCCTGATAGCGCGCGCCGTGCTGTTGCGCCACGCAAGGCAGGCAGTTGGCCAGACTGACGTTGGCGTCGTAGCTGCGCTTGAACTCCAGCAACTCGGTCAGCAACGTGCTCCACTTGCCCTTGGTGATCCCCATCGAAAACAGCACCAGGAACGAATACAGCCCGGTCTTTTCGACCACCAGCCCGCGCTCCCACAGAAACTTGCTGACCACGGCCGCCGGAATCCCGCGCTCGCTGAGCGCACCGCCCGCGGTCAGGCCCGGCATCACCAGGCTGACCTTGATCGGATCGAGCAAGACATAGTCGTCGCTCACCTCGCCGAAGCCGTGCCAGTCATCCGCAGGTTGCAGCAGCCAGTCCTCGGTCACCACACGGTCGATGCCTTCGACCGATGGCGGCTGCCAGATTGAAAACCACCAATCGTCGGCGGCGATATGCTGGCGCAAATTGGCCAGCGCCCGCCGAAAGCTCAGGGCCTCGTCGAACATCTCCTGCAACAGCGAACGCCCGGCCCCGCCCTCCATCATCGCCGACGCCACATCCAGCGACGCGATGATGCCGTACTGCGGTGACGTGGAGATATGCATCATGAAGGCTTCATTGAAACGATCACGGTCCAGTTGCCGGGCACCACCGTCCTGCACATGTATCATCGACGCCTGGCTGAATGCCGCCAGCAGTTTGTGCGTGGAATGGGTGGTGAACACCAGCGGGCTGTCTGCACTGCGAGACGTGCCCATGCCGTAGCGGCCGCTGAAAAACTCATGGAATGCCGCATAGGCGTACCAGGCCTCGTCGAAATGCAAGACTTCGACGCTATTGCCCAACTGCTGCTTGATCAGTTCGGCGTTGTAGCAGAGGCCGTCGTAGGTTGAATTGGTCACCACCGCCAGCTTGACCTTCGGTGTCCGGCCCTTGGTCAACGGACTGGCATCGATCTTGGCCTGGATCGATTCGCGGCTGAACTCAATCAATGGAATCGGCCCGATGATCCCCAGTTCATTGCGCTCCGGGCACAGGTACAGCGGAATGGCTCCGGTCATGATGATCGAGTGCAACACCGACTTGTGGCAATTGCGATCAACCAGCACCAGATCGTCTCGAGCGACCATCGAATGCCAGACAATCTTGTTCGCCGTCGAGGTGCCGTTGATCACGAAGAAGGTGTGATCGGCGCCAAAGTTACGCGCCGCCCGCGCCTCCGCCTCTGCCAGGGGCCCGGTGTGATCCAGCAGTGAACCCAGTTCCGGCACCGAGACCGAGAGATCCGAACGCAGGGTGTTTTCCCCGAAGAACTGATGGAAAGCCTGCCCCACGGGGCTCTTGTGATACGCCACCCCGCCCCCGTGACCGGGGGTGTGCCAGGAATAATTGGAATCGGCGGTGTGCTGCACCAACGCCTTGAAGAACGGCGGCAGCAAGCCATCGAGGTACTTGCGCGCGGCCCGCGCCACCTGGCGTGCGAGGAATGGCACGGTGTCTTCGAAGAGATAGAGAATGCCGCGCAACTGATTGAGCTCGGCCATGGCATCGGCGGGTGCGTTTTCCAGGGTCACTTGCTCGCCGAGGGCGAAAATGGGCAGGTCCGGCGCCCGCACTCGCGCCAGCCCGATCAACTCGGCCATATTCTGCAACAAATGCGAATGGGCACTGGCGTCTTCTGCCGCTATCAGCATGCACGAGAGGCCATGATGGGTCGACGCGACCAGCCGGCCTTCGGTGTAGTCCATCGCCGAGACGATACTGAAACCTTCCTGCTCCAGTTCCCGGGCGATACCCCGCACGCGATCGCCAGCGACGGTGTCGGCCTTGATGTCGCGATGGACGATCAGGACCGGGAATTTCAGATCTTTATACATGGGCTCAGTGTCCTGAGGCGGCAGGCCAGAGCCTGCCAATCACCTCAGGGTAGAGGGTTGGAACGGATGTGGCGAGTGCGATGCACTGAAATGGGTCAACTGATCGGAGAAGATCAAAAGATCGCAGCCTCGTTTCACTCTGTAGGAGCTGTCGAGTGAAACGAGGCTGCGATCTTGTTAACGGACCTATGCCGAGGCCTCAGCCTCAGCCAATTGCAACCAAAGCGCCGGCCCACCGGCGGATTTGCTGATGACTTCCAGCCGAGCCATGTGCTGCGCCAGCTCCTCTTCAGTGGCGCGTATGATGCGCGCTGGCTGACGGTCGGCCGGCAGGCGGCGGATTTCAGTGGCGGAGTTGTCCGCACCCTCGCCGGAGCCATTACCGTCCGAGGCATTGCCCGCCAGGGACAGGCTGGTCTGGCCACCGGTCATGGTCAGGTAGACGTCGGCCAGGATCTCGGAGTCGAGCAAGGCGCCGTGCAGTTCACGGCCGGAGTTGTCGACGCCATAGCGCTTGCACAAGGCGTCGAGGCTGTTGCGCTGCCCTGGGTGACGTTCCCGGGCCATCATCAAGGTATCGAGAATCGAGCAGTGCTGGGTGATGTCCGCACGATCGTGCTGGCCCATCAGGGCAAATTCGTTGTTGATGAAGCCAACGTCGAACGCCGCGTTATGGATGATCAGCTGCGCGCCCTTGATGAATTCGAAGAACTCTTCGGCCACCTCGGCGAAACGCGGCTTGCCCACCAGGAATTCGTTGGTGATGCCGTGAACGCCGATGGCGCCCTCGTCACTTTCGCGGTCCGGTTGCAGGTAAACGTGAAAATGCCGGCCAGTGAGGCGCCGACCGATCAACTCGACACAACCGATCTCGATAATCCGGTGGCCGTCGGTCACCGGCATGCCGGTGGTTTCGGTGTCGAGTACAACGGATCTGGTGGCCATCGGGTGCTCAGCTCTCAATCGGTCAATCGGGCAAAAGCGGCGATATTAACACGCTTGCCGGGGTCTTCAGATATACCGAGTCGCGCCCATTCGCGAGCAAGCCCGCTCCCACACTGGATTGGTGGCGTGCACAGAACCTGTGCTCGACGAAGCTCCCATGTGGGAGCGGGCTTGCTCGCGAAGGCCGCGACTCGGTACATCGGTTGAATTCGATTCAGGCCTGTTTGAAGCCGCGCACTTCATCCACGCCACGGTTGGCCAGTTGATCCGCCCGTTCGTTGCCGTGATGGCCAATGTGCCCACGTACCCATTTCCAGGTGACGTTATGGCGATTGACCTGCTCGTCCAGCAGCATCCACAGGTCAGCGTTCTTGACCGGTTCCTTGGCTGCGGTTTTCCACCCGCGTTTTTTCCAGTTGGCCATCCACTCGTTGATGCCTTTCATTACGTACTGGGAGTCGGTCACCAGCAACACATCGCACGAACGCTTGAGCTCCTCCAGGCCGCGAATCGCGCCCATCAGCTCCATGCGGTTGTTGGTGGTATTGGCTTCGCCTCCCCAAAGTTCTTTCTCCACGCCCTTGCACACCAGCAATGCGCCCCAGCCGCCAGGGCCAGGGTTGCCCTTGCAGGCGCCATCGGTGAAGAGTTCTACGCTATCGCTCATGCCAATCTATCCAGAAAATGCAGTGGCCCGCCAATCGAAGATCGACGACGCCCGGGACCGGGGCAACCCCGGTCGGAAAAAAGGAAGTATCACGGTTCGATGTTACGACGATTGACCTTGGCCATCGGCAACGGGATCAGCTTGCCCATCGGCTCGCGGCGCTCCTGACGGAGCGGTCGCAGGCCTACCACGATCTTGCGCGCCACCAGTAAATAGAAGCCGCCACCGGACAATTGCCAGTCACCGGCCTTGCGCTCCCAGCCGGCCAGGCGAGCCTGCCACGTGGGTGAAGCCAGCGGCGGACGATAGCACCCGAAGCGGCGTTTCTCCAGCGCGAAGCCCAGCAGGTTCAGCCAGTCAGCCACCCGCGAGGGGGAAATGCAGCGTGCCTTGCGCAATCCGTCATGGGCAAACACATGGCGCAATCCCCACGTGCTCCAGGGATTGATGCCGATGATCAGCAAATGCCCGCCGGGCCGCACACTGCTCGCCGCCTCCCGCAGCAAGCCGTGAGGCGACAGGCAGAAATCCAGTCCATGCTGCAGCACCACCACATCGGCGGCATGCTCACTCAGCGGCCAGGCCTGCTCCTCGCAGACGATCTCGACCCCGGGCAACGGTGCGCCCAGGCGCACATTGCGCTGCACCTGCGGCGCCGACGGCGGGGTCTGGGCCGACGGCCCGTAATGCACCAGGTAGCCGCCGAAGAATCGCCCCAGCTCGTCTTCGAGCATGCGCCGCTCTTCATCCAGCAGCAATTGCCCAAGGGGACCGGACAGCCAGTCACGTGCTGCGCTGATCAACGCCAGCCAGTCAGGATCAGCCTGAGCGAACGCTTTATCGGTCATTGCATTCTCCAACGCGCCAGGAAGTTCTAAGATGCGCCATTGTTTTCCGCTTGGCGAATCCGACGATGATACAGATCACTGCCCTGCCCGCCTTCACCGACAACTACATCTGGTTGTTACAAGACCCCGACACCCGACGCTGCGCGGTGGTCGACCCGGGCGATGCCGCGCCGGTAAACGCCTGGCTCGCGGCCAATCCGGGCTGGGTCCTGGGCGATATTCTGATCACTCACCATCATCACGACCATGTCGGTGGCGTCGAGCAGCTCAAGAAAGCGACGGACGCGACCGTCTATGGTCCTGCCAGCGAAAACATCCCCAAGCGGGACATCGCGCTCAAGGATAACGATCGTATCAATGTGCTGGGCCATGACTTCGAGATTATTTCGGTGCCCGGTCATACCCTGGGCCACATTGCCTATTATCACCCCGGCCTGCTGTTTTGTGGCGACACCCTCTTTGCGGCAGGTTGCGGGCGCCTGTTCGAAGGCACGCCCCACCAGATGTACACCTCGCTGTCGCGCCTCGCCGCGCTTCCGGAGGACACCCGGGTGTATTGCACCCATGAATACACGTTGAGCAACCTGCGCTTCGCTGCCGCGGTCGAACCCGGGAACGCCGACACCCTTGAACGCCTGGCCAGCGTGACCCGTCAGCGCGAAGCCGGCGTCATCACGCTGCCCTCAACGGTGGCCCTGGAAAAACGTACAAATCCGTTTTTGCGTACCGGTGAAACATCCGTTAAAGAAAAAGCGGATGAACGGACCGGCACGGATAACTCCGCGCCCGATATGGTTTTTGCTGCACTAAGGGCCTGGAAAGATACGTTCTGAGCAGTTTGCACCATGGTCCAAAAACTCTGAAAGGTTGACCGCAGAGGGCGTGCTTTCTAGAATCGCCCGACATTTTTGCCCGGAACTTACTTCCAGCCAATGTCGTCATCTATACGCAAAGCCATCAATTCGGACGCACTGACCCGCCTGGCGCAAGCCATAGCGGTGGCTGTGTCCGCGACATTGGCGGGCTGTTCCAGTCATGTGCCGCAGACCGATGCGGCACACGCACCGAATATTGCCGCGCGCGCCAAGCAGAAACCCGTCTTCCTCACTGAAAAGCCCAGCCCACAGATCCCGCAGGATGTCTGGGAGCGCATGCGCCAGGGCTTCCAACTGCAGGATGGCCTGGGCGTCAACCCGCGCATCGAGCAGCAACGACTGTGGTTCGCCAGCAACCCGTCGTTTCTCGAAAACGCCGGCGATCGCGGCAGCCTGTACATCCACTACATCGTCGAGCGCCTTGAAGAACGCAACATGCCGCTGGAACTGGCGCTGCTGCCAGTGATTGAAAGCGCCTACAACCCGATGGCCTATTCCCGGGCCAATGCAGTGGGCTTGTGGCAATTCATTCCCTCCACGGGGCGTTACTTCAACCTGCGCCAGACCCGTTTTTATGATGGCCGGCGCGATATCACCGCTTCGACGACGGCGGCCATGGACTACCTGACCCGCCTGCACGACATGTTCAACGGCGACTGGCTGCTGGCCCTGGCTGCCTACAACGCCGGTGAAGGCACGGTCAGCCGCGCTATCGAACGCAACGAGCGACTCGGCCTGCCAACCGATTACTGGAACCTGCCCCTGCCCGCCGAGACCCAGGCCTATGTGCCGAAGTTGCTGGCACTCTCGCAGGTAGTGATGGCGCCGGACGCCTACGGCGTGAACCTCAACCCGATCGCCAACGAACCGTATTTCCAGGTCGTCGAAATCAACCAGCGGATGGACCTGTCCAAGGTCGCCGCGGTGGCCAACATCGACGAAGACGAACTGTTCCAGCTCAACCCCGCTTTCAAGCAACGCACCACCATCGACGGCCCGCAGCACTTGCTGGTACCCACCTCCAAGGCACAACTGCTGACCACCAGCCTGCAGACCATGCGCCCCGAAGAGTTGATCAGCAAGAAGCAGCTCAAGCCGGTTTTCGAAGGCGCGGACGATACGCAACTGGCGAGCGCCAAACGTAGCTATCGGGTCAAGCGCGGCGATAACCTGGGCTCCATCGCCAAGGCCAACAATGTCGACGTCAAGGACCTGCAACGCTGGAACAAGTTGAGCGGCAAGAATCT
Organism: Pseudomonas sp. PSB11; assembly: GCF_014596605.1. Lineage (NCBI taxonomy): Bacteria > Pseudomonadati > Pseudomonadota > Gammaproteobacteria > Pseudomonadales > Pseudomonadaceae > Pseudomonas > Pseudomonas sp. PSB11. Next base: position 117,303 of record NZ_NOIO01000016.1, read on the forward strand.
CAAGCCTGGCCAGACGCTGGTCATGCAAGACACCGGCAAGCGCAACTCGGGACGCATCAACACCGTGGTCGCGGCCAAGTCGAAGACCCAGAAGCCGCAGTCGCAATACAAGGTCCAGCAAGGCGATTCGCTGTACATGGTGGCCAAGCGCTTCAACGTTGAAATGCAGCACCTCAAGCGCTGGAATCCTCGGGTTGGCCAGGCGTTGAAGCCGGGACAGATGTTGACGGTTTCCAATCCGCATTAAAAATTGATGTGATGCCGAAAAGATCGCAGCCTGCGCCAGCTCCTACAGGGGAATACGTTTCCCTGTAGGAGCTGGCGCAGGCTGCGATCTTTTTCGTACCCGAACACTGCTTTCGAACCCTGCCTTTTTCCTGTCCATACAAGCTGTTACTGTACGACCCACAAAGCCCAAGCCGCCCGGATCGGATTCCTTATTTGAAGCGTCCCCTCCTCCTGCTCCTGATCAGCCTGGCCTTGAGCTCCACCGCAAGCGCAACGATCAGCGAAAGCCACGGTTATGCGCAGTTCGGCACGCTCAAGTACCCGGCCAGATTTACCCACTTCGACTGGGTCAACCCGCAAGCGCCCAAAGGCGGTACGTTGCGGGTCATGGCATTTGGCACCTTCGATACGCTCAACCCCTACACCTTCAAGGGCACCAGCCCCGTTGCAACTCCCAACTTCCTGCAATACGGCATCAACGAGCTCAACGAGCCGCTAATGGTCGGCACTGGCCAATACGCGCCGTCAGGCGACGAGCCGACCTCCAGTTACGGCCTGATCGCCCAATCGGTGGAATACAGTGAGGACCGCAGCTGGGTCGTCTTCAATTTACGTCCGCAAGCCCGCTTCCACGACGGCACGCCAATCACCGCCTTTGATGTGGCATTCTCCTACCGCCTGCTGCTCAAGGAAGGGCACCCGCAATATCGCACCAACCTGCAGGAAGTGTCGCGGGTCGACATCCTCAACCCCTTGCGTATACGGTTCGTGTTCAAGCGTGCCGGCAATCCCTTGCTGATCCTGCGCCTGGGGGAGTTGCCGGTGTTGCCGCAGCATTACTGGAAAGGTCGCGACTTCAAGGCGACCACCTTCGAGCCGCCGCTGGGCAGCGGACCGTATCGCATCACCTCGGTCACGCCGGGGCGCCAGCTCGTGTTTGAAAGGGTCAAGGACTACTGGGGCAAGGACCTGCCGGTCAATCGCGGCAAGTACAACGTCGACCGCATGGAAGTCGAGTTCTACCGTGACAGCGATGTCGCGTTCGAAGCGTTCAAGGCCGGCGAGTTCGACATCTATATCGAGCACCAGGCGAAAAACTGGGCCACCGGCTATGACTTTCCGGCGATTCGTCGTGGCGAGGTGATCAAGGCGCAGATCCCGCACCAGATCCCGACCCAGACCCAGGGCCTGTTCATGAACAGCCGTCGCGCGACGTTCGCCCAGGCGAGGGTTCGCGAAGCACTGGGCCTGATGTTCGACTTCGAGTGGACCAACCGCACGTTGTTCAGCGGCGCCTATCAACGCGCCATGAGTTACTACCCCAACAGCGAGTTTTCCGCCAGCGGGCTGCCGGTCGGCCACGAATGGCTGTTGCTCAAGCCGTATCGCGAGCAATTACCAGTCAGGCTGTTCACCGAGCCTTTCAGCCTGCCGCAGACCCAGGGTCGCGGCGTTCCCCGGGAAACCCTGCGCAAAGCCTTGGCCTTGCTTGCTGAAGCCGGCTGGAAGCTCAACGGCCAGCGCTTGCAGAACGCGGCCGGGCAACCGCTGCGCCTGGAGATTTTGCTGGTCAACCCGAACCTGGAGCGCATCCTTCAACCCTATGTCGAGAACCTGGCCAGCATCGGCATCGACGCCAGGCTGCGCACGGTCGATCGCGCACAGTACAAGCAGCGCCTCGATCAGTTCGACTTCGACATGATCCTGATGACCCTCAACCAGACCCTCAGCCCTGGCCTGGAGCAATGGCAGTACTTTCACTCCAGCCAGGCCACGGTCAAGGGCAGCAAGAACTACGCAGGCATTGCCAATCCGGTGGTGGACCACCTGCTTGAACAATTGCTCGCCGCCAAGACCCGCGATGAACAAGTCGCCGCCGGCAAGGCACTCGACCGCACACTGCTATGGCAGCACTACATCATTCCCAACTGGTACCTCAATTATCACCGCCTGGCCTACCGTAACCGGTTCGGCTTCGTCACGACGCCGCCCTACACCCTGGGCCTGAGCGCGTGGTGGCTGAAATCTTCGGAGAAAGATCGATGAAATCCGCAAGCGCCCTGCTCCTGCAGGCCGGCGCCCTGTTGTTCGCAGGGTGGGCCTTCGCCTCCCCGCAACATGCCCTGACCCTGTACAACGAGCCGCCGAAATACCCGGCCGACTTCAAACACTTCGATTACGTCAATCCGGACGCCCCCAAGGGCGGCAAATTCCGCCAGGCCGGGTTCGGCGGGTTTGACAGCCTCAACCCGTTCATCAGCAAGGGCGTGTCGGCCAACGACATCGACTTGATCTACGACACCCTGGCCCGACAGAGTCTGGATGAACCTTTCACGGAATATGGCCTGATCGCCGGCAAGATCGAAAAAGCCCCGAACAACGACTGGGTGCGTTTCTATTTGCGGCCCGAAGCGCGTTTCCATGATGGGCATCCGGTTCGCGCCGACGACGTGGTGTTCAGCTTTCAGACCCTGGTCAAGGATGGCGCGCCGATGTACCGCGGCTACTACAGCGATGTCGAAGACGTGGTCGCCGAAGATCCGCTGACCGTGCTGTTCAAGTTCAAGCACAGCAACAACCGCGAATTGCCGTTGATCCTTGGCCAGTTGCCGGTGCTGCCCAAGCACTGGTGGGCGAGCCGCGACTTCAACAAGGGCAACCTCGAAGTCCCACTGGGCAGCGGCCCGTACAAGGTTACCGAAGTGAAGGCCGGGCGCTCGGTGCGCTATGAGCGGGTCAAGGACTACTGGGGCAAGGACTTGCCGATCAACCGCGGCTTCTACAATTTCGACGTGATGACCACCGATTACTACCGCGACAACACGGTCGCGCTGGAGGCCCTGAAGGCCGGGCAGTTCGATTACTGGTTGGAGATGACCGCGAAGAACTGGGCCAACGCCTACAATATCCCGGCGGTGACCGAAGGCCGGCTGATCAAGGAACAGATCCCCAACGGCAATCCCACCGGCATGCAAGGCTTCGTATTCAATCTGCGCCGCCCGTTGTTCCAGGACGTGCGCGTGCGCCAGGCCCTGACCCTGCTGCTGGACTTCGAATGGACCAACAAGCAATTGTTCAACGGTGCCTACGCAAGGACCCGCAGTTACTTCGAGAACTCGGAAATGGCCGCCACCGGCTTGCCCGATGCCGATCAGTTGACAATCCTCGAACCGTTTCGCGGCAAGATTCCCGAGCAGGTCTTCAGCGAGGCGTTCCAGAATCCCGTGACCGATGCCAGCGGCATGATCCGCACCCAGCAACGCAAGGCTTACCAATTGCTGCAAGAGGCCGGCTGGCGCATCGTCGATGACAAGATGGTCGACGCCACCGGCAAGCCGGTGAGCATCGAATTCCTGCTGGCCCAGACCGAATTCGAACGGGTACTGTTGCCGTTCAAGCGCAACCTGAGTGACCTCGGTATCGAATTGGTAATCCGCCGGGTCGACGTTTCGCAGTACGTCAACCGCGTGCGCTCGCGGGACTTCGACATGATCGTCGGCAGCTTCCCGCAGTCCAATTCGCCGGGCAACGAACAGCGTGAGTTCTGGATGACCGCGGCCGCCGACAAACCCGGCAGCCGTAATTCCATGGGCCTGAAAGACCCGGTGGTAGACCAGTTGGTCGAACAACTCATCAACGCCGACTCACGCCGAAGCCTGGTGGCCCATGCCCGCGCACTGGACCGCGTGCTGCAATGGGGCTATTACGTCATCCCCAACTGGCACATCAAGACCTGGCGCGTGGCGTACTGGAACCACATCGGCCACCCCAAGGTCTCGCCTAAATACGACATCGGCATCAACACCTGGTGGATCAAGCCCGATGCGAAACCGGCCATAGAGATCGAAACCAAATTGCAAGCCGACCCTGCGGGCACGGAGTAATCAGATGCTGGCGTATATTTTTCGGCGACTGCTGCTGATCATCCCGACACTGTTCGGCATCTTGCTGATCAACTTCGTGATCATCCAGGCCGCCCCCGGTGGCCCCGTAGAACAGATGATCGCCAAGCTCGAAGGCTTCGAAGGCGCCACTAGCCGCATCGCCGGCGGCGGCGCCGAGGTGTCGGTGGCAGGCTCCGCCTATCGTGGCGCCCAAGGCCTGGACCCGGCGCTGATCAAGGAAATCGAACACATGTACGGCTTCGACAAATCGGCGCCGGAACGCTTGTGGATCATGGTCAAGAACTATGCCTCCCTGGATTTTGGCGACAGCTTTTTCCGTGATGCCAAGGTCATCGACCTGATCAAGGAAAAGATGCCGGTATCGATCTCCCTCGGGTTGTGGAGCACCCTGATCATGTACCTGGTGTCGATCCCGTTGGGGATCGCCAAGGCCACGCGGCATGGCAGCCACTTCGACGTCTGGACCAGTTCGGCGATCATCGTCGGCTATGCGATCCCGGCATTCCTGTTCGCCATCCTGTTGATCGTGGTGTTTGCCGGCGGCAGTTACCTGGACTGGTTCCCGTTGCGCGGGCTGACCTCGAACAACTTCGACGAGTTGAGCATGGGCGGCAAGATCCTCGACTACTTCTGGCACCTGGCGCTTCCCGTGACCGCCCTGGTGATCGGCAACTTCGCTACCATGACCCTGCTGACCAAAAACAGCTTCCTCGATGAAATCAACAAGCAGTACGTGGTGACCGCCAAGGCCAAGGGCCTGACCAATCAACGCGTGCTGTATGGTCATGTATTTCGCAACGCCATGCTGCTGGTGATCGCCGGTTTCCCCTCGGCATTCATCGGTATCTTCTTTACCGGTTCGTTGCTGGTGGAAGTGATCTTCTCCCTCGACGGCCTCGGCCTGATGAGTTTCGAAGCGGCAATCAACCGCGATTACCCGGTGGTCTTTGGCACCTTGTTCATCTTCACCCTGCTGGGGCTGGTGGTGAAGTTGATCGGCGACCTCACCTACACCTTCGTCGATCCACGCATCGACTTCGAAAGCCGGGAGCATTGAGATGAACCTGTCCCCGCTCAATCGACGACGTTTCGAACTGTTCAAGGCCAACAAGCGTGGCTGGTGGTCACTGTGGTTGTTCCTGATCCTGTTCGGTGCCAGCCTCGGCGCCGAGTTGATCGCCAACGACAAGCCACTGGTAGTGCACTACGATAACGGCTGGTACTTCCCGGCCCTCAAGCGCTACCCGGAAACCACCTTCGGCGGCGAATTCCCGCTGGAAGCCAACTACAAGAGCCCGTACATCCGCGAACTGCTCAAGGCCAAGGACGCCTGGGTGTTGTGGGCGCCGATTCCCTACAGCTACCAGAGCATCAATTACGACCTGAAGGTACCGGCCCCCGCGCCACCGTCGGCCGATAACCTGCTGGGCACCGATGACCAGGGCCGCGATGTGCTGGCCCGGGTGATCTACGGCTTCCGCATTTCCGTGTTGTTTGCCCTCACGCTGACGCTGCTCAGTTCGCTCATCGGGGTGATCGCCGGCGCGCTGCAGGGTTTCTATGGCGGCTGGGTGGATCTGGCCGGGCAGCGTTTCCTGGAGATCTGGTCCGGATTGCCGGTGCTGTACCTGCTGATCATCCTCGCGAGCTTCGTCCAGCCGAACTTCTGGTGGCTGCTGGGGATCATGCTGCTGTTTTCCTGGATGAGCCTGGTGGACGTGGTGCGCGCCGAGTTCCTGCGTGGGCGCAACCTTGAATACGTGCGTGCAGCCCGGGCCTTGGGCATGCAGAATGGCGCGATCATGTTCCGCCACATCCTGCCCAATGCCATGGTCTCGACCATGACCTTCATGCCGTTCATCCTGACCGGCGCCATCGGCACCCTGACCGCCCTGGACTTCCTTGGCTTCGGCTTGCCGGCCGGCAGTCCGTCACTGGGTGAACTGGTGGCCCAGGGCAAATCCAACCTGCAAGCGCCCTGGCTGGGCATGAGCGCGTTTGCGGTGCTGGCGTTGATGTTGAGTTTGCTGGTGTTCATCGGCGAGTCCGCTCGCGATGCCTTCGACCCGAGGAAGTGAAATGAATCAGGACAATCTGATCGAAGTGCGCGACCTGGCCGTCGAATTCGTCGTTGGCGAGCGCTGCCAGCGGGTGGTGGAAGGTGTCAGCTTCGATATCAAGCGTGGCGAGACCCTGGCGCTGGTGGGTGAAAGCGGGTCCGGCAAATCGGTAACGGCGCATTCGATCCTGCGCCTGCTGCCCTACCCGCTCGCCCGGCACCCGTCGGGCACCATCGAATATTCCGGGCAGAACCTGCTCAACCTGAAAGAGAAAACCATCCGCCATATCCGCGGCAACCGGATCGCAATGATCTTCCAGGAGCCGATGACCTCGCTTAACCCGCTGCACTCGATCGAGAAGCAGATCAACGAGGTGCTGGGCATCCACAAGGGCCTGACCGGCAAAATCGCGACCAAACGCACCCTGGAGCTGCTGGAAATGGTCGGCATCCCGGAACCGGAAAAGCGCCTCAAGGCCCTGCCTCACGAATTGTCCGGCGGCCAACGCCAGCGCGTGATGATCGCCATGGCCCTGGCCAACGAGCCGGAACTGCTGATCGCCGACGAGCCGACCACCGCGCTGGACGTGACCGTTCAGCTTAAAATCCTCGAATTGCTCAAGGAACTGCAGGCCCGCCTGGGCATGGCGCTGCTGTTGATCAGCCACGATTTGAACCTGGTGAAAAGAATTGCGCATCGCGTATGTGTCATGCAGCGCGGTTGCATCGTCGAACAGGCATCGTGCGAACAATTGTTCCGCGCGCCGCAGCATCCGTACACTCGGGAGCTGCTGGCAGCGGAGCCCAGCGGGACGCCTGCGACCAATGTTGTCGGCCCGCCCATGCTCACGGTCGAGGACCTGAAAGTCTGGTTCCCGATCAAGAAAGGCTTGCTGAAAAAGACCGTCGATTACGTCAAGGCAGTCGACGGCATCAATTTCAGCCTGCCCCAGGGCCAAACCCTGGGGATCGTGGGAGAAAGCGGTTCCGGCAAATCGACACTGGGCCTGGCGATCCTGCGCTTGATCGGCAGTAAAGGCGGCATCCGTTTTGAAGGCAAGCAGCTGGACAGCCTGACGCAGCAACAGGTGCGGCCACTGCGGCGGGAAATGCAGGTGGTGTTCCAGGACCCCTTCGGCAGCCTGAGCCCGCGAATGTGCGTGAGCCAGATCGTCGGCGAGGGCCTGCGGATCCACAAGATGGGCACCGAGGCTGAACAGGAACAAGCGATTATTGCAGCACTCAGGGAGGTAGGTCTGGACCCGGAAACCCGGCACCGCTACCCCCACGAATTTTCCGGCGGGCAACGGCAGAGAATCGCCATTGCCCGGGCATTAGTGCTAAAACCGGCGTTGATTCTGCTGGACGAGCCGACTTCGGCCCTCGACCGCACCGTGCAACGCCAAGTGGTCGAGCTGTTACGATCACTGCAAAGCAAGTACAACCTGACGTATCTGTTTATCAGCCATGACCTGGCTGTCGTCAAGGCGCTGAGCCACCAGTTGATGGTGGTCAAGCAGGGCCAAGTGGTCGAACAGGGTGACGCGCAAAGCATTTTTGCCGCCCCCCAACATCCGTATACACAGCAGTTGCTGGAAGCCGCCTTCCTGGTTCCAGCCACTGCGCAATAACCTGAAAAGAGGAGCAACACATGGGTTTTCTCGCCGGTAAGCGCGTACTGATCGTCGGTGTCGCCAGCAAGCTGTCCATCGCATCCGGCATCGCTGCCGCCATGCATCGCGAGGGCGCTGAGCTTGCCTTCACTTATCAGAACGACAAACTCAAGGGTCGTGTCGAAGAATTCGCACAGGGCTGGGGTTCGAGCCCCGAGCTGTGCTTCCCGTGCGACGTGGCCAGCGATGCGGAAATCGCCAAGGTCTTCGAAGAGCTGAGCAAGAAGTGGGACGGCCTGGACTGCATCGTGCACTCCGTAGGCTTCGCCCCGGGCGATCAACTGGACGGCGACTTCACCGAGGCCACCACCCGTGAAGGTTTCCGCATCGCCCACGACATCAGCGCCTACAGCTTCGTGGCCCTGGCCAAGGCCGGCCGCGAAATGATGAAAGGCCGCAACGGCAGCCTGCTGACCCTGTCGTACCTGGGCGCCGAGCGCACCATGCCCAACTACAACGTGATGGGCATGGCCAAGGCTTCCCTGGAAGCCGGCGTACGTTACCTGGCCGGCTCCCTGGGCCCGGACGGTACTCGCGTCAACTGCGTGTCGGCCGGCCCGATCCGCACCCTCGCCGCTTCCGGCATCAAGAACTTCCGCAAGATGCTGGCCGCCAACGAAGCGCAAACCCCGCTGCGTCGCAACGTCACCATCGAAGAAGTCGGCAACGCCGGCGCCTTCCTGTGCTCGGACCTGGCGTCCGGCATCAGCGGTGAAATCATGTACGTGGACGGTGGCTTCAACACCACGGCCATGGGCAACCTCGAAGAGTGATCTTCGGTTAGCCAGTAAAAAAACCCGCCGCTTCAGGCGGGTTTTTTGTGCCAAAGTGGCAGCTTTCAACTTAAGGCAATATTTAAAACCCTATTACAAATCCAGTCGCTCTAATTGTTCCAACGTCATTCCCTGCAGCCCTCTAATCCGCACCTGAAGCGGACCTATTACATTAAAACCCTGCTGGTGCCTGTTCGAACTGTTCATTCCTGGCGCTTGCGCGCGAGGTGGGGAGGCAATCTGTGCACGTTGAACTTGAGAAACTGACGGTAAAGCAGCTCTAGGGCGTACGGTCGGCGGCGTAGCCCGCACCGCGGGAGCTGGAGAACCCTGCTCTGTCAAAATGAGATTGTCGAATTGCGTGTTTGGAACTCGATAGGTCGAGCCAGACTGAGCAACTGTCTGCAAGCTGGCATTGCGATGGATACCGTGCCCATACTGACTCACGTCAAGCTCGCCGACATAGTGAACACCGAACATCCGTACTTCACTGTTAGGGCCAGCTTGATTCAAGAATGCTTGTGCAACTTTTTCATCTGACGTTGCATAGAGGCCTGGCCCCAGCAGTTTTCCTTCAGCATGCATAGCCGCCCCAGAAAGCGTTCCGCCATTCTTGAGGCTGGTGAGGGGCGCTTTTCTCCCAACATAAAAGCCGAGGAACGTTCCTTTGCGGGTTCGCGGTAAAATGTTCAGCGCCTTGCTTGCGATGATAGCTACGTGCCCAGTCGGATCCGTCCGCAGCACCGGATTCCCCTGGCAATACGCATACGCATTCAATCCTCCTCTGCCAAAGGGACTCCAATTGTCCGCGCTGTTAAACCGCATCAATACCGGATTAAACGCCCGATAGCCATTGCCCAGCCAATAACAACCGGTCACAGCATCTCGGCGCTCACCGTTAAACCCAAGTAGACTGGTCAAACCGCTTTCATTTGGGTGATGACCATAAGGCGAGTAAGCGATAGACCGTTGCGGGAAGTTGTTTTTGAGTAGATGCAACACCGATCCTTGTTGATCGGTAGCCAGCAAGGTGCTTTCGGATGCACCGCCCTGGTGTTGCTGCTCCGCGAGTACCAGGTCACCCTGCTGGACGATGGAGCAACACACCGCTCCCTGTATCTCGGTAGCCAAACGACTTGCGCAGTAAAAAAACTGGGGCCCGCAAGCATCCGGCTGGCCTTGGCTGGTCAGGCGATCCAGTGAGTCGTAGAAGTATTGGCTGAGCAGAATTGGTAATGAAGCATCCATGGGCGTGCCTGGCTTTCAAGTGCTGGGAGCCTGAGTTTTTAGTGTAATGCCCAAAATGACAACTATCAGAACTGATAGGTAAGGGACGCTAACACGATCCAAAATCATGTAAAAAACCGCCTGTTCAGGCGGTTCTTTTGATCTTCAAACCAGGCACTTCGCGAACAACTGCTGGATCGGCTGCATCCGCTGGCTGTGCCGCTGCAACAGCACGATTTCGCGGTAGAAGGTCAACTCTCCCAGCGGGATCACCCTGACCTTTGCCCCATGTTCCAACCAAAGCCCCGCCGCGGGCAGCAGCGAAACCCCCAGCCCACACTCAACCATTTTCACAATGGCTTCCAACTCATCCAGCTCCAACGCAACGCGCACATCGATTTGCTGTTCCCTTAGAAATCGCGTCACCAGTCGTCCACCAAATGAATTGCGGTCGTAACGCACTTGGGGATGTTCAACGAGCAGCTGCAGTGGCTCACCACCTTCGAGGTTCGCTGGCACAATCAGTACGAAGGGTTCGCGGCGAATCACGTGTGCCACCAGTTCCTTGGGCAGTTCGAACGGCGGCTTGATCAGGATCGCCAGGTCCACTTCGCCGGTATCTACCTGGCTCAGCAAATTGAGGGAAACGCCGGGAACCAACTTCGGCTCCAGCAACGGTGCCTGCTGGCGCAAACGCAACAGCGCCTGCGGCAGCAAACCGGTCTGGGCGGTGGCCACTGCGCCGATTTTCAGCTCACCACGGTATTGGCTAACGTCCTCACTGACGGCCATGCGGCTGAAGATGTCGAGCATTTCCCGGGCCATGGGCAACGCCCGCTGACCCGCTGCATTGAGCAACGCCTGGCGTCCGGTGCGATCAAACAGGCGTATGCCGAGGGCTTGCTCCAGGTTTCGAATCTGCGCGCTGACAGCCGACTGGGTCAGACCGATGTGCATGGCCGCCGCGGCGAACGTACCGTAGCGTGTCACGGCGATAAATGTCTTGAGTTCGCGCAGCATGATGAATTTCCGACTAATCGAAATAATTTGAGCTCGATGCAAAAATTATCGTCTTTTCATCAAAATTCACAGCGGTAAACTCAGTCTCAACTTTACGCGATCGAGGCACGCCGATGAATCTTTCCCCTTTTCACCTCGCCATTCCGGTCTATGACCTGACCGCCGCGCGGCACTTCTACGGTAGCGTGTTTGGCCTGGAGGAAGGCCGCTCCAGCGAGCACTGGGTCGATTTCAACTTTTTCGGCCACCAACTGGTGATCCACCTCGCGCCAAAAAACGCCGCACAAGAAGCCGCCCATACCAACGCGGTTGACGGCCATGACGTGCCCGTACCGCATTTCGGCGTGGTGTTGGGCATGAAAGAATGGGAGGCACTGGCTGAACGATTGAAGTCGCTGCAGACGCGTTTCGTGATTGAGCCGGGGATTCGTTTTCAGGGGTTGGTGGGCGAACAGGCGACGATGTTTCTGTTCGATCCGTGCGGGAATGCGCTGGAATTCAAGGCGTTCAAGGATATTGGGCAATTGTTTGCCAAATGAAGGCAGGCGTAGCCTCCAAGGCCGCCTTCGCGAGCAGGCTCGCTCCCACATTTGACCGAGTTGAAATGCTATCAACTGTGGGAGCGGGCTTGCCCGCGATGGGCCAGTCACCGCACCGGAGTGCTACCGGCCCAACACCTTTTCAGCCTCAATCAGCATTTCTTCAACCGAGCCATGAACCGCCGGATCATGCTCAATCTGCCCGATACTGAAACGAATCTCATACCCGCGGTGCGCCGTGGCCATGCGTTCATCGAGCATTTCTTCGAGCCGCGACTTGATCGCCTCGATGTCCACACTGCCGGAACCTGTGAGCAAGACCACGAAGGTGGCGCCCTCCAGCCGGCCGACCACATCGTTTTCCCGAAAACCAATGCGCAGTACATCGGCAAAGGTTTTCAGCGCCTTATCACCTTCGGTGCGACCAAACAGGTAGTTGATGCGCTTGAACTCGTCAAGATTGAAAAACAGCAGCGTCGCCGGTCGCTCCAGTTGCTGGCAGGCGTCCAGCCCCAATTGGGCCAACGCGAGGAAACCGTGCCGGTTGGGCAGTAGCGTCAACTCGTCCATGCTCGCCATCTGTACCCCGATCAGCTCTTGCTCTGCCTTGCGGGCCAGATCGCGCAAAAACTCGCGTTCCTGCTGTGGCGTCCCTGCACGTACACACGATTTGTGCGGTTTGCCTGAGATCAGCATCACATACTCCATAGGTGGGTATGTTCTTTAGAGTCCTCGATATCGGGTTTGACTCCATGTCGACTCGCCGTTGGTCAGCTACCCACTACCGGACACGGCCCGCCGGCGTCCGCCCAGCGCTTGAACTGTGTAACAAAAACATCGTGCGGCACCGGTACTGGCGCGCGATCCCCGCCAGGATTCCAGCCCCACAGCACCAGTTTGTCCTCGCTGACATGCTTGATCAGCGCTGCCAAATCGCGATCACCGTTGCTCGCGCGGTCCTTGATCATGCTGCACAACATGTCCGGTGGCAGGCCGATCCAGGCCATTTTGTGCGCCGCCGGTGGCAGGCTCCAATGCGGTGCCCCCGGCGGGGCATTGGCGCCGTAACTGGCAGGGGGATTGGCTTCGGCATGGCAGCTGGCGCAAGGCAACCCCGAAGCCCCCTTGCCGTCCATGCCGCGTACCACGTTCATCGCATGGGGTATCCCGGCGTCGAACTGCAAGGGGGCGTCTCCGGGAATGTGGCAGTTCTGGCATCGGGGGCTCTGGAACACCTTCTGGACGGTGTCGAAGGCCTTCACCGCCTCCTTGTCATCGGCGAACAGTTCTGTTGCATAGACAAAAAGGCAAATCAGTATCAGCGAGCCGAGCAACCAATGGTGTCGTTTCATCTCACACCCCCGACAGTTGCAACGGCAGTTCACGCAGGCGTTGCCCGGTCAGGGCGTACACCGCGTTGGCCACCGCTGGCGCCGTGGGTGGAACACCGGCCTCACCGATGCCACCGGGTTTTTCGCTGCTGGGCAGGATATGCACTTCGACCACCGGCATCTCGTTGAGCCGCAACACCTGGTAATCGTGATAGTTGGACTGCACTACCCTGCCATCCTTGATCGTCAGCTTGCTGTGCAAGGTGAAGCCCAGGCCGAAGGCGATGCACGACTCCATTTGTGCCGCGATGCTCTGCGGATTGACCGCGATCCCACAGTCCACCGCACACACCACCCGATGCACACGAATCGCCAGGTTATCCTGGGAGACTTCGGCGACCTGGGCCACATAGCTGCCGAATGACTCATGCACCGCCACGCCAAGGGCGTGGCCGTCCGGCAGCGGCGCCTTCCAGTTGGCCTTCTCTACCGCCAGGTTCAATACGCCAAGATGCCGTGGATGCGCCTTGAGCAAGGCCCGTCGGTACTCCACCGGGTCCTGGCTTGCCGCCGCGGCCAGTTCGTCGATCAGCGATTCCATGACGAAGGCGGTGTGCGTATGCCCCACCGAACGCAGCCACAACACACTGATGCCGGTGTTTGGCGAATGCAGCTCAACCTGATGATTAGCCAGCCCCTGCAGGTAGGGACCGTCCGCCACGCCCTCCACGGACGTCTTGTCGATGCCATTCTTGACCATGGCCGCTTCGAGCAAGGTGCCGGCCATGATCGACTGTCCGACCAGCACATGCTTCCACGCCAGCGGCAGGCCATCAGCGCCCAGGCCCACTCGCGCCTGATGCAGGAACGCCGAGCGATAATAGCCGCCACGGATGTCATCCTCCCGCGCCCACACGGTTTTCACAGGCCCGCCCGCGGCCTTGGCGACCTGGACCGCTTCGGCGACAAAGTCCGAGGTCGGGTTGGCACGCCGGCCGAAGCCGCCGCCGAGAAACTCGGTATGGATCTCGACCTGCTCAGGCTTGAGCCCGGTGATTTTGCCGGCGATCATCTGGTCCAGGGTCTGGAACTGGGTACCGGTCCAGATCTCGCATTTGTCCTGGGTGATGCTCACGGTGCAGTTGAGCGGCTCCATGGGTGCATGGGCCAGGTAGGGCACGCTGTACTCGACGTCGAGGGTCTTGGTCGCTTTGGCCAGTGCAGCCTGGGTATCGCCGGCCTCGCTCACGGGCAGCCCGGGCGTGGCAGCGAGCTTGCGGAATTCCTCGAGCAATTGCTCGCTGTCGAGCCCTGCGTTCGGACCCAGGTCCCACTCGACATGCAGCGCATCCCGTCCCAGTTTCGCCGCCCAGTAGTGATCAGCAATCACCGCCACGCCGGTCGGCACCTGTACCACCCTGTGCACGCCGGGTATCGCCAGCGCCTCGGCGCCTTCAAAGGATTTGACGCTGCCACCAAACACCGGAGAACGCGCGACCATCGCCGTCATCAGGCCATCGAACTGCACGTCCATGCCGAATTTGGCGCGGCCGGTGATTTTCTCCGGCGTATCCAGGCGCTTGGTGGGTTTGCCGATGATGGTCCAGTCCTTGGCCTCCTTGAGCTTGATGGTCGCAGGGTCCGGTACTGGCAGCTTGCCGGCGTCATCAGCCAGTTCGCCGTAGGTGGCGTGCCGGTCGCCGGCAATCACCACGCCCGACTCCGTGCGAATCGCCGAGGGGGCGACGTTGAAGCGCTTGGCCGCGGCCTCGACCAGCAGCAACCGCGCCGCCGCACCGGCCTGACGGTAACGGTCGAACTCCATCCAGGTCGAGGTCGAGCCGCCGGTGATCTGCATGCCGCCGAACCCGGCCAGACCGTAATCGGCGGCCGACGCCGGTGCGTGCTCGACGCGAATTCTCGACCAGTCGGCGTCCAGCTCTTCGGCGATCAGCATGGTCAACCCGGTCCAGATACCCTGACCCATTTCCGAATGACCGAGCAACACGGTGACGCTGTTGTCATTGCCAATGCGCAGGAAGGCATTGGGTGCGAACACGTTGCCCTGGTTTTCCGCGCCCCGGGCAAAGCGATGGCCCCCGGGGATGACAAACGCCACCACCAGCCCGCCGCCCAGCATGGCACTGCCCTTAAGAAAATCGCGGCGCGACAGTGGATCGATGCTGTTCATGGCCATCAACCCAATTGGGCAGCGCGTTTGACCGCGGCGCGGATTCTTGGATAGGTGCCGCAACGACAGATATTGCCTGACAACGCCTGGTCAATATCGCTGTCGGTCGGTTGTGGGATCTTTGCCAGCAAGGCCGCCGCTGACATGATCTGCCCAGACTGGCAATAACCGCACTGCACCACATCGAGTTCGGCCCAGGCTTGTTGCACTGGGTGCGAGCCGTCGGTGGACAGGCCTTCGATGGTGAGGATTTTCTGCCCATGGGCCACAGCCGTGGCCGGTGTGATGCAGGAACGCAAAGGCGTGCCATCGATGTGCACGGTACAGGCGCCGCACTGGGCCATGCCACAGCCGAACTTGGTGCCGGTCAAGTGCGCAACATCGCGCAGGACCCATAGCAGCGGCATGTCCGCAGGGACATCCAGCTCCTGGTCCTGGCCATTGATATTCAAGGTCAGCATTGCGACGGCCCTCAGACTCACGGTGTTCTGAAGTTGGCGCCGCTGTGGCGATCAGGAACCTGCGCGCGCCTTGGGGTTATCCCTACAGCTAAGCGCAAATTGTCCGGCAGGCCGAGGTGTATCGACCACCGGTCACAAAAGCTACCGGGTAGCCGACCCTTTATTTGTTGTCGGAGTACATATCCATTGCTGCGGTAACGGCCTCCTATGGATTCGCCCTTACGGCGACTCCCTTTTTCAAACGCCGGAGTGCCGGCCCAGCAAAAAGGAAGCAAAATGCCTGCGTTCGGCCATCGTGGTTAACGGGGCGCTCGCGATCAAAAGCAAAGCGAGGCGGCCTGACAGCCGACCTGACTTTTACAGATGTACCTCGATCCCCTGTAGAAGCGAACATGCTCCGGGCGGCGTTCCGACGATGGTCGCCAATGATAACGCGGGGCACCTGGTAGCCCGCGGTGCTCTCAGGTTTTTCGCGAGCATGCTCGCTCCTACATGGGGTATGCGGACAGACCAGCAATCAGGTCGGCTGTCAGGCCGCCTCGCTTTTGATTGTGATCTGGCTTTTGATGTTCTTGCCCCCTCACGCCCTGAGCCTGTCCGTCAACCTGTGACGACCTCCATCGGCGCTTCTACCAACGTCGATCCACGCCGCGTCAAAGCCTGCAAGTAAGCCTTTTCGTCATAGATGGTGCTGGTTTTCCAGCACCGGTAGACGATTCTGATCCACTTGAAAGCCAGCGCCCTAAGGGCCGCCAGGACGTCTTCACCGGCAAGCCTGGCTCCTACAGTAAAAGCGAAACCCTAGGTGGTCGTTACCGCAGCAACGGATATGTACACCCGAAAGACAATTATCGTCTGCCAGGACGCCTTCGCCAGCAAGCCTGGCGCCTACGCCCTCGGGCTGAACAAAATACCTGTGTAACGCCACAGAAACAGCACAAACGCCACACACCAAAGCAACGCCGACACCCCCAATCCCCACCCGGAGAACGGCACCAGCAATACCCGTGACAAAGCCGCCAGCAGCACCAGGGCAAACCCCGCAACGATTACTTTCGAAGGTAGCAACGGCCGCCCTGTATGCCCCAGGCTAACCCGCGCAATCATCGCCAGAATCAATCCGCCGATACCGCCCACCGCCAACGAATGCGTGGCCAGGCTCTGTTGCGGCATCAGCCCGAGATGCCACAGCGCCATGGCAAATACCGCCACCACCAGCCAGGCGTAAGACAGGTACAGCGACCACAACAACGGCACACGCCACATACCGCGGTCATGCCAACGCCACAGACGCACCAGATGCAGAATGCCCATCAATAAAAACAACGCCGCCAGCCAAAACCTGGGCACGTCATTCAAACCGATGGCAAACGTCACCGCGGCCAGCAATCCGCTCACCAGCAGCACCTTGGTGGGTAATGGATGGGCTGCAGGCGTTGCCGGACGGTTCAAGCCGCGTTGAATGAAGAACGGAATCACCCGCCCGCCAATCACGCTCATCAGCGCGCCGACCAACCATAAGGCCGCTAATACACCACGCCGCTGCAAACCTGTGTCATCAGTCCAGAGCCCCCACAGTGTCATGAGCTGACAACCGGCCAGCAACGTAATCAGCAGCAGAATCGGATAGTTCTCACGCTTGCCAGCAGCCACCAGGTCTCGGCCCAGCACCCAGGCTAACAATGGCAAGAAAGGCAGTTGCGAAAGCAACAAACCTGCAGGAGAAATCGGCAGCAACCAGGCCAGTCGCCCCAGCAACCAGATCAGCACCAGACCGATCAGTGGCCAACCGCTGAGCCCGGGGCGACCGGTCCAGTTCGGCACCGCCGTCAGCAGAAAACCGGCAATGATCGCCATGGCGAACCCGAACGGCATCTCGTGCCGATGCCAGCCGAGCATGCCTCCTACCGGTTGCGCATCGGGCAAACGCCCGTACAGCCACAGGGCCCAGATCGCCACCGCCATTGCGGCAAACGCGGCACCCGCGAGAAAAAACGGTCTAAAACCAAGGCTGAAGACGGGAGCAGCGGACAGTTTACCCATCAGGCCAGCGCCACGAACTGAGGTTTGCTCAACCGGTGTTGGGCCAGCAGGCGCATGACGTAGCCGATTTTCAGCAGGGTCGGTCCGACGATGGTCATGGCATGCAACGAAACCAGTGCAACAATCGACAGATGGCCGGCATGGAGATAAGCACCGTAGATACCTGCCAATAACATCGCCAGGCCAACGCCCAACACACGGCTGGATAGGTTCAGGACATTCTGAGCATTGCTGAAGACATGGAACATTTCCGTACTCCTGTAGCAGTTCAGTTGTACGTTGGACGTATCAAGTCGCGTGCCATCCAATTAACGTATGAAAATCAGGACCTTGAGAACGTACGTGTCATAACGACTCTCTCCAGACATAGTCAGCATGACTCATGAAGCAGTCATATTGACAACAATTTGTAGGAAATCCTTACACACTCGGCGATCTACGGCACGGCCAGACCGCCCCAGGCTAGCTACGCTGATAATCCAGCCTGCAAAAACCTGCCAAGGAGACCCGCCATGCTACATGTGCAAAAACTCACCCCTTGCCTGTGGTTCGATGGTCAGGCCGAAGAGGCCGCCAAGTTCTACTGTGCGATCTTCGATCATTCGAAAATCACCGCCATCACTCACTACGGCGAGGCCGGAAAAGAGTTCCACGGCCGGGAAGTCGGTTCGGTCATGACGGTCAGCTTCGAACTCGACGGACAAACCTTCACCGGTCTCAACGGTGGCCCGAATTTCACTTTCAACGAAGCGATCTCGTTCCAGGTCAATTGCCAGACCCAGGAAGAAGTCGACCACTTCTGGGGACGCCTGTCTGCCGGTGGGCCGGTCGAAGCACAGCAATGCGGCTGGCTCAAGGACAAATTCGGCGTGTCCTGGCAGATCGTGCCGGTCGCGATGATGGAGATGATCAAGGATCCCGACACGGTAAAATCCCAGCGCGCGATGCTGGCCATGATGCACATGAAAAAACTCGATATCGCGGAACTGAAACGAGCCTTTGACGGCGAGAGCTAATACACTCTTGCGCTGATCTGCCAAGGATTGATCATGAAGCCCGCAAAGACCAGGGATGCCGACAAGGCACCGCGCTTTTGGCGCGATGATGCCCTGCCCTTCATCGAAGCCCGCTCCATCGCCGA
The DNA here is from genome assembly GCF_014596605.1 of Pseudomonas sp. PSB11. Taxonomy (NCBI): domain Bacteria; kingdom Pseudomonadati; phylum Pseudomonadota; class Gammaproteobacteria; order Pseudomonadales; family Pseudomonadaceae; genus Pseudomonas; species Pseudomonas sp. PSB11. Next base: position 135,894 of record NZ_NOIO01000016.1, read on the forward strand.
CGGACGCGAGGTCTGTTACACCCGGCATGCCCACGAGCACTTTTCCATCGGTGCGATCACCGCCGGGCGTAGTACCTATGTCCATGAGCAATCGAACTTCGAGGTCTGCGCCGGGACCGTCGTGCTGATGAACCCCGGTGATGTCCATGCCTGCAATCCGATCGATGACCAGCCCTGGTCGTACCTGATGCTGTATGTCGACACCCCGTGGCTCACCGATTTGCAGCATCAGCTCGGGTTCGGCAACGATCTGGCGTTGCGCCGGTTCGCGGTCACCCACACCGCCGACCATGCTTTGTTCGTTGGCTTGCAGGCGTTGTACCAGGTGCTGGTCGATACACAGCAAGACGTGTTGGGTAAACACAGCGCGGCCGTGGAATTTTTCACCGAGGTGCAACTACGCCTGAACCCGGCCGAACAGCCGCTGCACGAGCCCAATTTCAAGCTCGAACGCGCCGCCGACTTTATCCGCGAGCACTGCACGCAAATGCTCAAGCTCGAAGATATCTGCGAAGCGGCGCAGTTGTCGCCCTCCTACCTGATCCGCGCGTTCAAGCAGCATTACGGCATGACGCCCCACGCCTTCCTGGTCAACCGGCGTATCCAGTTTGCCCAGGATCAACTGCGTAACGGCAAGCAGATCGCTGATGTGGCGCTGCAAGCAGGCTTTGCCGACCAGGCGCATTTCCAGCGGGCGTTCAAGCAGCATCTGGCAGCAACGCCAGGGCAGTATCGCGGTTAAATCAAGGCAACAACAGATACACCGCACTCACCGCCAACAACAACGCCATTAACCGATTGAACATGCGCATGCCCGCCGGGTTGTTCAAGTAGCCACGCAAGAACGTCCCGGCGTAGGCCCAGCATCCGACCGACAGGTAGCAAATCACCAGGTACACCGCAGCGAACTGCCACACCAGGTGGGCCTCGCCATCGGCGACGAACGCGCCCATGCCGGCCACACAGGCCAGCCAGGCCTTCGGGTTGAGCCATTGCATGACGGCGCCATAGAGCATCGACGGCGCGCGGCCACTGTCCTTGGCCTCCAACTGACCGTTGTCGGCGGCCAGTTTGAACGCCATGTACAACAGGAACGCTACCCCGGCCCATTGCACCACTTGTGTCATTGCCGGCCACCATTGCAGTAGCTCGTGCAAACCCAACCCCATCAAGACCAGCAGCAGCACAAACCCCAGCGTCGCTCCGGCCACATGCCGCTGACTGGCGCGAAAACCGAAGCGCGCGCCCGAACCCAGCGCCACGATATTCACCGGTCCCGGCGTTATTGAAGCGGCCAATGCAAACGCCGCCATGGACATGATCAAACTCATCGCACACCTGCTCAGTCAATTGAACCAGGCATGAAGATAGAGATGCCTGATGGTGCGCGTATTGAACAAAACTGCCCAAGGATGTGCCCGTCATGAGTAATAGCCGACCACCCTCTTCACCGTCACCAATGCCTGGCGTAGCGCGTCCATGTCCACCGAGCCCAGCGCCAGGCGTATCGCGTGCGGAACATGCTGGGTAATCGCAAAGGGTTCGGCGGGCGACACAGACACCTGCTCGCGCATCAGCGCCATGGCAATCTGATCGGCCCTGGCGTCTTTGGCCAAGGGCAACCAGATGAAATACGAGGACGGATGGCTGATGCTCCGCAGTCCCGTCAGCACTTCACGAGCCAAGGCTTGGCGCGCCTGTGCGTCCGCGCGTTTTTGCGCCTCGAGCCGGCTGACAGTGCCGTCCTCGAGCCAGGCCGTGGCAATGGCGGTCATCACCCCGGGGGTGTTCCAGGTGGTCGCCATGATGGTGCGTTCAAACCCGGCAACCCATGGCGCTGGCGCGGCGATAAAACCGACGCGCAAGCCGGTGGCGACATTCTTGGATAAGCCACTGACATACACGGTTCTTTCCGGTGCCATTTCAGCCAGCGGTGGCGGTGCGTTTTCGGCTAGGAAAGCGTAGGCCGCATCCTCAATGATCGTCAGGTCATACCGGCGTGCGATAGCTACCAGATGCTGGCGCTGATCGGCGTCCATTACCCAACCCAGTGGATTGTGCAGGGTCGGCATCGAATACACGGCTCGCACCGATCGAGTGCGGCAAAGTTTATCCAGGGCCGGCAGATCAGGTCCGTTGTCGGTCACGGGAATGGGCAGGACTTCGAGATGCAGCGTTTGCGCCAGCGTCTTGAAGCCCGGATAGGTCAAGGCATCCGCAACAATCACATCGCCAGGCTTGAGCAGGCTCATCAATACCACTGCCAGGCCGTGCTGGGCGCCACTGACGATGAGCACCTGTTCGGCTGGCACGTTCAGGCCACGTTCGCCCAGATGTCGGGCGAACGCAGCCCGTTCATGCAGACGCCCGGCGTGAGGCTGATAACGCAGGAGGGACTCCAGGTCACCGGACAACGCGAGCTGCCGCAGGGCGTTGCGCAACAGGTCAGCCTGACCTGGCAAAGACGGATAGTTGAAGTTGAGGTCGATCATCCCCGCCGCGACCACCGATTGCGAAATCCCCTGGCCCGGCGGCAGTGAAGTCTCCCGGACAAAAGTCCCGCGTCCGGTTTCACCGCTGACCAGGCCCATGCTCTCAAGCTCGGCGTACACCCGGCTCGCGGTGACCAGCGCCAAACCCTGTTCAGTGGCCAGTTGCCGATGGGTCGGCAAGCGTGTACCCGGAGGCAAATGCCCCGAGCGGATGTCCACGGCAAAGGCGTCAACCAGCGTTTTGTAGCGGGATCGAGGCATGTGCAAATGTATCCATGACAATTTTTTGATTGTATCGATACTCAGCCATAGGATGGTTTCGTGCAATCAAACAATGAGCGTGAGCCACATGGAACGGACGTCTAACCTGCAAAACCCGACGCTGCGAAAAAATGCCAGCGGCTGGCTCAACGGCCTGATTGGCGTGGTGATCTTCAGCGGCTCGCTGCCCGCGACGCGGGTGGCGGTACTCGAATTCGATCCGGTGTTCCTCACGGTAGCCCGCGCTACCCTCGCCGCAATTCTGGCGCTGTGCCTGCTGTTGCTGTTCAGGGAAAAACGCCCCGGCCGACATCAGCTTGTGCCCCTGACCATCGTGGCATTGGGCGTGGTGGTGGGGTTTCCACTACTGACTGCGCTGGCGCTGCAATACATCACATCCGCACACTCCATCGTGTTTGTCGGCCTGCTGCCGCTGGCAACTGCGTTGTTCGGCGTCTTGCGCGCAGGCGAACGCCCGCGGCCGGTGTTCTGGGTCTTCTCGGTGCTGGGCAGCCTGCTGGTGGTCGGGTTCGCCGTAGCCCAGGGCCTGACGGCCTCACCCCTGGGTGACATCCTGATGTTGTTGGCGATCCTGGCCTGCGGCCTGGGTTATGCCGAAGGTGCAAAGCTATCGCGCACACTCGGCGGCTGGCAGGTGATTTCCTGGGCGTTGGTGCTTGCGTTGCCAGCCATGGCTGCATTGACCATGTGGCAGTTGCCCGACTCGTTCGCCAGCATCAGTACACCGGCTTGGTTCAGCCTGGGGTACGTGTCGCTGTTCAGCATGCTGATAGGCTTCGTGTTCTGGTATCGCGGGCTTGCGCAAGGGGGCATCGCCGTCGTCGGGCAACTGCAATTGTTGCAGCCCTTTTTCGGCCTGGCACTGGCCGCCACGTTACTGCATGAACACGTCAGCCTGTCCATGCTGGGCGTAACCGTGGCGGTGATCCTGTGTGTGGCAGGTGCGAAAAAATTCGCGCGCTAGCCACTGGTACGCTGCCTGCGCCCCTGACTGTACGGGTCAAGTCCCTGGGCAACTGTGATAAAAATACGGCTTCTGCTGCTGGAGCCGATCATGGACCTCACCACCCTCACCCTCTTCCTTCCGGCCTGCTTCGCCCTGAACATGGCGCCAGGCCCGAACAACCTGCTGTCGGTCAGCAATTCGACCCGCTACGGCTACCGCACCGCTTGCCTGGCGGGCATGGGTCGCCTGCTCGCTTTCGCCGGCATGATCGCCCTCGCCTCGGCCGGTCTGGCGGTGGTGCTGCAAACCTCGGAATTGTTGTTCTACGCAATCAAGATTCTCGGTGCCGCGTACCTGTTTTATCTCGCCTGGCAATTGTGGCGTGCCCAACCCGGCGCGGAAACCGCGGTGAGCGCGCCGCCGATGGGGATGCTGGCGTTGGCTCGGCAAGAGTTCCTGGTGGCGGCCGGTAACCCGAAGGCAATCCTGATCTTCACCGCGTTCCTGCCGCAATTCGTCGACTCGACCCATGCCATCGCACCGCAATTTGCGCTGTTGGGCGCGTTGTTCCTGATGCTGGAATGGATCGCTATCGGCGCCTACGCTTACATGGGCCTGCACATGCGCCGCTGGTTTGCCAAACCTTCGGGCAAGCGGGTGTTCAATCGCTGCTGTGCAGGATTGTTGTCGGCGGCGGCTACAGTGTTGCTAATGGCGCGTCGGGCCTGACCAAACTACCGCTCATGGGGACACCTGCCGATGGATCAATCAACGCCGGACGCACAGTCCATCTCCAGCCCCATTACCCGCAGCGCGATTTTTATCGTGGCAACCCTGGTTCCCGGCAGTGACGCCGCCAGCAAAGTGCGAGGCTGGTGCGCAGACATCGCAGCCCTCACACGCTCGGTAGGCAAACGCGTGCCCTCCGGAAATCTGTCGTGCATCTGTGGCTTTGGCTCCGCGGCGTGGGACACCTTGTTTGGCCACCCGCGCCCCGCCTCGCTGCACAACTTCCGTGAATTCGGACCCGAGGAACGACGCGCCATCTCCACCCCTGGCGATCTGTTGCTGCACATTCGGGCTGAGCAGATGGACCTCTGCTTTGAACTGGCGACGCAATTGCTCTCAGCGCTGGGCAATGCGGTGTCGGTGGTCGATGAAGTCCAGGGCTTCCGCTATTTCGACATGCGCAGCATCATCGGCTTTGTCGATGGCACCGAAAACCCCGTCGGCCGCAAGGCTGAAAGCTTCACGATGGTGGGCGATGAAGACCCGTCTTTCAGCGCAGGCAGCTATGTGCTGGTGCAGAAGTACCTGCACAAGATGGATGCCTGGAACGCGTTATCCGTCGAGGCGCAGGAGCGGATTATCGGGCGAACGAAGTTATCCGATATTGAACTCGATGACTCGGTCAAGCCGAGCAATTCGCACAGTGCCCTGACGACCATCACCAAGGACGGCGAAGAAGTAAAGATCCTGCGCGACAACATGCCCTTTGGCCGGCCAGGCGCTGGCGAATTCGGCACCTACTTCATCGGCTATGCGCGCTCGCCCGAACCTCTGGAGCAGATGCTCGAGAACATGTTTGTCGGCAAGCCCGCCGGTAATTACGACCGCTTGCTGGATTTCAGCACCGCAGTCACCGGTGGCCTGTTTTTCGCTCCCTCCGCAGATCTTCTGGAAGAACTGGCGGATCGCGCGCCCTTGGGCACCTGCCGGTGAACGCGGGCAATTCCCTGTCGATTTTCCGGTGGAGGGGTTCTGCCCCGCCATTTAAGCTCACCCCATGAACCTACAAAACTCGCTACTGCCGCCCCACGCCGAGATGGTCCGCGCCATGCTCGAACGAGACACCGCCTATGAGGGGGTGTTTTTTACCGCGGTCAAGACGACCGGTATTTTCTGCCGTCCCGGCTGCACCGCGCGCAGCCCGAAACCTGAAAATGTCGAGTTCTTCGCCCACGCCGATGAATGCCTGGCGGCGGGCTACCGCGCTTGCCTGCGCTGCAAACCCATGGACGCCGCGGCGATTGCGCCACACTGGGTCCAGCAGTTGCTCAAGTCAGTGGACGCCGATCCCGAGCAGCGCTGGACCGATGCCCAATTAATCGCCCAAGGCATCGAGCCGCTGAAACTGCGTCGCTGGTTCAAGCAGCATCTGGGCATGACCTTTCATGCCTGGCTGCGCACCCGACGCCTCGGCATGGCCTTGGGCGGGATCAAGCAGGGCCACTCCATCGACAGCGCCGCGTACGACTCCGGTTACGAATCCCTCAGCGGTTTTCGCGATGCATTCCAGAAGTCGTTCCACATCACGCCGGGCCGCGCCGCCAACAGTGAGCCGCTGCTGTTCACGCGCCTGACCACTCCGCTTGGGCCGATGATCGCCATGGCCGAACGTCGCGGGCTGGTGCTACTGGAGTTCCTCGACCAGCCCAGCCTGAGCCGGGAAGTGCAAGCGCTGCAAAACCGCTTTGGTTACGTCGTGGCGCCAGGGCATAACGGGCATTTGCAGCAAATCGAAGACCAACTGAGCGAATATTTCGCCGGAAACCGGACTGAATTCAGCGTTGCCCTGCACATGCCCGGTAGCGAATTTTCTCGTCAGGTATGGGCCGAACTGGCACACATCCCCTATGGCCAGACCACCACCTACGGAGCGATCGCATCCACCTTGGGCAAACCCGGGGCCAGTCGGGCCGTGGGGCTGGCCAACGGTCATAACCGCCTCTCGATTGTCGTACCCTGCCATCGGGTGATCGGCGCCGACGGCTCGCTGACCGGTTACGCTGGAGGCCAGCCGCGCAAGGCATTCCTGCTCAGGCTGGAAAAGGCGGCGGTGCAGATGACCGAGCAACTGGCCTTTTGATCACAGGCTGCGTTCGTCAGCCGCTCCAAGGATGCTTTATGCCTGTCCCCTACCCACTGGCCACCCAATGGCTGGCGAATCTTGATGACGACTGGCGTCGCCACATCGACGCTGTCGGCCCGTGCCTGCATCAACCTCACACAGCCCGCGATCCCTATGAGTCACTGGTGCGGGCGATAGCCTACCAGCAACTGCACGCCAAGGCCGGGGATGCAATTATCGGCCGGTTGCTGGCGCTGTACCCATCGGTGGCGTTTCCACAGCCGGAGCAGATTGTCGCGACTGATTTTGAGCGACTGCGCAGTTGCGGCTTTTCCGCCAGCAAGATCGCAACCATTCAAGGCATCGCCCAGGCTGCACTGGACGGCGTGGTGCCGGATTACGCCACGGCGCTGGCCATGGACGATGAAGCACTGATCGAACGCCTGGTAACCCTGCGCGGCGTGGGACGCTGGACGGTCGAGATGCTATTGATCTACAGCCTGGAGCGGCCGGACATCTTGCCGGCCGATGACTTTGGCGTACGCGAGGGTTATCGACGGCTCAAGGGGCTCCAGATGCAACCGACGCGCAAGCAGATGATCGAGATCGGTTTGGCCTGGAGCCCGTATCGGACGGTGGCAGCGTGGTATTTGTGGCGTGTGCCCAGCCGTTAAACGGCGTGATCGTTCTTCGCGGGCAAGCCCGCTCCCACATTTACCGCGTTCTTCTGATGGAACTCGGATAATTGTGGGAGCGGGCTTGCTCGCAAAGGCGTCAGTCGATCACAACCCCGATTTCAACCGGCTGAACGCCCGAATCAAAGCCCGGTTGAACGCCTTGCCATTGTCATTCTTGCTGTACAACGACGCTCGCACCGCCTGCGACGGATAAGTCCCCGGATCATTGCGAATCGCCGGATCAATCAAGCTGTCCGCCGCCGTGATGGCATTGGCATAGTGGATGGTGTCGGTGATCGGCGCGATCACTTCAGGTGTCATCAGGTAATCCATCAATGCCAGCCCCGCCTCGGGATGCGGCGCGTCCTTGGGAATGACCATGGCATCGAACCAGATCAGCGTGCCCTCTTTCGGTATCCGGTACTTCAATGAAAACGGCTTTCCCGCCGCCTCTGCCTGGCCCGCCGCAATGGCCACGTTACCGTTCCACGACATCGCCACGCAGGTATTGCCGTTGGCCAGGTCGCTGATGTTCAGGTCGTTGTCGAAGTAGCGAATGTAGGGGCGAATCTTCGCCAGCTGCTGTTCGGCCAGTTTCAGGTCATCGAGGTTCTGGCGGTTGATGTCCAGGCCCAGGTACTTCATGACCGCCGCGAACACTTCATTCGGATCATTGAGCAGGCTGACCCCGCAATCAGCGAATTTCGAAACCATCGCCGGGTCGAACAGCATTGCCCAGCTGTCCGTCGGTGCATCGGGCAGGCGCTGCTTGACCGCCTCCTCCTGATAACCCACGCCAGTGGTGCCCCAGGCGTAGATCCCGGCGTAACGGTTACCCGGATCGAACACGGCCATGTGCTGACGGAACTCCTCGCCGACACCGGCAAAGTGCGGTATCTGCTGTTTGTCCACGGTCTGGATCGCACCACTCTGGATGGCTCGCGACAGATGCTGCCCCGCCGTCAGCACCAGGTCGTAACCGCTACGGCCCGTGAGTAATTTGGTCTCGACGGTTTCCAGGGAATCGAAGTGATCGGCGACCACATGGATACCGGTTTTCTTCTCGAAGTTGGTCAAGGTGTCCGGGGCCAGGTACTCGCCCCAGATGTAAAGGTTCACCACCGGCTTGGCGGTGTCGGCGGCCTGCACACACAGGGGTGCAAGCACCAGCAGTAACGCTTGGGTCAGTTTGTGCAGGCCCATGATCAAACGCCCTGTTTGTTGCAGGCAGTACCGGCGTACTGCGGCATGGTAATGCACGCGACATTGCCGCCGCCGAGGAGAATTTCCCGGGAGTTTTCGATGCCGACGATCTTGTGCCGCGGGAACAGTTCGGCCAAGGTCGCCAATGCGACCTGATCATTGCGGTCGCCAAATAGCGGCACCACGATCGAGGTGTTACCGGCGTAGTAATTGATATAGGACGCGCAGATTTTCGTGCCAGCCCGGCGAGCATGCGTGCTGTCCTGTTGATCCAGGCCCTCGGCCTCCTCGGCCGTCCACTCCAGTACATCCGGTTGTGGCAGCTTGTGCACAATCAGCTCGCGACCACGGCTGTCGCGGGTACTGCGCAGGATATCGTAGGCCTCCTGGTAGATTTCCCACTGCGGGTCGGCGCGATTGTCGGTCCATTGCAACACCACTTCACCAGGGCGCACGAAGCACGCCAGATCGTCGACGTGGCCGTCGGTTTCGTCAAACTTGCAACCCCGTGGCAACCAGATGACTTGCTCGGCGCCAAGGTAATCGGTCAAGCGGCGAGTGACTTCGTCCTTGCCCAGATGCTGATTGCGGTTCCGGTTGAGCAGGCATTGCTCGGTGGTGAGGAGGCTACCCTGGCCGTCGCTCTGGATACCGCCCAGCTCTGCAATCAACGGTGCCCGATAGCGGTCGAAGCGTTCGATTTCGAGGATTTTGCTGGCGATCTGATCGTCCTTGTCCCACGGGTAGTACAAGCCGCCGTCGAGGCCGCCGTAGGCGTTGAACTCGAAATCCACGCCGCGCACTTCACCGCTCTGGTCGTTGACCACGAAGCACGGACCGCTGTCGCGGAACCAGGTGTCGTTGCAGGTCATTTCCACTACGCGGACTTGCGGCGGCAACTGGCGGCGAGCGGTGGCGAATTGCGCGGCCGAGGCGCAGACGGTAACCGGCTCGCTCTGGGAGATGGCGGTGACGATCTGTACCCAGACTTTCTGCGCAGGCTTGGCGCCATTGCGCCAGACGTCGGTGCGTTCAGGCCAGCCGAGCCAGCAGCCGGACTTGGTTTCGAATTCACCGGGCAAACGGAAACCGTCGAGTTTGGGGGTGGAGTCGAGCAAACGTGCCATGGGCAAACCTCATCAGCGGGGATTGGAATGACCACAGGCTAAGGTCGTGTGCCTACTCCTCGCCAACGATGATTATTTCGGAACACTTGAATCCAACTCATCAATCGACCAGTTGGTCGTTGAACCATTCGAGCATCTGCGCCACGGCAGGCCGCTCCAGGCGAACCCGCTCGCACACCAGTGCGTATTGCCCCAATGCCGTCATGCTTGAGGTAAATGGCCGGACCAGGCGACCGCTGAGCAAATCTTCCTGTGCCGTCAGGTTATCGCCCATCGCGACGCCCTGCCCCTGGGCCGCGGCTTCCAGGGCCAACCCGGCATGGGCGAAATACAGTTGGCGTTCGGGGCGCTGGTCGCCGGCATGGCTGGTGAGCCAGGCGGTCCAGGTCTTGCCGTCCTGATCGTCATGCAGCAAGCAATGACGGGCCAGGTCCCTGGGGGTTTTCAGGGTTCCCTGGTTGAATAGACCAGGACTGCACACCGGAAAAAACTGCAGCGCCGGCAATGGCCGGACGAAATACGCACTGCTGTCCACCGGGCCAGTGCCGTAGGTAATCGCCAGGTCGATGTCTTCTCCCGGCGCCGTGGCGTCGATCGGCTGCTCGTAGAGGTGCAAGGTGATGTGCGGATAACGCGCATAGAAATCCGAAAGGCGACTCATCAGCCACTTCTGGGCCAGCTCGGCGGTGACCGCCAGGCGCAACACCGCCAGGGACGAAGGGTCGCGAAGCTCATCGCAGGCATCACCGATCAATTCAAAAGCCTGCTGCAAGCTTTGCATCAGGCGCCCGGCGGCGACGGTCGGACGAATCTGCCGGCCTTCGCGCACGAACAGCGACACGCCAAGCTGTTCTTCCAACTGGCGGATCTGATGACTGACGGCGCTGTCAGTCACGCACAACTCCGCCGCCGCCCGGCCAAAATGAGCGTGACGGGCGGCGCATTCGAAGGTTCTGAGGGCTGCGAGGGAGGGTAATCGGCGCATCGGGTCGGGTCCGGGTTTCGAGGCGCCCATGCTGACCCGCTGAAAGGTATGCGTCCAGTGGGACCGCGTTATCGTTCTTCGCGAGCAGGCTCGCTCCCACAAAGGTTTTGTGGGCTTTGCAGATCATTGTGGGAGCGAGCCTGCTCGCGAAGGCGTCGGAAATCGCGCAGCAAATCTTCTAGGCTGAACCGAACAACTTTGCCACTGGAGACCCCCCATGCAACTCGAAGGCTCATGCCATTGCGGCGCGGTGTCGTTCAGCCTCACCAGCGCCCATCCCTACCCCTATCAACGCTGCTACTGCTCGATCTGTCGCAAGACCCAGGGCGGTGGCGGTTATGCGATCAATATTGCCGGTGACGCCCATAGCCTCAAGGTGCGCGGGCGCAGGAACATCGCGATCTACCATGCGCTGCTCAAGGGCGAAGGCGAGCAGCGCGCCCACCGCAGCAGTGCCGAGCGGCATTTCTGCTCGCTGTGCGGCTCGGGCTTGTGGCTATTCAGCCCTGAATGGCCGGAATTGATCCACCCATTCGCCTCCGCGATCGACACGCCGCTGCCCGTGGCGCCGCAACACACACATTTGTTGCTGGACTCCAAGGCCTCCTGGGTGGAGGTCGAGGTGAAGCCTGGCGATAAACAGTTCGAGGGTTATCCCGAAGAATCGATCGCCGAGTGGCATGAGCGCCTGGGCTTGAGCCGTTAAGCCCGCGATTTGTTGATTTTTACGCCGCCACTGGCACGCCACTGTGGAAGCGAAACTCCACATCCGGCGATTCGATCAGTTCCTGCTCGGCGGCCCGCACCTTGTCTATCACCTGGGCGATGTCCTTGGCGTCCCCGTACTGGTACGCCAGTTTCAGGTAGCCCTGGAAGTGCCGGGCCTCGCTTTTGAGCAGACCGAAGTAGAACTTGCCCAGCTCCTCGTCCAGGTGCGGTACCAACGCCTCGAAACGCTCACAGCTGCGGGCCTCGATGAACGCACCGACCACCAGCGTATCCACCAGCTTCACCGGTTCGTGACTGCGTACCACCTTGCGCAGTCCCGAGGCGTAGCGCCCGGCAGACAGCTGGCGCAACCCGATCTTGCGTTTTTTCATCAGGCGCATGACCTGCTCATGGTGCACCAACTCTTCCCGGGCCAGACGCGACATCATGTTGATCAGGTCGACGTGGGAGTGGTACTTGGCAATCAGGCTAAGCGCCGTGCTGGCCGCCTTGAACTCGCAATTCTTGTGGTCGATCAGCAAGGTGTCCTGATCGGCCAAAGCGGCCTGAACCCAGCCATCCGGGGTGCGGCAGCCGAGGAACTCGTGAATTTCGGGAAGGATCATGGGGCTCACGGAAAAAGGGTAGAAAAGGTATAAAACGAAGGGCGCCGATTATACCGGCCTGCCCGAAGACCACCAGTCACACCGTTGATATGCATCAAGTCACCGATTGCCGCACAGCAACTATAGTTGTGCAACGCCATGCTTTTTCATTTTCAGGAGATCCCGATCATGCAAGCCATTCGCAGCATCCTGGTGGTCATCGACCCCGAGCATTCGGAAAGCCTGGCACTCAAACGAGCCAAACTGATCGCCGGTGTAACCCAGGCGCACCTGCATTTGCTGGTGTGTGACCGCAAGCACGATCACAGCGCCATGCTGGGCGTGCTCAAGGCTGCCCTGCTGCAAGACGGGTACAGCGTCACGACCGAGCAGGCCTGGAATGAAAGCCTGCACGAAACCATCGTCGACGTGCAGCAGGCCGAAGGCTGCGGGCTGGTCATCAAGCAGCATTTCCCTGACAGCTCGCTGAAAAAAGCCCTGCTGACCCCAGTGGACTGGAAACTGCTGCGCCACTGCCCTACCCCGGTGCTGCTGGTGAAAACCGCCGGTTCGTGGAAGGACAAGGTGATCCTGGCGGCCGTCGACGTTGGCAATATGGAAAGTGAACACCGTCATCTGCACAACACCATCATCGATTACGGCTACGACATCGCCAGCCTGGCCAAGGCGCATCTGCATGTGATCAGTGCTCATCCGTCGCCCATGCTGTCGGCAGCCGACCCAACGTTGCAGCTGAGCGAAACCATCGAGGCGCGCTATCGCGAACAATGCAAGGCGTTCCAGGCCGAGTTCGACATCGACAACGAACACCTGCACATTGCCGAGGGCCCGGCGGATGTGTTGATTCCGTTCATGGTGCACAAGCTGCAGGCGGCCGTGACAGTGATCGGCACCGTGGCGCGCAGCGGTTTATCGGGGACGTTGATCGGCAATACGGCGGAAGTGGTGCTCGATGCGGTAGAGAGCGATGTGCTGGTGCTCAAGCCACAGGAAGTCGAGGATCACCTGGAGGAGTTGGCGGTCAAGCATTGAGATTCGTAGCGCCTGTCAGGCCGTCTTCGCGAGCAAGCCCGCTCCCACACTCAACCGCAAATCAACTGAAGGAACGCGGTTGAATGTGGGAGCGGGCTTGCTCGCGAAGCTTTCAGGGTCTAGCCGACAAACGCGTCCTTGAGGAACCCCGGCGCGATGTACCGCTGGTAATGCGCCTCGGACAGCAGGAAAAATTCCCGATCGATGGCGTCGCGCAGTTCCGGCAGGTTCCAGTCGCGAAACTCCGGCAACAACACCATCCCGTAGGCTTGCAGGTTGTTGATGACCCGCGCGCCCCGGGCGATCAACTGGTAAGCCCAGCAATACTCGGACTGATGCGGCACAAAGCGGATCTTGCGCTGTTCCAGCTGCGTTCGCAGCAACGCCGGATCGAAAATCTCCACCTTGGCGGCCATCACCTGGGACAACAACTGCTCGAGACGCAGCCACACTGCGCGCTTTTCTTCCTCGTTGTAGCCGTTCCAGTGAATCACTTCATGGTGGAAGCGCTTGCAGCCACGGCACACCAAATCACCGTAAACAGTGGAGCAAAGGCCGACGCAGGGGGTCTTGATGGTCTGATTGGGCATAGGTAGGCAAAACGCGAAAAAGCAAAACAGGACGGCATGTTAGCCCTTTGTCTAACATTGATCACCCCTCAAAGTTTCAGGTGCCAACTTACCTTTAATTTTTTTTTGCCGTAGAATCAGCCTGCCTTTTTAGGCGCCAATGTCCGTTAGAAGCTGTTTTCAAAGCGTCACGAGCACAGTCGTTCCTTCAGAGCGGTGTTGGCGAGGGGTTTTTCCAGCGGGGAAAAGCCCAACGCCAACCCTCATCAGCTCCCGTTCTGCAGGCGTAAAACTTTGAAAGCAGCTTCTGTAAGGAATTGTCGGTAATTCTGGCTAAGTGGCTCACAACGCCACGCAGCGCATGAGTACGGCAATTTCGGGATGAGCGTCCCGGACACCCATTTGGGACCACTGATGAGGGTAATAACTGTGCTTGAAGCCTACCGCAAACATATCGAAGAGCGTGCAGCACTGGGTATCGTTCCCCAGCCGCTTAACGCCGAACAAACTGCAGGCCTGGTCGAGCTGCTGAAGAACCCCCCGGCTGGCGAAGAAGCATTTCTCGTTGACCTGATCACCAATCGCGTTCCGCCTGGAGTGGACGAAGCAGCCTATGTCAAGGCCGGCTTCCTGTCCGCCATCGCCAAAGGCGAAGCCAAATCCCCCCTGATCGACAAGAAGCGCGCTGTTGAACTGCTCGGCACCATGCAGGGTGGCTACAACATCGTGACCCTGGTCAACCTGCTGGACGACGCCGAGCTGGCACCAGTAGCGGCCGAAGAACTCAAGCACACCCTGCTGATGTTCGATGCCTTCCACGACGTCGCTGAAAAAGCCAAGAACGGTAACGTACACGCCAAGGGCGTGCTGCAATCCTGGGCTGACGGCGAGTGGTTCGTGAAACGCCCTGTGCTGGCCGACAAGATCAGCCTGCGTGTGTTCAAGGTAACTGGCGAGACCAACACCGACGACCTGTCCCCTGCACCTGATGCCTGGTCCCGCCCGGACATCCCGCTGCACGCCCTGGCCATGCTGAAAATGGCTCGCGACGGCATCGTGCCTGACGCACAAGGCGTCACCGGCCCGATGAAGCAGATCGAAGAAATGCGCAACGCCGGCTTCCCGATCGCCTACGTTGGCGACGTGGTCGGTACCGGTTCTTCGCGTAAATCGGCCACCAACTCGGTGCTGTGGTTCTTCGGCGACGACGTTCCCTACGTGCCGAACAAGCGTGCCGGCGGTTTCTGCTTCGGCAGCAAGATCGCTCCGATCTTCTACAACACCATGGAAGATGCTGGCGCACTGCCAATCGAATTCGACGTATCCAACATGCACATGGGCGACGTGATCGACCTGTACCCGCATGCTGGCAAAGTCTGCAAGCACGGCACCGACGAAGTCCTGACCACCTTCGAAATGAAGACTCCGGTCCTGTTGGACGAAGTGCGCGCCGGCGGCCGTATCCCGCTGATCATCGGCCGTGGCCTGACCGAGAAGGCTCGTAGCGAGCTGGGTCTGCCACCTTCGACGCTGTTCAAGAAGCCTGAAGCGCCAGCTGAAAGCACCAAGGGCTTCACCCTGGCGCAGAAAATGGTCGGCAGGGCTTGCGGCGTGACCGGCGTTCGCCCGGGCACCTACTGCGAACCGAAGATGACCACCGTGGGTTCCCAGGACACCACCGGTCCAATGACCCGTGACGAACTGAAAGACCTGGCGTGCCTGGGCTTCTCGACCGACCTGGTGATGCAGTCCTTCTGCCACACCGCGGCTTACCCCAAGCCAATCGACGTGACCACCCACCACACCCTGCCTGACTTCATCATGACCCGCGGCGGCGTTTCCCTGCGTCCGGGCGACGGCATCATCCACTCGTGGCTGAACCGCATGCTGCTGCCAGACACCGTCGGCACCGGTGGTGACTCGCACACCCGCTTCCCGATCGGCATCTCGTTCCCGGCCGGTTCCGGCCTGGTAGCGTTCGCCGCGGCCACCGGCGTCATGCCGCTGGACATGCCTGAGTCGATCCTGGTTCGCTTCAAGGGCGAACTGCAGCCAGGCGTCACCCTGCGTGACCTGGTTCACGCCATTCCTTACTACGCGATCCAGAAAGGCCTGCTGACCGTAGAGAAGAAAGGCAAGAAGAACGCCTTCTCCGGACGCATCCTGGAGATCGAAGGCCTGCCTAAGCTGACCGTAGAGCAAGCGTTCGAACTGTCTGACGCCTCGGCCGAACGTTCGGCTGCCGGTTGCACCATCCAGCTGTCCAAAGAGTCGATTGCCGAATACCTGCAGTCCAACATCACCCTGCTGCGCTGGATGATCGGCGAAGGCTACGGCGATGCACGCACTCTGGAACGTCGCGCTCAAGCGATGGAAGCCTGGCTGGCCAACCCTGAGCTGCTGCAAGCGGACAAAGACGCTGAATACGCCGAGATCATCGAGATCGACCTGGCCGACATCAAGGAGCCTGTGCTCTGCGCGCCGAACGACCCGGACGACGCTCGCCTGCTCTCCAGCGTTGCTGGCGAGAAGATCGACGAAGTGTTCATCGGTTCGTGCATGACCAACATCGGTCACTTCCGCGCTGCCGGCAAGTTGCTGGAACAGGTCAAGGGTCAGCTGCCAACCCGTCTGTGGCTGTCGCCGCCGACCAAGATGGACGCTCACCAACTGACCGAAGAAGGCTACTACGGCATCTACGGCAAGGCTGGCGCCCGCATGGAAATGCCAGGCTGCTCGCTGTGCATGGGTAACCAGGCACGTGTAGAGCCGAACTCGACTGTCGTGTCGACTTCGACCCGTAACTTCCCGAACCGTCTGGGTGACGGCGCGAACGTCTACCTGGCTTCGGCTGAACTGGCGTCCGTGGCTTCCATCCTGGGTCGCCTGCCGACCGTCGAGGAGTACATGGAATACGCTGGCAAGATCGACAGCATGGCGGCCGATGTCTACCGCTACCTGTCCTTCGACCAGATTGCCGAGTTCCGTGAAGCTGCTGCGAACGCCAACATCCCGGTCGTTCAAGCCTAACGTTTCAAAGCAATGAAAAACGCCGCCCATCGTGAGATGAGCGGCGTTTTTTTATGCCTTCAGGAACACCGCGCTGATCGTTCCCACGCTCTGGACTGCACCCCAAAGGTTGGACACAACCGATGGGGTGTTTCATGAGGAAGTACACAGTTCAAGTGAAGCTGTTGGCGGTGCAGGATTACTGTTCCGGTAATGCGGGTCTTAGAGATGTTGCGGATCGGCACGATGTTGATTTTTCTTCGTTGCGCCAGTGGATCGCGGCCTA